>JBDKSR010000468.1:0-20625 GCA_039680545.1 Bryobacteraceae bacterium | reverse complement strand
GACATCGGGGCCTCGCCCAACGTAGCGATCACCTCGTCGTGATCCTTATGGCCGATCAGAACGATGGTGTAACCGTTGCGCGCGAAGCGGACCGCCTCCAGATGTACCTTGGTCACAAGCGGGCAGGTCGCGTCGATGACCCTCAGATTCCGCTTCACGGCCTCCGACCTGACGTCAGGAGAGACACCGTGAGCGCTGAAAATGACCCGCGCGCCGGCAGGCACCTCGTCCAACTCTTCCACGAAGACCGCGCCCGCCGAACGAAGCTCTTCAACAACGTGCCGATTGTGTACAATCTCTTTGCGTACGTAGACGGGAGGCCCGTAGAGGTCCAAGGCAATCCTGACGACATCGATCGCCCGCACCACTCCCGCACAAAATCCCCTGGGGGTGAGAAGGAGGATTTTGCGGGCGGCCCCTGGATTCCCGCTTGCGTCTGGCGGCATTCTAAAGTCTCATTATAACAATTGGTTGTGGATGAAGACCGGACATGAAAAAACACATCCTGCTGCTTCTGTTTCTGGCTGCCGTGGCCTATCCGTCGGAAATCGCACGATGGGAGGCCGGCGCGCCCGCTAAGGGGATCACCGTAACCCCTTCGGATGGTACGACATGGACGACCCGTGACGAAGCGGGCGTGAAGATAGCCGCCATCGAGCCGTCCGCCGACTATTTCAGCATGGCCGGCGTTCGCGTGGAGATCCAGGTCCCCGTTACAGGTGCGGCTTGGCTCGTGGTGGAGTACCTCGATCGCGGTTACGCCCTGATCACGACCTCGCCGGGTGTCGCCCAGCGCCGCCAGAGAGGGGTTGCCCGGCTGAATACGGGAAAGTTCCGCCGCGCTGTCTTCGAGTTCGACGGAACTAGCTTAAAGGAGCCGATCATCATCAACGGCGCTGGGTTTCTGCGGTCCATATCGGTCTTCGGCTCAGAGCCGCCGGTAGAAACCACTCCGTCCGTCCCCCCGGCAGTGAAATTCAGCCGCCCATCCCAACGTGTCACCACGGCTGGAGCAGACGCCTCCAGCCCCGAGGACCTGCCAGAAACCCTGGCCGCCATGCGGAACCTGTTGCCGCTCGCCAAGGCTCTCGGATTCAACGGGATCGAGAGCTACGTCAAGTGGAATTTCATTGAGCGCTCCCCCGGCGTCTTTGACTGGAGCTTCTACGACGCGGTGGTCGACGAACTGGACAAGCATGGAATGCAGTGGTTCCCCCTGCTCATCGTCGGCTCGGCCTATACCCTTCCTGAGTGGTTTCATGACTCGGCCGATAACAAGGGTTACGTGTGTCTGGAGCACGGCCAGCGCAACGACATCCAGACAATCTTTTGCGGCCACCAGGATAGATACGTCCGCCGGTTCCTGCAGGAATTCGGCAAACACTACGGCAACCGTAAGACCTTACTGGGCATCCGGCTCGGACCCAGCGGTAACTATGGAGAAGCCCAATATCCCGCGCGCGGCGACTGGGGCTACAAGGGCCAGCCGCTTCACACCCACATCGGATACTGGGCGGGTGATGCCTGCGCCGCCCCGGTATTCCGTAACTGGCTCCGCCGGAAATACCCGAGCATTTCCGAGTTGAATCGTGCCTGGGGGGATTCTTTCCAGTCGTTTGAGGATATTAAACCGTTTCTGCCGGAAACCGCCGCAACCCTAAGAAAACGTGCGGACTTCGCAGACTGGTACATGGGCGCCATGACCCGTTGGTGCGAGCAGTGGGCGGAATGGGCGCGGGAGGCGATGCCGAACACCGTGATCCATCAATCCTCAGGCGGTTGGGGCCCAATCGAGATCGGTACGGATTACACCGGCCACGCGAAGACCATGGCTCGTCTCAAAGGCGGCGTCCGGCTCACCAACGAAAGTGACAACTTCGCGCAGAACTTCACGATCACGAGAATGGCATCCTCAGCCGCAAGGTTCTATGGCGCGGCCCTTGGTTACGAACCCGGCGGCTTCGGCAGCGCACGGGGCGTCATGGCCCGGCTCTTCAACTGCGTCACCAACAATGGGGAACACCTCTTCTATTACCCCCCGAACCTCTACGACAACGATCAGGCAATCGATCGCTGGCTTAGCCGCGCTTATCTGCTCGACCGCCGGGCTAAACCTGCCACTGATATCGCGGCCTTCTACCCCGACACGGGGATCGAGCTGGATGACGAAGTCCTCCGGCACATGTGGGGTAACTGCTTCCTGACACGGGCCGAAGCAATGCGCTCGACGGCTGATTACGACTACGTGAGCGAGCCCATGGTTCAGGACGGGGCGCTCGACCGTTACAAGGTTCTGATTTTCCTCTGGGGCCACGTCACTGAAAAATCGGTTCTGGATCGGGTTGCGAAGTGGGTCGAGGAGGGCGGAGTTCTGTTCTATATGGGACGCCCGCGCGGGCCCCTCCAAACCGTGGAAGGCGATCTGTCCGTGTGGCAGCGCTGGCAGAGGGGCGAAACGGGAAAGGGCCGTGTGATCATATTCCCTGGCGATCCGGAGCCGGGACAACCGTACGCCCGCTACGTGCGCGACCAACTGCGGAAACTCAATACCTTGCGTCCCGAAATCCAGCGCGCAGTGCGCATGGAGAAGCCCGGCGACGTGTATTGGAGCGTGCTTGAAAACGGTCTTCTGCTTCTGCTGAACTTCGGCGACGACGAGGCCGAGGTGCGCCTCGACGGCGGCAAGACAGTTCGCCTCGCGCCATATACAATCGAAACGCTGGAGGCAGGCTGGTAGACGATGTACGGAGGCTATTCTCATCAGGAATATAATTGGACTCGGCTCCACGCCCTGACCGGAGGACAGATATGACCAAGTTCAAGATTCTCTTGATTGCCGCCATGCTCGTCTTCGCTATCTCCATCCTTGTGGGGGTAAGCGGTGGACACCAGCAGGTCGCGGAAGATCCATTGATTGAAGGCTTCAAGCAAACAACCGTCGCCTCTGTCTCCGATGCTGTCGACTCGGTGACCGGAGAGCGCGGCTTCATGTCACACGACATGCGCCCTGCTGTCGCCGGTCAGATCGTCGGACGCGCAGCCACGGCGCTGGTCCAACCGGCGCCTGCCGAAATGGCCACTCCAGCGCTTGCCACCAGGCATTCCGTCCAGATGATCGACACCGCGAAACCCGGCGAGGTCGGCGTGATTGTGATGGCGGACGGCCTTGATGTCGCCGCTATTGGCGGCCTGATGGCCACGACGGCCAAGGCGCGTCAAATGGCGGGTTTCGTCATCGACGGCGGCGTCCGCGACGTGGGCGAAATTCGCGCCATGGATCTGCCCGTTTACGCACGCAGCGTTACGCCCGCCACGGCGGTAGGGCGATGGGCCAGCGTTGCCAACGGTATCCCGGTGGACTGCGCGGGCGTGACCGTCAGATCGGGCGACATCATTGTTGCGGGTGAGGACGGCGTCGTACGCGTGCCTGCCGAAAAGGCGGCCGAGGTGCTCGCGAAATCGCGTGAAATCGACGCTCGCGAGTCCAAGATGGTGCCGTTCATCAAGAAATTCAAGTCGCTCACGAAGGCCATCGCGGTTTTCAACCGGATCTAGCCTTCGCGGCGATTATTCGATCCGTCGAAACGCGTTCGCATCCAGATGGGTGGTCCGCCCGTCGACTTTGACGTCCAGAGCTTCGTTGCGGAAATTATACAGGTAGCGGTGCCCACCGATCAGGTACAGACCCACACGGGTCGGTGCTTCAAAACTGATCTTGATTGGCCCAAGCAGGTTGTTCCGAAGTTCATCGGCCACAGGCTGCGGCAGATCGGGCAACCCGAGCCGCTTCGGCGCGAGCAGGTGTTCCCCAGACTCCCGGAAGTCCTTCTCGCTGAAAGTTCGAACGTTCCAGACCATCAGGCGTCCACGCCCGATTACCTTGCTCGTGAGCAGAGGGTAAGTCTTACCGCCTCCCGAGACTTCCATTCGCACCGCCGCCTGCTTCACGAAAAGCCCGCCGTCGATCTCAAGCGGCGTGGTGAGCGGAACCTGCTTCCCTCCCACCAGAGCCGAGGTAGCCAGTTCCGGCACGGCCTCATCGCTCGCGTACACTCCGATCAAACGCCGCAGTTTCAGATCCGCCTTTCTCAGAAACGCCGGAGTGACAACGATCGTTCCACCGCCTTTCATGTGGTTACGAATCTCGCGGAAGATGTCCGGATCCTCCGCCGCCTGCACGCCCAGCACCGCCACCTTCGTGCCGCCCGGATACGCTACGGTGGGCACGACCGGCAAGCCGATCATGACCGCGTAGTCCATCAGGTACATGTTCTGTTCCGAGTCACTGCCCACCGGCTTATAGAACCCGATACCCAGCGGCTGTCGCCCCTTATTCTCGGCGGAAACGCTCGACAACGCGTCAAAGTCGCGCAGAAACAATTCGTGGCCGGGGTGACCCGTCATCACGTCGTTAAGGCTGAACAGCGTCAGTTCTTTGGCGCCGGCAAGCACGCTCTGCCAGGCTTGATCCACGAAGTTCTGTGCCGTGCATTCGATGTGGTCGAACCAAGCTCCCTCCGCCTTCTGCGCGGCGCTGTCCGCGATCCATCGATAGTTTACGTACCCCTCAGAGGGCTCGACGAACCCCATCCGCCGCGTCTCTGGATTTCGCACCTCCGTCCCAACCCAGACCCTATCGGCGCGCACGGACATCCGCTGCGGGTTGTATCCGAACAGATGAAAGCGGTCGTACCACTGTGGATATTTGATGATCAAGCTGAAAGTACGGCTGACATCGCGCGCCGGCTCCAGAACCATCGGCCCCAGCAGCGAGACCATCAGGTCCTGACGGTACGCCGCCCAGGATCGTCCATCACGCGCTGTCTCCGATTCCGGTGACGTGTCGCCGGTGCAGAAGAAATCGTCGATCACGATCTCGCCAAAGATCCCCGCGTTTTCCCTGAAGAAGCCTGCGATGTCCTCTTGTGTCTTCTTGGCCTGGAAATTCATCCAGCCGAGATCCCCGTTCTGCCGCACGCCGAATGTCTTTCCCGGCACGGTCGCAATCGCCCCGGTCACCTCAAAGCCGTGCGCCAGAAGGTCGTCGCGAATCTCGCGAAGAAGCTCCGGCTGCACGTAATCGTCTCCACGCCTGCCCTCGACAAATACGCGAGAGACGTGAAAGCGGTGCAGCACCTCGGCTGTCTTGGCCCGGTCCGCGGGCGTGGAAAGATATTTGTTCACGCCATCCGCCGTGGCGTACACACTGACGCGCAGCGGCGCGTACGCCGCGTTCAAAACCGGCAGAAGCGAAAGGAGCAGGGATAGCAGTGGCAAACGTAGCATCACGCTAAGCGATAATAGCAGGCCGGATGAGAATCCGCTTCCTCACCTCTACACCGCTGAACGTCGTCGAGGGCAGCGGGACCTTCGCGGGTATCGCGACGCTCGGCCGCGCGCTCACAACGCAGGGAGTCGAAGTCGATATTGTCTCGCCGCAATTCACTTTCCCCGTCCACACAATTCGCAGGCTCCTGTTCAACGAGCAGCTCTGGTGGAAGCGTCGCGGAGACTACGATCTCACGGTCGGATTCGACATGGACGGCTATCGCATTGCGGCGCATCGGGACACGCCTCACGTCGCGTCGGTCAAAGGTGTCATCGCGGATGAGATGCGTTTCGAACGCGGCATGACGCGGCTCACGATGTCCGTGCAAGCCGCTTGCGAACGCGCCCACGTTCGCGCAGCCGGCCTCGTCATCACGACCAGCCGTTACGCCGCGCGCCGCATTCAGGAGTTGTACGGCCTGTCCCAGACGCCGTCCGTCGTGCCGGAACTGATCGACCTCGAAGGATGGCGCGGCCTGTTCGCCCGGAATCCCGTGGAACCCGACGCCGCAAAGTTCACGGTATTCTGCGTCTGCCGCTTCTACCCCCGCAAGCGTCTCGACGTGCTCCTGGACGCCGCCGCGCGGCTCCGCGACTCTATCCCGGGACTTGAAATACGAATCGCGGGCGGAGGCCCGGAGTGGGCAAGGCTCCAGACCTTATGGAAAACGAAGAACCTTGAGCGAACCGTCCGTTGGCTTGGAGACATCAGTCAAGATGAACTGGCGCGGGAGTACCGACGGTGCGACATTCTCTGTCTTCCAAGCGTTCAGGAAGGCTTCGGAATCGTCTTTTTGGAAGCGATGGCCGCGGGGAAGCCAATCGTGGCAACCTTGGCGGCGGCCGTGCCGGAAGTCGTCGAATCCGGGGTGCTGGTGGAGCCCGGCAATGCGGAAGCGCTTGCGGAAGGAATCTTGGGGCTCTATCGCTCACCCGAACGTCGCGCCGAGCTATCCGCCGCCGGACTCGATACCGTGTTGCGATACGACAGCCCGCATGTAGCGAAATTATTTCTCGCCGAAATCAGCCGCCTGGTGTAAAAAAAGCCCCGCACTCGAAGGCGCGCCGAGGCACAACAGTTTTAGTCCATTCGAAAGGCGCGGCCCGTTGGTTGTGCGCGCTCACGAACTTCTCGATCGCTTCACGGAGTTCTCGTGCTGAAGTAAAACCACCGCCCCGCAGCCCCGAACGGTGCAAAATACTGAACCAACATTCGACCTGGTTGAGCCAGGAACCGCGGTTCGGCGTAAAGTGTGGATGGACCCGCGGGTGCAGTCTCAGCCAGCCATCCTGAGCTGGCTTGTGAATGCTCAGGTTATCGAGGATGACGTGCAGCTCAGCCTCCGGACATGCGGCAACGACTTCATCCATGAAATTCAGGAACTCGCGGTGTCCGCGCCCCGCATAGTGACCGTTCTTCACTTCTTCCGTGACCACATTGAGCGCGGCGAACAGCGTCGTAGTTCCATGCCGTTTATAGCCGTGCCTGAGGCAATGGACTGTTCGTTCGTCCGGCAATCGCACACTACCCTGTGCGCGCTGCAACACCTGGATGTGCGGTTCCTCATCGATGCACACCACCAACGCATTCTCCGGCCCGCTCAGATATAAGCCGACGACATCGGCCGCTTTACGGCGGAACTCTGAATCGGTGGTAAGGCGCCAACTTCGCTGCCGCTGGAGCTGTATACCGCGCCGGCGCAGAATCCGCCAGACCTGATCCGCACTTACACCTCCCAGCGCTTTAGCCAATAACGAGCCATTCCACTCCAGGTAGCCCTCCGGGGCTGGCCGCTTAAGCAGCTCCAGCACCCGGTCTTCGGTCCCCTCGTCATACTTATGGGGCTTGCCCGGCCGCGGTGCGTCAGAAAGAGCGCTTAACCGGTCCTTGACGAAACGCTGCCGCCACTTTGACACACGCGCCGGCCGGGTATCCAACTGCTGGGCAATCTTCTCGACCGTCAGCCCCTCGTGAGAAAGCAGGATCATCTTCGCCCGCTCGACAAGACGCCGTTCGGTCGAGGCCTTTCGCACCCACCCACGGAGGGTTGTCTCTTCTTCGGCGGTTAGGTCCACTTCGGCGCGAGAGCGGCCCATGCCTAAGCATGCACCTTAACTGTTATTTATGCAAGTAAGGGCGAGTCAAATCCTGTTATTACCCTTTGTTTCTGTGTCTCTTTCCGGCAATTCTTTTCACACATAAATTAACAAACACTATTTGTTGGCTCTATTCACCTCGTACAGGTGTACACTCCCCGGTGACATACGCTCGCGTGTGTCGCGTCTCGCAGGGCTTTGGTGAGGTAAAGAGAGGACATCTATGCACAATCTGTATCTACAGAGGCTCAGTGTGTTCATACTAAGTCTCTTTCTCCTTAGTGGGATCGCGCTGGCGCAAGTTCGCTCCAGCGCGATAACTGGAACGGTTACAGACGCTACCGGCGCCGTAATCCAACAAGCGGTTGTCGTCGTTACCAATGACGGCACCAACGTGGCGGCGCAAACTCAAACCAACACGGCAGGCGAATACACGGTTCCGTATCTCGCCGCGGGCCAGTATTCCGTGGCGGTTTCAGCCCAGGGTTTCCAACCATACAGGAAGACCGGGATCGTCATAGGGACGTCCACTACCTTACGAGTGGATGCCTCGCTCGTACCAGGAAGTGTGACAACGGCGATCGAGGTGCGGGCGGATGCAGCAGTGCTCCAGACGGAAGCCGCCACCGTGCAGGGGGCGGTCAACTCCAATATCATCTCCAGCATTCCGAACGTAAACAACAATCCGCTGTACTACGCCACATTGCAAGCCGGAGTCGTTCCGGACCCCAGAATGTACAGTGGTTCGGTTTTGGGGGTCGGTTATCAGGACCGCCAGTACCTGTCCTCCTTGCGCATCAATGGTAACGTTGCAGGCAGCGGCGACATCCAATTGGACGGGATTTCGGTTCAAGGCGCCGCTTGGCACGAACTCGCAGTGTTGCCAAACAGGGATTCGCTTCAGGAAGTGCGGGTTTCAACGAGCAATTTCTCTGCCGAGACCGGCAACGCACTAGGCGTGATCTCTATGACGACCAAGAGCGGGACGAATGACTTTCACGGAACGCTCAGCTACCGGCTGAGAAACGAAGCCCTGAACGCCAATGGGCTGTATAACAATGCTCATTCGGTCAAACGTACCAAGTACCGGGTTAACGAGGGTGGCGGCAGCATTGGTGGCCCGGTGATCATACCAAAAGTGTTCAACGGCAAAGACCGGCTGTTCTTCTTTGCTTCTTTTCTGCGGGTGACGCACTCGGATCCCGCGACGTTGCAGACCTACGTTCCGACGGCTTTGGAGCGCATAGGAGACTTCAGCCAGACCAAGGTTGCAGGCAACGACGGAAGCCCCGTTGCAGTGCAGATATTCGATCCGTTCTCGGCAGTCCCGTACAACGGCAGCACACAGGTGTTTCAGAGAACGCCTTACCCGAATGGGGTCATTACGACTCCCAACAGGTACGGACTGAAGTACCTTGGGGCATATCCGCAGCCGAATAGCACACCAACAGACCCTTACGGTAGTAACAACTACAAGTTCACTGGTACAACCCCGATCGTTCGCAATAGCTTCTCATCGCGGCTGGATTTCCGGCTGAACGACAAGAACTCGATCTACATGACCGGCGGAATTTCGAATGGCGCAAGGACCCCTCCCAACATGTGGGGTGAAGACGCCCAGTTTGTGTATTCGTCTGGCGCCGCCATTGCGGACGATAATCCGTACGTCGCGATCGGCGACACGATTACACTAAATCCAACAACCGTACTCGACGTGCGTTACGGCATCACGCGAGTCCACAGCAATACGATTTACCCGTCGGAGAAGCGCGCCGGCTTCGAAGACTATTCGGCATGGGGTATGCCGAGCGCAGTAGCGGCGGTCGTGCCGATGCCCGGCGCAGCCGTAACGGCCCTGAACTTCGGTGGTCCGATCGCGAACCTCAACCCCGACACTTGGAACTGGAAAAAAGAGCGGCAAACCAACCACGCACTGAACGCCAGTTTGACCAAGATCATGGGGAAATGGACCATAAAGGCAGGCGGAGAGTTCCGGGGGTACCTGGGCAACTGGCAGGACATCTTCTCTGGAACGCCTCGTTTGACCGCGGTCAACCACAATGGGCAATTGGGCAACATCAATGGCGGCAATTCAGGCCTGATTACGGATCCAGCGCTGAGAGGAGTCTCGTTCGCCAGCGCGCTGACGGGTGTCGGTTATTGGTACCTGTACCCAGGCACGGCTCTGGTTCCGGCCTTGAGAGCCACATACACAGCGGGCTTCCTGCAAGGCGACTGGAAAGCCACCAATAGGCTGACCCTCAACCTTGGGGTACGGTATGAAGTCCAACCTGGGCCCACGGAGCGTTATAACTCCATGGCAGGATTCGATCTGACCAGGACGAATCCGTTCACCGAAGGAAAGAGCCTGCTCAACTCGAGCGGGACCTTGGGGCGCCTTGCCTTCCCCGGCCAGGACGGCTACTCGCGCAATCTGTGGGACACGCAGTGGAACAACCTTGTGCCCCGCATTGGAGTGGCATACCGCCTGAAGGAGAATACCGTTCTCCGTGGCGGATTCGGCCGGACGTACGCGCCGAGTAACACCGGGTTCAACGCCAATGGAATGATTTACGGCACCGGCCCGTATTCGGCCGGAACGATCGGCAACGACTACGGAACATCGCCGAATGGCGTGCCTGTCGGCCAATTCCAGGATCCGATTAACACGATTGTAAATGCGGCGCCTGGAGCAACGCAGTCCCCGGTTCTCTACGGCACGGGGTCGTCGGGCGAAGGCCTCTTCCTGCGCACAAACAAGAACGCTTATCTCGACCAGTGGAACTTCTTTATCGAGCACAACTTCGGGCACGCGTGGCTGGTGTCGGTGGGCTACGTGGGTTCGCATGGTGAGAACCAGCACTGGAATGGCCACCCGTTCACCGGGACTTTCGCCATTCCCTCTAACACATTGAGGAGTTGGCGTTCGGATTGGATCAACTCGAACGGATTGACCGATCCGGGTTCGGTGAGGGTAGCCAACCCTCTGCCCGAACTGGTTCGCAAGGCGGCAGGCGCTATCAACAGTAGTACCATCACCACCCTGAACGCCATGCAGCCATACTTGTCCTTGCTCGGAATGACGTATCACGGATACCAGGGCGTGTCGAATTACAACGCCCTGCAGTTCCGCGCCGAGCATGCCTATTCCAATGGGCTGCAAATGCAAATGAACTACTCCTGGTCGAAGGCCACAGGTATCATGGGCCCGACCCCGGGGTACTCCGAGCAACAGATCGGGAACCTCGGCAAACCTGGCAGTGGCGGCATTGATTACGCCAACTTGGAAAACAACCACGGCTACCTTCTATGGGACATCACGCATCGCTTTGCCGGCGTGGTGTCATACGAGTTGCCGACGGGCAAGGGCAAGGCGCTCGATCCCGGCAACAAGGTGCTTCGCGCTTTGATTGGTGAGTGGCAGGTGGCCAGCGTCATCACATTGCAGAGTGGGCAGCCATTCGGCCCCTCTTGCGGCAACACAGTGAACGGACGCTGCATAGAGAATCCCAATGAACCCATAGAACTGCCCAAGAACCTACAGGGCTGGTATGACGGCAATACGCAGATTACTCTGCCGAGCGGCCGCGTTATCACGCCCACAAGGTATAACTACATGAGGTACAACCCGGACCGCTTCACGGCTCCGATCGTGCAATTCCCCAATGGAAGGTACTCGCTTGACACCTATGCGTGGGGAACCACGGCGAAGTTTATGGACTACTTACGTACTCCATACTTCGCTAACGTTAACCTGACGCTGAGCCGCAAATTCCGGATCGTCGAGAAAGTGCATGTGGACGTGGCGGCGGAAGCGACGAACCTCTTTAACCGGACGAACTTTGCTCCAGGAGGAACAATCTCAAATGTTGGCGTGACTCCAGCCCTAACGGCGACCCCGGCAACAAACAGCCGAGTCGGCAACAACACGAATGTGGTCTTTGGGGCACAGAATATGAGCTACCTCTATGAACCAAGACAGATAACACTGTCAGCGCGGTTGCAGTTCTGACAGACGTCTGAATAGCAAACAAAGTAGACGACCCCTAAAAGTGAGGTAGTTTGAGGCGGGCCGCCGTAAAGTCAGGTGGAAGCACCGAAGCTTTCGGCGGCCTTTTTTTCTCGATCAACTTTAGGTGGTGTGACTATCTCTCGACGAAATCAGCTACCTAATACAAGATGAGGCGCACCCGAAGGCGCGCCCCTGTCGTTGGAGACGATCTTGAATCTGCCGTGGTCCTAAAAGCTCAGCCTAAGGGACAACTGCGCCTGACGGCTGGAACCGAGACCTACGTCCTTGGTCACGGTCGAAGTCGACAATCCGAACGTGCCTCCGGATGCCGCCAACGTGAACGGCTCACCCGGCTGGAGTTTGTTCGTTCCGGTTCCCAGAGCGTTGCTGAGTTTCGATACCGGATTCCCGAAGTTCGTGTGATTGAGAATGTTGTAGATCTCGCCACGGAATTCCAGGCTGACCCGTTCTCCCATGTTGAACTTCTTGTGGAGCGTAAGGTCGAACTGCGATAAACCAGGCCCATGTAATGCCCACCGGCCCAGGTTTCCAAAAGTTCCCGGCGCAGGTGTGGCAAACGCCGCCGGGTTCAGGAACACGCGCTTATCGGTCGAGGACGAGAGAAACGGATTCACACCCGCAACGACATCCGGCCGCCGGTTGCTGCGGAACGAGCCACCGTAAGGATTGTTAACAAGCGCCGTGGTGAGCACCTCCCCGTCGGATGTAACGCTCGGACTGGTCACGATCTTGCCCGTGGACCTCACCTGATACACGATGTCGGGCCGCGTTACCGTGATGTCGATAGGTAATCCGGTGCGAGCGTTGACAACGCCCCCAACCTCCCAGCCTCCGATGATCGCGTCAAGCAATCCGTTGCCTCTCGACAGGTACTTGCGGCCTTTGCCGATTGGAAGCTCATACATCGCGCTGGCGTTCAAGCTGTGCCGCACGTCAAAGGCATTATTCCCACGGTCTCGCTCAAAGTTGAACGGGTCCGCCTGGGTCTGCGCTTCATTGGAGCCGCCGGTGTTCCCCAAACTGTGTCCCCAGGTCCACTGGCTGCCAATCGTCAGACCCCGGCTGTAACGCCTGTTCGCGGTCACCTGAAGCGAGTCGTAGTGGTCGGTGCCGCCGCTCGTCTTATAGTCCAACTGCGCGAAACGGCTGCCATACTGAAGCACAGCACTGCCAACTCCTGTCAGGGCGTTCTGCGCCACACCGGTCATCAAATTGGTCCAGGAACGCAGGAAGAGGTTCCGGCCCTGGCTCCCCACGTACGCGACGGTCAGCACTGTTCCGAGTGGCAGTTCCTGCTGGATCGATGCTGTGTAGGAGAGAACCTTCTCCGGCAAGGTGTAGCCCGGCGCATAGACGCGTGGTTGGAAGCCCTTGACCGTATTCAGATCAAAGCTGTCAATAATCGCCTGGCTGTCGACGGGGAACACGGCGTCCGTCTTGGTGACGGTCACGCGGTCGCTGTCGATCAGTTGAACTTGGTCCTCGGTCTGCCCCGGTCCGAAATAGTAGCCGGCTCCGATCCGGAACACAGTCTTGTTGTTGAACTTGGTGGGCGCCCAGGAGAATGCCAGACGGGGGGCGAAATTCGTTTTCGAGCTCTTGTACCACGCGCGGTTCGGGTTCGTGTCCAATGTCCCGGTGGACATATCAAAGTACGTGAATAGGTTCCGATCTTCGTGCATCACTGAGTAGTATTCGTAGCGCAGTCCGTAATTCATCGTGAAGTTGGGCCGGATCTTCCACTCGTCTTGTACGTAGCCGATGTAGTATTCCTGCTTCAGGTAGCGGTTGCCGGTAGCTCCATCGTGCAGCGGGTTGGAGGCGCTCACGTCTCCGATAACGGCAACGCTCGATGGTGCGTTGTTCAGCAGCGCGGAGAGATTTGAAAACGTGTAGGTAGTTCCCCCAAGACGGTCCGTATACATCCGGATCGGCCGGACCTCTCCCCCGAGCTTCACGGTATGGTTTCCTTTAATCCAACTGAGCTGGTCGGCAAACGTCAGAGTGTAGCCTGTGTACGGCACCCCGCGTCCATTCTGCGCGCTGTTGGTACGAACCAGCCCGCCCAGCCGCGCCGCCGATCCGCTGACACCCTGCCCCCCAATACCCGCAATCGACGCAGTCCCCGTGAAGTCCACGGAGATCGCCGAAAGATCAACCCCATTTACCGTGGGAGCCACGCCGTTGATTCGCGTCTTCGCGTAATTCAAGCCCACCTTGGTTTCGTTAATGACCGTCGGGCACAGAATTTGTTGGAAGCTCACCATGGCATTCTGCGGAACCGCAGTGATGAGTTGGTAGTTCCCCGTGACGTTCATCGGAGCCGATGACTCGCCCTGGTCGCGGAAATAGCGCGCTGTGATGGAGTACCTATCATTGATCCTGTAATCCAGCCGCAGGCCGCCGTAGTTTTCGTCCACCTTGTTGCTGGCGTTCAGTTGGTACAGGTCCAGGTCTGCGTTGGACGTCGCCGTCCCGCCAGTGGGATACGCGTCCATGAGCGGGGCCACTGCAGCAACGGCTCGCGCCCGGGCAGCCGCGCTGGGAACCGCTTCGATAATGTTCGTTCCGGCCCGCTGCCGCAGTCCTTCGTAGCTGGCAAAGAAGAACAGCCTGTTGTTCACAACCGGTCCACCCAATGATCCGCCGAATTGATTCAAGCGTAAGGCCGACTTCTCTGACTTGTCGAAGAAGTTACGTGCGTCAAGGGCGTTGTTACGGCCGTATTCGAACAGCGCGCCGTGAAACTGGTTGGAGCCCGACTTGGTTACGATCGAAATCTGCCCGGCAGTGCCCGTGCCGTATTCGGCCGGGTAGTTGCTGGATTCGACACGGAACTCCTGCACGTTCTCCAGACTCGATTGGAGCCGGAAACCGGTGGAACTCTCTCCGTTAAGGTTGCCCGGCGACGCGTCGATGATGGATGACCCTTCGATGCCGTCGAAACGGACAGCGTTCTGCTGGTTCGCGCGCCCGCTGAAGCGGATGTTGTCGTACGAACCGCCGCCTGCGGTCTGTGCGCCCGGCACTAGTAGATAGAGTTGCGACAACTGCCGGCCATTCAGCGGAAGCGTCAGCACTTCGCGCTCGTTTACGTTGGCGCCGACGCGGGCCGAACTCATGTCGACCACAACCAGGTCGCCGCCCGAAACGGTGATCTCCTGCTGCAGGACCGCCGGTTGAAGCGTAAGGTTTATCGTGCGCTCCTGAGCGGCGGCAAGGATGACGCTGACTTCGGCCGTACCGAGCCCGGGGGCGGTCGTCGAGACCGCGTACTGAGCAGGGGGAAGATTCGTCACGATAAAACGGCCTTGCTCGTTGGTTGAGACGGCACGTTCGATGCCCGTCCTCTGGTTCTTAACCGCGACCTTGGCCGACGGAATCACGGCGCCGTTGACATCGGTCACCGTCCCCAAGATCCGCCCCTGGTCGCTCTGTCCGAAAAGCAGGCCGGTCAAGCAGAGTATCAGTGTGCTGACTGCGAGTATTCTCATAGTGGATCGACTCCTGACGGACCCAGAGTACCGGCGTGGTGTTACGGTGCAGTTACAGAGGAATCAAAACTTAATGAAACGGCGGGTTAATTTGCGGTGCTTTCGAGCACCACGACCCCATTCTGGTAATCAAGCGTAAGAATGAAGTCCTGCAGCACGGCATTACCCAGGTTTCCCCCTCGCCGTGCCGGGTCTTCGTCATCTTCATAGCCACGCCGCACGTAGGCTACTTCGATCGCGCCCAAATCAATGCTCTTCAGGACAACCGAGCGCACCCACCCCTTTGTGAGCTTCGCCTTTCCCCGGTATCCGGCTGCCTCCATCGGGATGCCTGACCGCGCCAGTTCGTCCAGACCCAGTTGGCGTATCGTGCGAGGAAACAGGATCAGCCCCAGACTCGACCCGGTATCCAAAGTGACTGTAAGTTTCTTCTCGTTGACATAGAAGTCTTCGAGCACCGGGAGAACGGAATTCGACCGGAACTGCATGGGGAACGAAGTTCGCGTCGCGGAATCGGCACGGGAAGCGGCATCTTTGTGTGGAGAGTCAGCGAGCAAGCGTATGCGGCGCCGGAAGTAGTCGATCTGGGTAATCCTCGAGGCGAGGAAGTTGTGCCCGAGGACGCCCCCGAGAGGCCGTCCCAACTGCTCTGAGATCGCTGACAAGTCGAGCGCCACTACTGGGAGTCGCGCAACTCTGAGTTCCCCGGCCCGGAGATCCTCCAGGACAGCGGCGCTCCCGAACACCCGGGAGCCGCCGGCGCCCCTTCCTTCGCTTCTAACCGCCGCCAGCGGTATGCGCAGCCGTTTGGCCAGTCCCAGGTCAATCGTCGAAGCGTGCGTCCCGGTGTCGACAACGAAATTGTAGGGTCCACTCCCGTTGAATTCCACTTGCAGCACAATCTGCTTGTGCAGAAACTCAAAGGGCAACTCCAGATCGGCCCCGGCCGCCAGAACAGGCAACAAAAGCAGAACCGCCATTCCGGACTTGGGCATTGTCCAGGAGGTCCTCCGAAGTCGTGAGGCGCACCCGAAGGCGCGCCTCGTATTCGTTAGCCGGCCAACGTCTGAAGGAGACCGTAGGCCATCTTCATGTCGCGCCACTTCCGGTCCTGGTCTTCGACCTCGCGCTCGATGTTCAGAGTCCCCTTGTAACCGATTGCCTTCAGTTTCGCGATGAACCGCTCCACGCCTACAGCGCCTTCACCAAAAGGCTGCTCGACGCCGAGGCATCCCGGCTTGTCCTTATCCGGCCAGTTCCCGTCCTTGCAGTGAACCGAGACGACATACTGCCCCAGCACATCGAGAGCTTCCACCGGGTCGCCTGAGCCGTAAAGGATCAGGTTGGCCGGATCAAAATTGATTCGCAGATTGGGCCGCGCCACGTCTTTGAAGAAGGCAAGCAGGATCGGAGCAGGCTCCTGCCCCGTCTCGAGAGCGAAGGTCTGGCCATTCTTCGCCGCGTAGTCGGCTACGCGCCGCACCATGTCCCGTACCGCCACGTAATCCGGGTCCGACCTGTCCTCGGGAACAAAACCAACGTGAAGCGCGATGCTCGGGGCGCCGATCGCCGCGGCAAAATCGCTGATCTCGTACGTGCGCTTTTCGCGTTCCGCCCTCGTCGCGGACGGGATGAACCCGACCGTGCGCTGAACCGTGGGTGAGTCCGCGTAATCCTCCCCGGTGTATGCCGCAAACACGGTCACCACAGCGAAGTCTTCCGCCGCCAGCGCGGCTTTCCAGGCAGCGATGTACGCACCTTCAAGGGCGATGTCGCCGCCCATTCCGACCTGGCCGCAGCGCACTCCGATGGACTTCACCTGCTTCAGCGTCTCGAGCGGGTCCTTTCCCGCCCAGAACATGGCTCCGATTTCCATGTCCTTCAAAACCGGCATGGCAATTTTTCTCCCTTCTTCTCTCTTGATTCGACCGCCAGCAGAGCCAGCTTTACAGAGTCGGCTGATTCTCGCGGGGGGCAAAACTCGGGCTGCTTCCCTTGCGCACAACAGTCGACGAAATACTCTATCTCGGCCTGATAAGGGTCCTTCTCGACGACTGGAACGGTTTCCTTCTCGCCGTTCGCGCGGAACAGCGTGAGAGGCGTTGACGCCGAATGGAACTCGAACGACCCGCCATCTGCAAGCACCGAAAACTCCATCGAGAACGGGAACGACTTGCGGTGATGCCAACCGCCGGAGACAACAACTCCTCCCACATTCGGATAGAAGAACTCCGCCGTGATCCAGTCGATCCCGCCCGCCAGATCTTCGTAACCGACAGCCGAGACCGCCTCCGGCTTCCCGAACATGTGAAGGCAGAAGTCGATATCGTGGATCAGCAGGTCGAACACGCCGCCGCCACTCGACTTCTTGTCGGCAATCCAGGGACCCCACTCCGGCGCACAGCACCGGCGGCGGAACATCGCGGATCGCACCGGTCCCACGCTGCCCGACTTCACCGTGTCAAACATGGCGCTGTACGCGGGGAAGAAGCGCAGCACTTGCGCCGACATGAGGATCTTGCCGCTCTTCTCTGCCTCGCGCACCATCGCGTCGGCAGCTTCCGCGGTAAGGCCCATGGGCTTCTCGACCAGCACGTGCTTGCCCGCCTGCAACGCCCCAATCGCCACGTCCGAATGGAAGACAGTCGGGAAGCAGACATCAACCGCTTCGATTTCCGGATCCTTCACCGCTTCGCGCCAGTCGGCGTAGCGCCGTAGTTTCGAAAAATCGAGCTTTTCGCCAGGTCCACCGATGTTCCCCTGAATCTCGCTCAAGTCACCGGAGAGTCGCTTCGCGTCTGTGTCGGCAACCGCAACGAGTTCCGCCTGGGGGATGTTCTTGATCGCTTTGAGATGGGTACTACCCATGAATCCGAGGCCAAACACTGCGATTTTCATAGTCAGGAATATGGTAACAGCAGTGGGCTGGCAGCGGCAGAGAAGCCCTCAGTAATTTCTGATTTGAAACTGGTCTGATACGACATTAGATTCGTCAGTATGATTGCCCCAACTCGGACATTTCGCCAATTCCTTTCCCTTCTCCTTGCGGCGCAAATCTGCGGAGCACAGGCACTTCCAAACAAATCAGGACGCGAGTGGAGTAACATTTCCAAGCTCTCGCCGGGACGGTGGTTGACAATCGAGACGGATCATTCCAAATCGAAAGTAAAAGGCGCGTTTGTCTCGGCAGACGACGCCGGCATCACCATTCAGCTTGGTTCCGGCCAGAGCCAAACCATCGCCCGCGACACAATCAGCAGGGTGACCGCCAGCCGTAAGCTCAAGACTGCGGCATTGATCGGAGCAGCCGCCGGCGCGGCTACGATTGGCGGAGTGGGTGTAGCGAAGGGTGACCTCTCAGGCGCTGGAGTAGCGGCGATGATCGCGGGTGGAGCGGCGTTCGGCGCGCTGATGGGCTGCATCGTTCAAGTTGCAAGTGGCCCTGAAGTCGTTTACGAGGCGCCTCCGAAATGACCATGTGTAGTGCCACTAGACGTTGCTAGCAGCCGCTCTCGACGAAGATCCACCGGTTACCCAGCGATCATGCGGCACAGGAAAGACGGCCGCTTCGTTGATCCCGATGCTGTCTTCAACCAAGTGGCGATGGTCCAAGGCGACACTCTGATATCCTCAAATCAAACAGGGGGTTCCAGTCAAATGCCCAATTCTCAACCGGCGGACCCGAAGACACTCCCGCCCGATACGTCAAAGGAAGAGACTTCCAAGCCCTACAATCCTTACGAGGATGCGGAGCAACAGTCAATCGCGTTCTGGGAGAGACGGTTAGCCGAGCGGAGAGCGGCGCGAAAGGCGTCCGGTCAGCCCCCGATTCCGCCCGGGAAGTAATTGCGCTCGCGGCTGGAGCGGCGTTCGGCGCGCTGATGGGTTGCATCGTTCAGGCTGCGGCAGGTCCCGTAGTCATCTACGAGGCGCCTTCGAAGTAAGGAGAGCGCGGGCACGCTTGCGCGCGTTCCCGTCGGGAACATATCCTGCCTAAGGGACCTCCCCGCACGGTAACGCAATGAACAAAATCGCCCTCGTAGCCCTGCTCTCAGCTGCTTCGCTCTGTCCCGGCGCCGCGCCGGTCCAGGTGACGGTAGCTAACGAATTTGTCGAACGCGTCTTTGAGGTTCACGAAGGCAAAGTCCGTACCACCGCACTCGTAAACAAGCTCGACCATCGCACCTACACGGTGGACTCCAAAGAGTTTGAGCTTTTGGTCATCCGGGAGCGGCTCGGATACACACACGGTTCGGAGAACCCGGTCCGCCTCACGGCGGACGACTTCACGGCGGGCGAGTTCGAGGAGCAGACCGGTACAGACGGCGAGCAGCAGCTCATCTTCCCCATGTCTTCTCCCCGTTACGGTCTCGATGTACGCATGATCGTGACCCTGGGCGACGAAGACAAGTGGGTCCGCAAACAATTGGAGATACGCTCGCGCGGATCGGAGCGCGTGTTCCTGGACCGCATCGCGGTGGAGAACTTCACCTTGCGCGCAGCCGAGCCGCGTTTGGGAGGCTTCGGACAGCCCGTTTACGGCGACAACGTCTATTTCGGCGTCGAGTACCCGGCCGGCTACAACACCTCTGACGGCCGTAACGTCCTTCTCTATTACTATTCCGGCGACACGGCGGGCCCGGATTGGCTTCGTTCGGAAAAATCCGTCATGGGCGTTGGGCCCGATGGGGCGGTTCGCAGCGCGTTTCTCGACTATATCGGCCACATTCGCAGCGGAAAGGTGCGTCCCGTTACCGTGTTCAACACCTGGTACGACATGCAGCGCGACACGCTCAATCAGGCGAACTGCATCGAGAGGATGGACGCCCTCAAGAAGAATCTGCTCGACCGCTTCTCGTTGCAACTCGATTCCTTCGTCCTGGACGATGGCTGGGATGATCGCAACACAGTTTGGTCGATCCATCAGCAGAGGTTCGGAGGAGACTTGGCTCCGGTGCAACAATCCCTGGAACGCAGCGGCACGCGTCTGGGCATCTGGTACGGGCCGGTAGGCGGCTACGATCAACGGGAGCTTCGTATTGAGGCAGGCAAGAAAGAAGGATACGAAATCACGGCCAATGGCAGATTTTTCTGCCTCGCCGGACCCAAGTATCGGGAGAGGTTCCGGCAGTCCGTCATGGAGATGGTCAGCAAGTATCACGTCAACCACCTCAAGTTCGATGGCCTTCCGTACGGCTGCAACAATCCCGAACACGGCCACTTACTCGGGATCTACTCGCGGGAAGCGCACCTGCGCACCTTCATAGACCTTCTTCAGGCGATCCGCGCCGCCGATCCCGACGTGTTCCTGAACATTACTACAAGCAACTGGCTCAGTCCCTGGTGGCTGATGTACGCGGACGTCGTTTTCATGGGCGGCCACGACTACGGCTTTCTGACGGACGTTCCCACCGTGAGCGAGAGGCAGAAGGCAATCACTTACCGTGACAGCGTCCTCTATGACGATTTCACGCGGAATGCATATCAGTTCCCGCAGTCTTCCATCATGACCATCGGCATCATCAAAGGCCTGCTGGGAGACGAAGGCGGCAAAGGGGAGAGCCTCGACGACTGGACGCACAACGCGGTGATGAATTTCAGCCGTGGCAGCATGTTGACCGAGTTGTATATCTCGCCATCCATGCTCTCCAAAGCGGAATGGGAAAGGCTTGG
>JBDKSR010000467.1:0-9105 GCA_039680545.1 Bryobacteraceae bacterium | reverse complement strand
CGAGTTCAGCTAAACGCTGCTCCTCGTTCCAGCCCAGTTCGGCGGCCATCCAGCGGGACGCCTCTTCCGCTATACCGGACTGCGATGGGTAGTAATAATGCCATGATGTGCGTCGAACCAGAAAATCATCGAGGCGGCGAGCCCATTCGTTCCGGCAGCAGTGTCTGACCACTGCAGCCTCAACGGGTGGAGGCAGAATGCCGCTGTATTGAACGCCGGCGACTCCCTCTGTCAAAGGTACTTGTGATGTGCGCGACGGTGCGAGTGTCCGTGTCAGATACCGGCCAATGCGGTCTACCACCTGCTCAGCCATCAGCCGGTAGGTCGTCAGTTTACCGCCGGCGACATCGAACCAGCCCGGCTCAGGCATGCGGATCTCATGGTGGCGGGAAAGGTCAGAGGGACTGCCGCTTGCAGTGCGGCGCGGGGCAATGAGCGGCCTTACGCCCGCCCATGTGGAGATCAGGTGATCGTACCGTATCGTCGCGCCGGGGAAACCTTTATTGATCACACGGAGGATATAGTCGATGTCCGCGGGGGCGGTGCGAACATTTGCCAGGTCTCCTTCGTAGTCGGTATCCGTGGTGCCGAGAATCACGCGCTCGCCCCAAGGGATGACGAACAGAATGCGCTGTCCTTCGGAGAGAACGACTGCACCGTCCACAGGCAAGAGCGACCGGTTTATGACGAGATGGACTCCCTTAGTGAGCCGCAGCCTCACGGAACTGTGCGGGATCGTTTGCGCCCAAGCTCCCGCGGCGTTAACGACGGACGCGGCGTGGATGCCGGCGGCCTCGCCTGATTCCTCGTCGCGCACTTCGCAGTCCCATTCGACGCCCGAACGGGTCGCCGACACGAACTTGGCGTAGTTGTAAACGGTTGCTCCGGCATTGGCCGCGGAGCGAAGCGTATCGATTACGAGCCGGGCGTCGTTGGTGAGAGCATCAAAGTAGCTGACGCCGCCGGTCAGTCCGGCTTGTCGCAATCCCGGGACCTCTTCCCGCATCGACGCCGGCGAATGCGACTTAGATTGACCGAGGTTGCGCCCGCCACACAGCGAGTCGTAAACATGAACCCCGATCGCCAGCATCCAGCGCGGCCAGGCATCGCCTTTCCAAACGGGGAAATAGAAGCGAAGAGGATCGCTCAAATGCGGTGCAATCCGGCTCAGCCGCATCTTCTCATGACTCGCTTCCCGTACCAGCCCGATGTGCCCCTGCGCGAGGTAGCGTAAACCGCCGTGCAACAGCCTTGAAGAGCGGCTGCTTGTGCCGGATGCAAAATCGGATTGCTCGACCAGTAGCGTGCTCAGTCCGCGCATCGCGGCATCCCGCGCTACGCCGGCGCCAGTGATCCCGCCGCCGACAACCAGAACGTCGACTTTTCCATTTACAATCCGGCTCATTCAGATACCTCAGCGGCATGGGCCGCGATCAACCGTTCCCCAAATTCGCCAATGTCCCGGACCACCATGTCCAGGGCAGGCATCTGTGCATCCGCATCTGGGCGAGTGGCTTCGCCGCTCAACACCAGCACGCCGAGCACGCTGGCGTTGCGGGCCATCGCCATGTCGGTATAAATGCGGTCACCCACCATCGCCACCTGGTCACGGCTGAGTGAGAGGCTTTCGCAAAGGTCGAGTAGGATCGATGGATCAGGTTTGCCCAGGACCACCGGGTGCTTTCCCGTCGCGGCTGCGAGCGCGGCGCAGATCGATCCGCAATCGACGAGGACCGTCGCTTCATCCGTGGGACAGACCAGATCCGGATGGGTGGCGATGAACGGCAGGTCCTGTTTGATCCAGTACGCCGCCTTGCAGAGGCGGTCGTATGTAAGCGTTGTATCGAAGCCTACGATCACCGCCCCCGGAGCGTTCCATGACACGTTGAAACCGGCCTCCTCAAACTGACGGCAGAGCGATGGCGTGCCCAGAACCGCGATGGACCGAGCCTTGGGAAGATTGCGGCGAAGATAAACAATCGCGGAATCGGCAGGAGTGTGGATCTCGTTCTCGCCGGCCTCGATACCAAAGGCGCGGAGTTTGGCGACGTAATCCGCCTTGCTGCGCGAGGTGTTGTTAGTAAGGAACGTGTGCCCAATCCCGGCTTCATCCAGTCGCTTCAGGAACGGGAGGGTGCAGGGAAACAGGACTTTACCTTTGTAGATGGTGCCGTCCATGTCGAGCACGACGTGCCGTATGCGGCCAAGGCGGGGGTGAAACGCGCTCATGCTCTTGCTTCCCCTGCCGGAATCGGCCATCGGCCTGCGTCACCGAAGATTACGTCCATAGTGCTCCCGGCAATTCCCGCGCGCTGTACGAAGTCGAGCACTGTGTACCGGCGGCGGATATACCAGGCTTGTTCGAAGCTGACGCGCAGGCGCTCGCGAGAGATTCCGATCTGCTCGGGCTCAAATGGACATCCGGCCGTGCGCAGCCTCTCACGAGTTTCCGCAAACCGGGGCAGACGCCGCTCCAATCTTTCCCGAAGCCCCGGCCAGCGGTCGCGAAGCCGCGTCAACTGGATTCGTAGGGACTCATGAGAAATATACTTCGCCCGCGTCTCCTCGACGGCTTTGCCGGCCAGGGATTTATCTCCCAAAACGGCCGTTATGCGGGCTTCCAAAGTCTCGATGGAAGGCCACTTGCTCACTGCCTGTTCAACATCAAATGGGGTGAGGTCGCTTTTCAACAGGTGGTCATAGACAGCAAGCGAGGCCAACGTGCCGATTCCGACCTTGAATCCATGCGAAGGCGCCTCACCGTTGTAGACGTGGTGTTGCATGTCCCACAAGTGGCTGAACTGGTGTTCGGCGCCCGATGCCGGGCGGCTGGAACGCATCGCCTGCATCACAAATCCGCTCATCATCAGCCCGTAGATCAGGCGCCGGAGACAACCGGGGTCGCCAGCGGCCACACCTTCGGGTGAAGCCAGCCAGTCGAGCAATGGGCCCTGCACGGATCGCCATGCGGACTCGTCGATGGGCTCTTCGCCTGCGACATCCGCGAGGATCCAATCACCACCCGCCGCACATTTCGCTGTCAGATCGGCGTAGCCCGAGGCACTCATGCGTGCCGGTGCGGCCGCAATCACTTCCAAGTCGGCGAGAGCAGCACGCGGAGCGGGACAGTCGAACGTCTGCTTGGATCCATCACGCGTGATCGACGCTCCGTACGCGGTATAGCCATCCATCGAGGCTGCCGTCGCCACGACCATGTAGGGGCGGCCCATGCGGCAGGATGCTAGTTTCGTGAGGTCGTTGATTGTGCCGGAGCCGACGGCCACGGGAATGGCGTCCACCTTCCGGAGTGCGTCCGTCAGCTCCTCGACGCTTTGCCAGTTTGCGTAAACGTGCGGACCAAAGACAAACGGTTTCTCAACGGAGTGGTCCTTGCGGGTGAAACTGCGGAGGACGTCCTCACCCGCCGCCGGGAACGTGTTGCCGTCGGCGACAATTATTGCGCGGGCTGTCGCGAACTCTTTCGAGAAGAACCGCTGCACGTCGTGCCGGATGCCGCCATCGACGGCGAGGCTCCGCGTGTCGCGGGCAGCGGCCAGGGCTTGCCGGATCAGTTTCTCGTCCGGCTTATCGGCCGCCAGGTTCGCCTTCCGGCCGTCAATGCCGTGCTGCATAGTACTCCCGAATTGTGTTCATCATTACGTCCGGATAGTCTGTGGCGAAGCTGGCACAACCGAGATCCATCAGACGGCGAAACAGCGCGGGATCTTTGCTTCCGAAGGGAAGAGTCTGGAAGAGGATGCGATAGGACCGCAGTTCGGCTCCAGTCTTGAGCAAAAACTCAGCCGACGGGCGCATAGTGCCGCCGGATTCACGGACGTGAATCTGTAACTGGTCTATGTCAGCGAAGTTTGTCTTGCGCAGATCGGCGATACGCTGCGCCAGGACCTCCTCTGGTCCACCCATCCAGTGAATGGTTGAAGACTCAGGGGCGAGCTTTTTCCATGTACGTATCACCGTGTAGTCGGTGCTGGCGAGGATGAGCCTGGCGGCCACACCGGCGGCACGCGACTCTCGGGCAAGTTGTTCGAGATCGACGTTCTTGATGTCGATGTAGAGCCGCCGGCGCGGGTTCTTCCGCAGGACTTCACTAACCGCGGACAAACTGGCGACACGCTGGCCCGCAAAGCGCGTACCCTTCCATGCGCCGATGTCCAGGGCGGACACTTCGGCCCAGTCCAGGTCTTTAATGCCGCGTTTCTGCATCTCGGGCGAGGCAGACGGCAGGATGTGGCGGAAGTTTTCGTCATGAAACGCCACGATGATGCCGTCGCGCGTGGTGCGCAGGTCAGCTTCGGGGATGGTACCCACGCGCCAACCGAGTTCGAAGGCCTCCAGGGAGTTTTCGGGCATCAACTCGCCCGCGCCGCGATGGCTCTGCACGATCACCTGATCGAGCGGGATATGGTCGCGAAGATTCCAATCGGAGCGCTGGCAGACTCCCGGCAAGGCCGTGATCACCAGTAAGGGGACACACCAAAATCTCATTTTGATTCCTCGATTAATGCGGCAGCACCAGCCTCGTCGATTACTAGTCCCTTCACCACTCGACCGCGAATCGAGGCGGCAACGGCGGCACTTCGATCCGAACCGGATACCACGGCGACTACCTGTGGGACCGCCCGCAGTTTGTCCAACGGCAGGCTAACGACTCGATCGCGGAATGGTGAGTCGCACTCTCGCCCCGAATCGTCATAGAAACGGCCTAATATCTCACCGACGGCGCCGGCTGCCCGCAGCGTCGCGATATCGCCGGCGTTAAAGCTCTGGCGTTCCATGAAAACCGAGTTTTCCAGGGTTCCGATGCCCACCAGGGCAATGTCCGCTTTGACCAGACGGCGGGATACTTCCCGTATCTGCTTCAGGCTGAGAAGCTGTCTGCAAACTTCGGCGTCCGGCAGGATCGCGGGCGTGTTCAAGGTAAAGAAAGAGCCCTTCCAGGCTTCGGCGAGGCGGCGCCCCAATTCGACGGCGTCATCGGGCCCGGGACGTGAGTCGATATTTCCCATGGCCTGGAGCACGGTCACGCCTCCGACGGAGCCGGAGGGCTTCATGTTCTCCACGAGCGCACGCAGAGTGCGGCCGCCCGCGATAGCAACCGACTTGTGCGGACCAATCCAGCTTGATACAACGGGCGCTGCAAAGTAACCGAGGGTTCGGCGCAGGTCCTGGATGCGCGAGCCTGCCGCGGCCCGGATCACAAGGGCGTCGATGCCCAGTTTTTCCTGCAAGTTGCATTCGAGTTCCTGGTTGCGCGGCTCGTACTCCGGCACAGTGACACGCACCAGTCCGCGTTCACGGGCCAGGGTCAGCATTCGCGAAACCTTGGACTGGGAAACGCTTACTAACTTGCCAATCTTGGCTTGTGGAAGTCCATCGATGAAATAGAGCCTCGCGGCGAGGATGAGCTGATCGTCAGTGAAGTGTGTTTGCCGCATTGAATATTTATGCAGATTGGATATTCAGATTCTATGTTGTGTGTCACTACCTGTCAACCCGGCCCGATACCACCCAACGTTGACTTCGGGAGTCCAGCATTGTTGAATTGACTGATGAGGCTGGGGAGATTCCCGTGTCCTTGCCTCCTGCCCCATACCGCGGGGCCACCACTCGTGGCGGATGGCTCCGCCGGGAAACAGACTTTCACCCGTTTCTCAGCGTTGAGAAAAGTTAAGGCTCGTTTGGAGTTGCAGAGACATATAGAAGAGGAGTGCTCGCGTGCATTTTGTTTATTCACTTAACGTACGGCTTTGGCTGCTGATTCTTGCTTCGATCCTGTGGGGATCCATGACCTTAGCGCAGGCGGAGAGCCAGTTCCGCTTCGATCCAGCGGCAGCGCGCTGGTCCTTGAGCGCGCCGGAAACCAGTGTGCAGGATGCACGCATAGGTATCGACGTCGATGGGAAGACTCTCTGGCCCACACGAGCGGTGGCGGTTCCGGGGACGAAGGACGCGTTCGAGTTGCGGTTCGGGGACCCACGTCTTTCGTACACAGTGCGATTTCGCCACTCCGCTGATCAGCAGGAGATCCAGATCGACTCGACGTTGCGCAATAACGGCGACCGGCCTCTCCGGATTGGCCGCGTCCGGTTGGCCGACCTTACCGGCTCAACCAGCCGCCTCGGTTTGGGCTCCAATTCTGTCGCGCTGGTGATGAGTGGGTGGCAGGAAGTCTCGCGAGCGGTGCGGCTAGTCAAAGCCGGGCCACAGGTGAGCAAGACGCTCACCGAACTCTTCGACCCCGATTCCAGGGCGGCTCTGAATGTCGGCTTTGTGACCTTCGACCGGGCCGAAACCGACATTGAGATGAACTGGAACGCAGTCGACAAGCAGGTGTCGCTGAGTGCATGGTGCGACTTGGCCGGGTACACGCTGAAACCGGGCGCATCGATCGACGCTGAGACGCTTCGGGTCGCAATCAGCCGCGATCCTTACGCGTCGCTGGAACAGTGGGCCGACCGTGTGCAGGCGCGCTACCACCCTCCGATACCTCCGACGAATCCTGCGGGCTGGGTAGGCTGGACCTGGGTCGATCCTTTCAACGTCGAGAGGTACGAAGATGTGGTCCGGCGGAACGCGGAGGCTATCAGACGACGCCTCCCGGGCTTGGATATCGATTACCTCTGGGTGAGCATCGGTAACCTTGAGGACCGTTTTGCGGGCAACTGGTTGAAGTGGAATTACAAGAACTTCCCGAGTGGCCCGGAACGCCTGGTGGCGGACATCGGCGCCCAGGACTTCAAGCTTGGCTTGTGGGCCGGGGCGTTCTGGGTCAATGAAAACGCCAAGAGCGTGGTGGATCGTTTACGTGATGCACTGCTGCTTTACCAGGGCAAGCCCGCCGTGGTGGACGGCGGAATGCTTGGGAAGATGTACATGCCGGATCCAACGCATCCGAAGACGCAGGATTTCCTTCGCGAGGTTTTTTCGACCTACCGCAGGTGGGGCGTCCGCTGGTACATGATCGACTTCGTATACGCGGTAACCGGCGCGACTCCGGGAAAGGTTCCGAACGACGGTTATTACGACCGCTCCCTGATTCGGGGGCCGCAGGCCTGGCGGGAAGGATTGCGGGCGATTCGCGAGTCAGCAGGCGACGATACCTATCTGTTGATGAGTACCGGACCGACTTTTCAGAGCGTCGGCCTCATGAATGCCGTTCGCACCGGGAACGACCATGGCGAGGGACGGCCTCTGGATGGTCCCGGAAAGGGTTTCTACCCCGCTACTTTCGTGATCAATAGGCCGAATCACTGGACCTCGCATCGCCGGTGCACGGACGCGTTCGCGGCGCAGTACTACGCGCATCGCAAGGTGTTTCTGGGCGATTCAGCCAATGTGATGACCGTCGATCAGCCAGTCCCGCTTTCGGATGCGCAGCTCACGGCGACCATCTTCGGTATCAATGGCGGCCCGATCATGCTCGGCGACGACATCGCCCGCATGTCGGACGACAGGCTCGAAATGGTGAAGCAGGTGTTCCCGCGCCTGACCGAAACGGCACGGCCACTCGATCTGTTTGAGTCGGTGGAGCCGGACTACCCGAAGCTGTTTCATCTGAAAGTCCGTCGCGACTGGGAGACGTGGGACCTGATCGCCTGCTTCAACTACGGAGCCACGACTCTGCATCGCGAGGTCGATCTCGGACGCCTGGGTTTGGACGCGACCGCGGCCTACGTGGCCTGGGATTATTGGGATCAGCGATACTTGGGCACGCAACGCCGAGTGCTGTCCTTCGATGTGCCTCCGTTTTCGGTTCGGCTCTTGCGGATCGCACGGCAGCAAGATCATCCCTGGCTGCTTTCCACAGATATGCACGTGCGGCAGGGACAAGCTGAAATCCAGGATTGCCGCTGGAACGCCGAGACGGGGACGTTGACGATCCGAGCCCAGCGCCCGAAGGGATACAAAGGAAACCTATTCCTTTATGCCCCGAAAGGCTGGGCACTGGCGGAGCCGGCGGGCCTCTGGATCGCCAAGGACGGTAACGACGAGTCACTCATTGTGCGGAAGGCACTCGAGTTCAGCGATCAGCCATCCGAGATTCGCGTGGCGTTCAAACGTCTGCCTGCGACGAAATAGAGAGGCAGATTCCGCTTGCCGAGGGGAACGTTCGAGGTCGTTTGGCCGGGCGTCAGTGCGCAGGGTGCGAGACATATCCGCCTGATAGCGACGCTCGGAACGAAGACCTGAACTACGGAGAGATGCGGACGCACGGAGCCACGACTCACTTCGTGTAATAGCCGTGCTTCCCGATTTCGTCCCACATCGCCAGAACGTTCCCGAGGGGAATCGCGGGGTGGATCTCCGTGCTGGAGCCGAGCCACAGGCCGCCTCGCGCACCGGCATCGTCAATGGTCTTGCGGACTGACTGCCGAACCTCCTCTTCACTTCCAAGCGGAAGCAGTTGGCTGGCGTCGATTCCACCCATCAGAATCCAATCCGGATAGGACTTGCGGACATCTCCGGCGTACATGTGCGAGAGGGGTTCGAGTGGGTTGATTCCATCGATTCCGGAAGCCTCGAAGTCCTTCAGTACACTCCACAGGTTACCGTCGGAATGAAAGACCACCTTGATGCCGTGTGAGTGCCAGGCGTCAACGAGCTTGCGGAGCCGCGGGAAGAACTCGCGCCGGAGAAAGCCAGGCGAGAAGAGAGTCTGATTCTTATCGGCCTGATCGGCGTACACCAGCGCGACGGGAGACAACTCGGGGTCGGCCGTCTCGTGAACGCGCTGGATTTCCGCCCAGTTCAAGGCTTCCAGCCAGTCCGATACGAGTTGTGCATTCTCCGCATAGGCGTAGGAAAACAACTCCATGCCCGCGCGCAGATACGCGGTATCCAGCCCTACCGGGCTCTCATTGGGAAACAGAACGGTGTTTTCGCCGACCCGCTCCTGCAAATCGAGAAACTGCTCTCGCGGTGATTTAGTGGCATCGCCCCAGACGTTCGCCTTGCCTGCGAAGCTCCACATTTCACCGGGCTGCCGGTTGTGCAGCTCATCGATGTTCCGTGGAATGTAGTCCAACAGTCCCTGGACGTCGTGGAAAGGGCGCTCCATAAGCCAGGTGGTCCACCACTCTTGCT
>JBDKSR010000466.1:0-1870 GCA_039680545.1 Bryobacteraceae bacterium | reverse complement strand
TGCCTCCGTACAAGCGCGTTCATAGCTTTGAGATCCGTATCGAACCGCTGCCGCGCACGACCACCCGAAAACTGCAACGCTTCCAGGTCTTACGGGAGCTTTCCGAGAAGAAGACGGCTGCGGCAGTGGAAGAGCCCGCGCCTGAACCCGTCGAACCGGCGGCCCGGGTGATCTACGATCTGATACGCCGTCTCAAGGACGTTCCCGCGGTCCGCGGTTCGATGAATCTGGAACTGGATCTCGGGTTCGCATCGCTTGAACGGGCCGAACTGGTTTTCAGTATTCAAGAGACCTTCCACGTTCGCATTCCGGACGCCGAGATGACCACTATATTCACGGTGGACGACCTCGTTGCGGCGGTGCTCCAGAAGGTGTCCGGTGAACTCCCGGTAAACGGGCAGGCGCGCGCAAGCTGGCATGCGCTTCTGCGCGAGCCGCTTGGAGAGGAAGAAGAGCGCATCCTCAAGGAACGTCTCGTGCCGAGCCCGGCGGCTGAGGTTTTCTACTTTGTTCTGTCGAGAATAGCCCGTTTCTTTTTCTGGGCTTTCCTCCGATTCCGCGTACGTGGTCTGGAGCGGTTACCGAAGGAGTATCCGTACCTCATCTGCGTGAATCACTTGAGTTTCATCGACGCGTTTCTCGTGATCTCGACCGTTCCATTCCGCGTGCTGCGTCGCATGTGCTTCCTTGGCGACACAGATCACTTCGCCGGCGGCTTTAAGACGCTTGTGGGCCGCATGGGCAAGGTCATCCTGGTGCACCCGGACCGGGGTCCGCAGGTCGCGCTACGGCTTGCTGCCGAGGGATTACAGCGCGGCTTGGTCTTGTGCGTGTTCCCGGAAGGAGAGCGCTCAATCGATGGAAAGCTGAAGGAGTTTCGGCCCGGTCCGTCGATTCTGGCCGCTGAGTTCGGCGTTCCAATAGTCCCCGCCGCAATACGCGGTGCGTATGAAGTATGGCCTCGGGGGTCGAGCCGTATCCACCTTCACCCGGTCTCGCTCGAATACGGGAATCCCATGCCGCCCCCCGCGCCGGGGACGCCTTACGAGGCTGTCACACGCCGGCTGCACGAAGAGATTCGAAGCTTGGCCGAGTGAGGTCAGGCGGACTTCTTCGTGAGTAGAGTCTTTAACTCCGCCACACTTGGCACACGGCCCATCACGACAATCTCGCCGTCGATGACCACGGCCGGCGTGCGCAATACGCCGAGGCTGGCGATTTCGTTGTAGTCAGTGACGTGCGAGATGTCGGCGTCGAGGTTCAGCTCGGCACAGGCATTGAATACTCTCTGCTCGGTTGTCTTGCAGTTCATGCAACCGGGTCCGGCAACTTGGATCTTCATAGAAATTGCACCTCAAATATGTAGTTCAGGCAGTGTCGAATCCCGACCAGGATGAAGACTCCCGCCGTGATTCTCCGTGCCCACTTCTCGAAACGAACCAAACTGTTAAACGTCTTGCCGACTCGATGGGCCCCGAGCGCGACGAGCACCGCGAATATGAAAACCGGCAGTCCGGTCCCAATCCCATATACCGATGGGAGCACGACCGAAGAACTGTGGCTCATGGCAAGTGGAATGAGGCTGCCGAAGAACAGCGCGGCTGAGACGGGGCAGAAGGATAGCGCAAAGAACATCCCCAACAAGCCTGCTCCCAGGACGCCGGAATTGCTGAGTCGAGTTTGTAAAGGGGCAGTCACGCACGATGCCGAGAAACGGATCGGGAGGATCTCGAGTAGCAGGATGCCCGTGAGAATCAAGATCGGCCCCAACAACTTGTTCATGTAGGTCTCTAGCAGGAATGCCACGTCCGGTATCGCGAAAACGCTCGCAATCAGCAGTCCCGCCAATGCCGCATAGGCAGCCATTCTG
>JBDKSR010000465.1:0-1767 GCA_039680545.1 Bryobacteraceae bacterium | reverse complement strand
ATGGCCTTCACGCCGTTGGCCGTGATGACCGCGCAACTGTACTGCGACATATCAACGTCTGCCGCGAAACAGGTGAACGCGAGCAGAAGCGTGAGCACAAACAGGGGTACTTTCTTCATGGTTTCCTCTTCTTGAACTTGATGGTTACTTCGATCTCGGACTCGTCGCGCAGCTCCGCGACAATGGCCTTCAGCCGGTCCAGCGCGCCCAACAGCACCTGCTGGAGTTGGTCGATGTCCTTGGACTCGATAACGTCAACTAGGGCCATAAGTCACTCCGCGAGGAACGGGACCGTGCGCCAGGCGTACCCGCCGGAACCATCGGGCGCGCACACGTATAGGTGCTTGGCATCGACGGCCATGTAACGTTGGTCGCTCTGCGGTGACGACGCGCGGCAGGCCCCCGTGAGTGGCGCGGTGGGGTAGACCGTCATCCAGAACGACGTGGTTTCGACGCTGATCTTCGTGGGCTGACCATTCACGCGCTCGAATGTTATCCCGGTGCCATTCGTGAACGTCTCGGGCGCGGCCTGTTGGGGGACCGAGTACGAGCCGTCCGCGTTGCTAACCAGTCCCGTGATCCGCACGAGCTTATACCCGCGCGCCACGGGCACCAGGACGTAAGCCGGTTCGGTGCTGGTCTGCGATACAGCCAGACCTAACACCAGTAGCGCCGCAAGTGCGAGTTTCAGTCTCATACGCCATCCATTTGCAGGATTTCTTCCTTGATGGCGTCCTGCGCGCCGAGGTTGATTAGGAACTGTTCGGGCCTACTCGCGGGCGGATCGGCGAAGGGCAGCATTTCCTGTGCGAGCCGCCTCACCGCTATCTCGCAATACTTTTCCTCGATCTCTATGCCGATGGCGCGGCGGCCCAGTTGCTTCGCCGCTACCAGCGTCGTGCCGCTGCCCATGAAGGGATCGAGGATTAACCCATCAGTCTTCCGAACCATTCGACGAAGTAACCGTATCGGCTTTTGGGTTGGATGCGGGTAATAAACGTCACCGTTCATTACAGCGTTCATTTCGCAGTTGATTACAGCGTGTCTCCATACCCCGCAAAACATACCTCCAGCAACTTCGTATATGTTTTCATACGGTTCTGCGCCACCTACTAAGACATTGCATTTAGACCATACATGCACCGCCGTATATGGCAACGGAAACGGCGTGTTTGAGGGCCAAAAGTAAAACCCGTGAACTTTGGGAAGCGGAACACTCTCAAGTGGAATGTAGGCCCAAGGGTAGTCTGTGCGTGGATACGGCGGGTCCGTGAGCACCAGATCCACCTTCGGCAGCGTCGGCAGGATCTCCCGGCAGTCGCCGTGGTATATCTCGATGCCGTCCTGTTGGTAATAGGGTGTCATTTGCTCAGGATCTTCTCCAGGTAGCCCTTCGTTTCCGCCGGCAGATGTTCGCGCCAGTCGTCGCCGTGCTCGCGGAGGATGGTGCTGAGACGGCCGGGGCCGCAGTTGTAGGCTGCCAGCCCCTTCGCGGGATCGCCGAACATCGCAGTCATGCGCGCCAGGTACTTCATCCCGCCACAGAGATTCGCGTGCCAGTCGCGGGGGTTGACCTTTAGTTCATCTGCCGTCGCTGGCATAAGCTGAAGTAGGCCGATGGCACCGCACCGCGATACCGCCGATTGGTCGAAGTTGCTCTCGGTCTGGCACTGCCGGATCACCATCGCGGGGTCCAGCCCGTACTCGGGTGCAACGTCCTGCAAAAAGTCGATTACTTGCGCTTTGGTCGGTGTCATCTTGCGATTC
>JBDKSR010000464.1:0-1550 GCA_039680545.1 Bryobacteraceae bacterium | reverse complement strand
TCTCCGTGCCCCATCACGCTGATCACGTCCGCCCGGGCGCCCACAGCGGCCACGGGGAATCCGCCGCCGATGCCCTTCCCAATACAGATGAGATCGGGTGTCAGGCCCTCCCATTCCATTGCGAAGAACTTCCCGGTGCGCCCGTAGGAGGACTGCACTTCGTCGAGGGTGAACAGCATCCCCTTCTCTCTCAGCCACTTTTCGAGGCGCGGGAACCAGCCGTCCGGAGCAAATATGAAACCGGCCGCACCCTGGTAAGCTTCGACAATCACACCCGCCAGGCTGCCCGTACTGTTGGCACGCACGGCGTCGTTGAGATAGTCCAGGCACAGAAAATCGCAGGTTTCACGCTTGGCGTGGAAGGGACACCGGTAGCAGTACGGAAAAGGAACACGAATAGCTCCGGGTGCTGTCGGACCATAGCCGCGTTTCGGACCGGCGAGTCCACCCGCACTGGCTGCCGCACCCGTCCGCCCGTGAAATCCGCCATAGAAACTGACGATCTCGAACTTGCCGGTCTTGCGCTTCATGACGCGCATCGCGGTCTCGGTCGCCTCGCTGCCCGTCGTCACGAAGGTGCAGCGGTTGAGATGCGCCGGCAAGATGGAGACCAGTTTCTCCGCAGCCTCGACGCGAGGCTCGTGCAGACATTCATAGTTATTCAGAAGCTTCGCGGACTGCTCCTGAATCGCTTTCACCAGGTACGGATGGCAATGCCCCGAATTGGTTACCAGAACACCCGAAGTCCAGTCGATGAATGTGTTACCGTCCACGTCGGTGACCACGACGCCGGAGCCGTGGTCCCATGCCACCTTTGCCTGATGGCCTCCTCCCTGTGCCTCCGCGCGTTCCCAGCGCTCAAACAGCGCTTTCGAACGGGGGCCCGGAAGTGGACCATTGACGTGAGTGACCTTCTTATAATTGCTGCTCATCCTGACCTTCTTTCCTGCCTTTTCAAGCCTTCTTGGCTACATAACGAGGCGACTGCCCCGTCATGAAGCGGTCAATCTCTAACACAATCAGTTCCCGGATACGCCATGCAGCATCCTCGGAGTACCACGCCAAATGCGGTGTTAGCACAACATTGGGGGCGTGGAACAGCGGGTAATCGGGCGGCGGCGGTTCAACGTCAAAAACGTCGATTCCGGCGCCCGCGATCCATCCTTCCTTCAGCGCCTTCGCCAGAGCATTTACATCCACCATGGGGCCGCGCGCCGTATTGACGAGGTACGCCGTCGGCTTCATCATGCGCAGAGTCTTTTCGCATACGATATGGCGAGTCTCGTCGTTCAATAGCGTGTGGATGGTAAGGAAGTCGGCTCCGCGGAATACCGTCTCGGCATCAACCACCTCGATACCCAGTTCGGCCTTTCGCCGATCGCTCAAGTACGGATCGGCGATAAGGAAATTCACGCCGAATGACTTCAGCTTCTGGTATACGCGGCTGCCGATGCGTCCGCACCCCAACAGGCCAACCGTCTTGCCGGCGATCCGATACATCGGAATAATGTCGGCGAAATCCCATTGGCCTCGCGCGGAGGAGTCGTCCA
>JBDKSR010000463.1:0-9138 GCA_039680545.1 Bryobacteraceae bacterium | reverse complement strand
GCTGAGCATCCCGTGCGCAAAGCGCGCGCCAAGCGACTGCACGAGGGCCGTATCCTCACCATTCTCCGTGGCGAGCATCGAGCCGCCCGGAACGAGCACGCAGGGCAAGTCGTGAGTGGCTGCCAGAGCCATCATCATGGCGGGCAGACCCTTGTCGCAGGTGGCGACGCCCAGGACGGCACGGCGCGACGGCAGCGACCGGATCAAGCGGCGGAATATGGCAGCCGAGTCGTTCCGGAACGGCAGGCTGTCAAACATAGCCGTTGTGCCCTGACTGCGGCCGTCGCAAGGATCGGAGCAGGCTCCCGCGAATGGAACGGCGCCATGTGACTTCAGTTCTTTCGCCGCCGCCTCCACCAATAGGCCGACTTCCCAGTGCCCGGTGTGGTAGCCGAGCGCAATCGGAGAGCCGTCCGGCGCGCGGACGCCACCGTGCGTGCTGAGGATCAGGACCTCCTTGCCACCAAGAGCCTGTGGGTCCCATCCCATGCCCGCGTTCTGGGTCCATCCAAAGACGTCGCCGGAAGGGCGGACAAGCAGCATCTCCGGTGTAAGGGGAAGGCTGCCCTGGGGTCCCGGCGCTTTGCTGGGGACGGCATATATCGAGTCGTCCCGGGAATCCAGAATCGACTGAAGCGACACGGAATACATGATGATTCGATGCTATCAAGGACAACTAACACTGCGTGGAAGTGCTCATCGTTGTTACAATGAGACCTACTCACACGGGGAAGGGCTTTCGACCTGGTGGCCGACAGACAACATCCAGTGATTGCAATCTATCCGGGTTCGTTCGACCCGATTACGAATGGCCATCTCAACTTGATTGAGCGAGGGGCCAGATTGTTTGACAAGCTGATCGTGGCGGTATTGCAGAATGCGGGTAAAGAACCCCTGTTCAGCGAAGAAGAACGCGTGGAGATGCTGCGCGAAACGCTCCGCAAATATCCGAACGTCGAAGTGGACTCGTTCAACGGCCTCCTGGTTGACTATGCGGTCAAGCGGAAGGCATCTGTGATTCTTCGCGGTATCCGCGCGATTTCCGATTACGAGTATGAGTTACAGATGGCTCTGATGAACACCCGTCTCTCGCCGGGAGTCGAGACCGTGTTTCTCATGTCCAGCGAGCAATATTCGTTCATCAGTTCGCGGCTTGTGAAGCAGGTTTTCGAATTGAGGGGCAATATTTCGGGACTCGTTCCCCCTATCGTCGAGCAGAAACTCAAGGACCGGATTCCACGGGTTGGTGCGTAGAAGCATGCTCTTCACGAACGGATTAGCGAAGCGCATCTCGCGCATCAACGTCTCGGCAACGATGAGGGTGGCGTCCGAGGCGGCCAAGCTGAAAGCACGCGGGATTGACGTCGTTGACTTCGGCGCCGGAGAGCCCGATTTCCCAACGCCCGGGGGCATCAAGCAGGCGGCGATCCGCGCGATTGAAGCGAACTTCACAAAATACACTTCGGCGGGCGGCACGCAAGAGCTCAAAGAGGCCGTCTGCGAGCGGCATCACGCCGCCTTCGGTACTTCCTACACGCCTTCGGAGTGCGTCATCTCGGACGGCGGAAAGCACGCGATCTTTAACGCGGTTCAGGTGCTGATCGATCCGGGTGACGAGGTGATCATTCCCACCCCGAGTTGGGTCACCTACAAGGAAATCGTCCGCTACGCCGAAGCTGTGCCCGTCGCGGTTCCTACGGACGAGGCCGCCGGCTTTGAGATCACAGCCGGCCTGATCGAGCGGAGCCTGACGCCGCGAACGAAAGCCGTCATCGTGAACTCGCCGTGCAATCCGACCGGCGCGGTGATCGGGGACGAGGAATTCGAACGCATCTACCGGCTCACTTCCAGGAATGGAATCTGGCTGATTACGGACGAGTGTTACGGTCATCTCGTTTACGGCCGCAATCCGTACTCCGTTGCTTCGATTCCCGGCGCGAGGCGTTCCGCAATTGTCGTCGGGTCGCTTTCCAAGACGTATGCGATGACCGGTTGGCGGATCGGTTTTGCGTTGGCTCCGCCTCCAGTGGCAGCCGCGATTGTGAAACTGCAGAGCCAGTCCACGTCGAATCCAAACTCAATCGCTCAGAAGGCTGCCGCAGAGGCCCTCAGCGGGTCCCAGGAGTCAGTCGCGTCCATGCTGGCGGAGTACCAGCGCCGCCGTGACTACGTCATCGGCCGTCTGCGCGACATTCCGGGCGTCACTTGCATCGAGCCGGGAGGCGCGTTCTACGCGTATCCGAATATTAAGGTGGCGATCGGGAAGGGCGGCATCGAGGATTCGCTCGATTTTGCACAGAAGTTGCTGGACGACGCTCGCGTGGCTGTCGTGCCCGGTGCGGCGTTCGGGTCCGAGGCTCACATACGTATTTCCTATGCGACATCGATGCACGAACTCGAACGTGGGCTCGATCGGCTTCAGCGATTCATGGCTGGGCTCGCCTGACGGATCGAACAAATGAAATCCAGGCCGGTAAAACTGATACCCTCGTTTCGCGAAAAAGTCTGGGGAGTCACTGATCTCTCCCCGTGGTTCCCGGAGTCCACCGGCAAGATCGGAGAGGTCTGGTTTCTGCAGCCGGAGCCCGGCCCGCAACCCATTCTGGTAAAGTTCATCTTCACTTCGGAATTGCTGTCGGTGCAGGTGCATCCGGAAGATTCGTACGCGCTCGCACACGATGGAATCCCCGGGAAAACGGAGATGTGGCACATTCTTCGCGCGGAGCCGGGAGCGAAGCTGGCACTGGGATTCCGGCAACCGGTCACGCGTGAACGCCTCCGCGAGGCAGCCGTTTCAGGCGAGATTGAGAGACTGCTCCAGTGGTACAAGGTGAGTCCGGGAGAGACATACTTTATCCCGCCCGGCTCAGTTCACGCCCTCGGCGCGGGGGTCACGCTGTGCGAGATCCAGCAGAACTCGGACATTACGTACCGCCTCTACGATTACGGGAGGCCTCGCGAACTGCATCTGGACAAAGCCGTGGACGTGGCGAGTCTTGGCGCGCATCCGGGCGCTTCGAAGCCGGAGGGCGGCGTTCTCGCATCCTGCCCGTATTTTGTGACGGAAGAAGCCGGGTTTACGGGCAGCACTGAATATAAGCCGGAAACTGACCGGTTTCATGTGCTGGTGTTCCTGAACGGCGCCGGCACGATCGCGGGTGAACCTTTCCAGGCGGGGGAGGTCTGGCACGTTCCCGAAGGCGGATCGCCATTCACGCTGGAGGTGAACGGAACGGCGCGTGTCCTTCGTGTCACTCAACCGCGAGGTTGCTAGACTGGTATTCCACCACAGTCGCAGATGAACTTGAGCCGATTCGTTTACGTTCTCGTCTTGTTCTGCGCCCTGATGACCGGATGTGGTTCGAGAGGCGGCGCGCCTCCCGTGATCGGCAGGGCGTACGTCGCTCCCGCCACCCTTGAAATCCGCAGGGACCTTGGCCTGGGCCAGCCTGTTGTGGCGACCGTACAGCACGGCGACGAGCTTGATATCGTCGGTCGCCGCCGGGCTTTTGTGTGTGTTCGCACCGATAGCGGCGTCATCGGGTGGGTGGACGGCCGCCTCCTGTTCGACGAGAAGCAGATGGACGAACTGCGCGACCTCAGCGCGCGGGCGATGGAGATGCCCTCTCAGGGCAGAGCCACCGTTCAGGAGCCGCTGAATGTGCATACCCATGCGAACCGCCAGTCGCCTAGCTTCCGCCGTCTGATGCCAGGGGAGCCGGTGGATGTCGTCAGCCACCGCATCGAGCCGCGTCTGCCGTTCAGTCCGGGCCGGCCCGCATCGCCGACGGCTTCGGCCCCGGTAGACGATTGGAGCCTGATTCGCATGGCGGACGGAAAGGCGGGATGGGCGCTCTTCCGGATGCTTTACATGTCGATTCCGGACGAAGTGGCACAGTATGCCGAAGGGGCCCACATCACGTCTTACCAATCGCTGGGAGAAGTGAGGACGGGCGACGCGGTCAAGCATAACTGGCTCTGGACGACGATCACGCGAGGTATGGAGCCGTATGAGTTCGACAGCTTCCGCGTGTTCGTCTGGAGCATCAGACGCCACCGTTACGAAACAGCCTATATAGAGAGAAACGTGCGTGGATATTACCCCATCAAGATTCATTCGCAGCCGGGAGCGCCTCCGGAGTTCTCTCTCGTCATCGAGGAAGAAGACGGGCTCCGCTACCAGCGTACGTACGCATTTCAAGGGTATCGGGTTCGTATGATCTCAAAGGCTCCGGCGGACCGCTCGGAAGTGTCGCTTGACTATCGCGCGGATGACGGAAATGGTTCCGCGACTTCCCGGGGAGGTGGGCCTTCCCTGTTTCGCCGCCTCATTCACTGGATAAAAGGGAAATTCGGCCGGTAGCAGAGCGGTTACCTGCCCCTGGGCGCTACTTTGTCCATCTCGAGAAACTCTTTGATATGGGCGTGTTCCGAACGCTCCAGATCCGCCAGGGGTCCGAAATAGATCACATTGCCGTCGTGAAGGACGACGACACGGTCCGCCACGCGGTTCATCAGATCGAGGTCGTGCGTAACCACCACTGAGGTGAGCTTTAACTGGTTTTTCAGCCGAAGCATCAGCTTGATGAGCAGATCGGACATGATCGGATCAACCATCGTCGTCGGTTCATCGTAGAGGATGCACTCCGGCTGTGCGGCCAGCGCCCGCGCGATGGCGACCGCGCGCTTGTAGCCGGTCGAGAGGTCAGTCGGGTACGCGTCCCGATACTCCTGGAGGTCGACCATGCCCAGCAGACCGTCGACAATCTGCTCCCTGTTGACCTCGTTGTAATCCTCTCGCAACTCGAGAGAAAACAAGATGTTCTCGGCGACGGTCAGGGAGTCGAAAAGGGCGCCCGACTGGAAAACCATGGTCACTTTCCGGCGGATCCGGCGCATTTCGGACTCCGTGAATCCCGTGATATCCTCGTGCGCCACAATCACTTGCCCCTGGTCCGGTTTGAGGAAACCCATGATGTGGGCAAGCGTCACCGATTTTCCGACCCCGCTCCGGCCGATGATAGCCACCGTCTCCCCGGAATCTACGTGAAAACTCACGTCGTCCAAAACGGGGGTGTCGAACGTCTTATAAACGTGGCGGAATTCGATGTAGTGCGGGTGCTGCTCAGACATGGGCGGTTTCTCGTTCTTCTCCGGGGTACTGCTCGTGTCTAATCCATTGCTGCAGAGTGTTTATGTTCTCGAAAAGCCGCTCGTCGGAGACAGGGTAGAGGACCGTCTTGAGCCCCGCAAGGACATGGCTCATGCGGCGGAGTCCGGAATCGGCCGCAAGCTGGAGTTGGGGCAGGCAAGAACGCCGGTAAACGGCACACAGCGCCTCGACCCATCCGCCGGGGCCCACGGGGGCCAGACACTCGCAACCTTTCTCCTCCGCCATATCGAGCAGACTGCGCAGAAATGCCGCGTTGACCGATGGCATGTCGCAGGCAACAACAAGGTTCCATTCGGCGCTTGTGACCGAGAGTGCCGTCATGACGCCTGCCAGCGGGCCGACGCCTGCAGTCAGGTCCGCCACAACCGGCAGGTTGATCTCGCCGATCCGATCTTCTCCCCCGATCAGCGTTACGTCGCCCGCTGCCGCGCGAACTTCCCCGGCAACGTGCTCTACCAGGGTCTTTCCGCGGTACGGGAGCAGCGGCTTACCGACACCCATACGGGAGCTTTGGCCCCCCGTCAGGACGAACCCGGCCCTGTTCATGCCAAAATGATAACATCAGGTCCGTTGAATTACGCGTGCGATGGGATGGTAAATAAGACTATAATTCGAAACAAAGTCATGTTGTTTTGTTTGATTATTCTCGGTGTGTTTTCTCACGCGCCGGGAGCCGTGGCGGCGTCTATGGAGACGGGACGCGTCTCCTCAGTCGTGCGCGCGGATAACAGAACAGGCCATCTAGTGCGGAAGGTGGTTGTGCGCCGCCCGCCCGCCGAGACCTCGCCATCTGAGCGTGCCGCAGTCAAATCGATTGTTGAGGATGCGGCGAAACAGCATGACGTTGACCCCCTACTCGTCCACTCGGTAATTCAAGTCGAAAGCAATTACGATCCTCTCGCCACGTCGCCAAAGGGCGCGCAGGGCATCATGCAGTTGATCCCGTCGACAGCGCGCCGCTTCGGTGTTACGAACAGTTACGATGTCCGCGAAAATATCGACGGCGGCGTCCGTTATCTCCGGTATCTTTTTGATCTGTTTGCGGACCCGCAACTCGCGGTTGCGGCATACAACGCCGGTGAAAACGCCGTGATCCGCCATGGCGGCGTACCTCCATATCGTGAAACACGCGACTACGTGAAGCGGGTCGGGCGAAAGTACGGCGAGGCGAAGAAGGCGGCAAGTCCTTCTGTAGCGCGCCTTGAGAAGCCGGAGAAGCCAAGCGCTCCGGTGTACAGCCCGATCGAGGAGTACGTGGACGAGCAAGGGAGAGTGCATATCCGGACCCGCTAGAGATCGATGAGATTTGCTTTGCACCACCGATTGCGCCGGCCATTAAGGGCAGCGGTGTGTGCAGTCTCCCTACTGGCAGGGTTCGGGCTGTGCGCGGAGCCACAGGACCCGCTTGACGTTAAGGATGTGCGGTTCTGGTCCCTGGGCGAGGCTACCCGCATCGCAGTCGAGACGACCGGCGATTTCACCTACCACTATGGCCATCTGCCGAACCCTGACCGCATCTACTTCGATGTCGTCGGAGCGCGTTGGCCGCTGACGGGCGCACGGATACACGAGATCGTCGTAAACGATGGGCTGGTGAAACGTATACGGGTTGCCCAAACGACTCCGTCCATCACCCGTGTGGTTGTGGATCTTGAAGTTCCCGTCGAGTTCAGTGCGGCCCAACTGGCAAATCCCAGCCGCCTCATGATCGAGGTGCGTCCCGCGGCTCCGAAGCCGGCCGCCCGAACGGCCAACGCACGAGAGCGCAAGCCGGTGGTTACGCCTCCGCACAAGACGGTGGCACAGCCGCCGGTAGAGGCCCCGTCGAAATCAGTCGTGACGTTACCCGCAGCGTCCGCGCCTATGGCCGAAAAGACTCCTCTGCGCACCGCCGAGAAAAAGACGGCAGCAGAGAAGAGAGTCGAAAAGGAAGTGGAAAGGGCAGCAGTTGAGAAACCTGCCGGCACCAAGGTGGAGGATGAGCAGCTACCCCAGCCGGCGGAGCGGACCAGTGCCGGGAGCCGAACTCTCGTCCGAACGCTCGGCCTGAAGCTTGGGCGCGTTGTGATTGATCCCGGACACGGTGGCCACGATACCGGGACCATCGGCCGGGGCGGATTATATGAAAAAGACCTCGTGCTCGACGTGGCGCTCCGGCTCGGCGCGTTGATTGAGAAAGAACTGGGGGCCGACGTCCTCTATACGCGTTCAGATGACACCTTCGTGCCTCTGGCGGAGCGGACGGCGCTCGCGAATGAGAAGAAGGCCGACCTGTTTCTGTCAATCCATGCGAACGCAGGGGCGCGGTCGGCAGCAGGTCCCGAGACCTACTACCTGAATTTCACGACCTCGCGGGATGCCCTCGACGTCGCCGCCCGTGAGAACGCGATTTCGGATAAATCGATCCACGAACTGCAGAGCCTGATCGAGAAGATCGCTTTGAAGGACAAGATTGACGAGTCACGGGAATTCGCCGAGAACGTGCAGGCGGCGCTGCAAAACATCCTGATCCAAGGCAAAGGAGTGAAGGACAGGGGCGTCCGGAAGGCGCCTTTTGTCGTCCTGATCGGCGCGCAAATGCCGTCCGTCCTTGCCGAGATCGCGTTCCTCAGTAATCCGAAGGAGGAGCGGCTGCTAAAGCGGCCCGAGTATCGCAACCGGATCGCCCGAGGTCTTTACAGAGGAGTCTCCAAGTACGCATCCTCGCTCAGTCATTTTCAGGTTGCCAGCGGAAAGTAGTCTGACGAGGCAGGAGATTCGCGCTGACTTCCGGCCGGTTAAATTCTCTCTATAGAATCCCCGGGCGACCCGCCTATTGCATTAAGTCAAGCGATCTCAGTAAGATATTGAGGTATTGAACTCTCCGTTCCTTGGGGGCAAGGATGATTTACTCGCGTTCCGCGGAGTACGCAATCCGGGCATTCGTGAATCTTGCGCAAGTGCCGGACGGCAGGTTTGCGATGGTTAAACAGATTGCCCAGCAGGAGGACATCCCCACGCACTTTCTCGCCAAGATTTTGCAGCAGTTGGCGAGAAAAGGGCTTCTCAGGTCAAGCAAGGGTCCCACCGGCGGTTTCAGCCTGCGCCAGGCCCCGGCTGCCATCTCGTTGTTGAACATCGTTGAGGCACTCGACGGACTTGCAGACTACCAGAAATGTGCGAGCGGCCTTGCGGAGTGCAACGACGAGCAGGCTTGCGGCATGCACGACTCCTGGAAGGCCCTGCGTTCGCGTATCATAGAGTATCTGGAGCATACTTCGATTGCCGATGTTGCCAACGCGCTTGAAGAAAAGCGCAAGCAAATCGATCAGGCGAAGAAGCTGAAACGCTCCGCTGCGAACGTCACATAGTCGCTCCCGGCGCGGCAGGGAGCCGACGGAGGAAGAAGGGATGGGGGATTCCGTGCTGGTTCCGATGGTAGTCGAGCAGACGTCCCGGGGAGAACGCGCGTACGACATATATTCGCGCCTCCTCAAAGAAAACATCATCTTTCTGGGGACTCCGATTGATGATAGTGTCGCCAATCTGGTGATAGCCCAGATGCTGTTCTTGGCGGCCGACGATCCGGAGAAGGACATCTCTCTCTACATCAACTCGCCGGGCGGCTCGATCACGGCAGGCCTGGCGATTTTGGATACGATGCGCTATGTCGAGCCCGACATCGTGACGATTTGCGTTGGGCAGGCGGCCTCAATGGCCGCGGTGCTGTTGGCGAGCGGGAAGAAGGGAAAGCGTTACAGCCTGCCTCATTCGCGCATCCTCATTCACCAGCCGACGATGAGCGGGCTGGCAGGGCAGGCCACGGACATCGACATCTACGCCAAAGAGATCCTCAGGATGCGGGAGAACCTGAACCAGCTCCTGTCGGACGCCACCGGCCAGCCGATCGAAAAGGTGTCTCGGGATGTGGACCGTGATTACATCATGGAGCCGCAGCAGGCCCTCGAGTACGGCATGATCGACCG
>JBDKSR010000462.1:0-3810 GCA_039680545.1 Bryobacteraceae bacterium | reverse complement strand
CCCCGGCCTTCCTCGTAGGTCACCTTCTGCCCGACTTGGAGCACTTCGATTGCCGTACCCTCTAGCTCGCTGTGATGGAAGAACAACTCCCCTCGCTCTCCTGTAATGAACCCAAACCCTTTGTCCGCGATCACTTTCTTGATTGTCCCTTGTGGCATGACTGTCACTCCCTTTGTGAAGATTGAGAAAACACAACAGCACTGTAACCTTTTATACTGAATCGAAGCCGAGACTGGGATACTAAAGAGCATGAACCTTGTTCCGGCGGACTCGCTTTCGTTTCTGGGGAACGCCTCCACGTTTCTGCGGCTGGACGACGCTCGCACGCGGCGCAATGGCGCCAAAGCCTTGCTCGATAGGCACTCTCCGGCCCGTCAATTGTTCGATCGCGCGGAGATATTCCCTTTCTTCATCATCACACAGGGAGATGGCCACTCCCCTGGCCCCCGCGCGTCCTGTTCGGCCGATCCGATGAATATAGGTTTCGGCCTCTCGCGGCAGGTCGAAGTTCAAGACATGTGAGATGCCATCCACGTCGATGCCCCGAGCCGCGATGTCGGTTGCAACCAACACTCCCGTGCGGTTGGATTTGAAGTCGCCGAGCGCCCGCTGCCGGGCCGTTTGGCTCTTGTCTCCATGAATCGCGTCCGCCGAGATTCCTACCCGCTTTAATTGGCGAGCGACGCGATCTGCCCCGTGCTTCGTGCGGGTGAAGACCAACGCCCGGCTTATCGCCTGTTTCGACAGATACTCTGAGAGAAACTGGATTTTGCGTTGGCGGGGCACGAAAAACACCGACTGTCGGACGAGTTCGGTTGTTGCCTTTACCGGGGCAATTTGGATGCGGACCGGATCGCGTAGAATCGAACTGGCCAGATGCGCGATGGCCTCCGGCATGGTGGCAGAGAAAAGGAGCGTCTGACGTTGCGGCGGCAACTTAGCGATGATGCGGCGTACATCGGGCATGAATCCCATGTCGAGCATCCGGTCGGCCTCGTCTAACACGAAAATCTCGATGGAATCGAGGTGGACGAATCCTTGATTCATCAGGTCAAACAGCCGGCCGGGTGTGGCAATGAGGACATCAATGCCTTGCTGCAAGGCCTGTGTCTGAGCGTATTGTCCTACGCCGCCATAGATTACAGCTTGGCGAAGCGTGGTGTGGCGACTATACGTCTGAAAACTCTCGCCGATTTGGGAGGCCAGTTCCCGCGTGGGAGAAAGGACCAAAGCACGAATCGGCCGTCGTCCTTTGGAAGCCGGCTTTCCCTGCATCAGACGGTGCAAGGTGGGCAGGGCGAACGCCGCTGTCTTGCCCGTACCGGTCTGTGCGCAGCCCAACAGGTCGTGCGCGGCAAGGACGTGAGGAATCGCCTGGGATTGGATTGGAGTTGGGGTGGTGTAACCTTCGCCATCAACGGCGCGTAAAAGGGGCTCGGCGAGCCCAAGCACTCGAAACGTCATAAAGGGTCTCGTGGGATAAACCCAGGACCAGATGCGATGAACGCACACCGCGTTCTCAGAAAACCATTGGACCTGGCAGTAATCCAATGGCCACATGCCGAGAGGATTCAACTAATAAGGTTATACCGTATTGCCGGGGGAAGTCCAGAGGGAATCACCTCCTTCGCGCCTCATAAGACAGCCAAGCGACGCTGGCAACGGCGGCTTCGCTTGCCGCGTCATGCGACAGCCACACTCCCTGCACGGCCGCCGCGCTCCACCCGTAACCACGGGAGCAGCAATGAGTTAGATATGATTTGAACCAGTCTTTCGGCTGCCACCATTCCCCGATGCAAGAGCCGCCTTGTCGCCGATTCGTTTTGCAGATACAATTTTTGTAGGTGCAAAATAATTATCTGTAGGCTGCGCTGTGGAGCGAAATCGTGACCCGAATAACGATTACCCGCCGGGATTTTCTTCAAGATCGTCAGGGACGGACGTTTGCCGACGTGCTGGATGATCCCGAGCAACCGCTGGACGCGGTAATCGAATTCTTCAACGGCCAAGCTCGCCAGCGCCGTATGGAGGAAGCGGAAATCCACCATGACCGGCCCCCATTGGCCGGCGTTGTGCGCGAGCTTGAAGCACAACCCTCCATCGACGAGTTCCTTTCATCCCAACATCCCCGGCGTACCAAGCGTTTGCGTCAGGCGGTCGGCGTTGTGGTTCGCATGGTGATGGAACGTCTGGGATGGAAGAAGACGGGCAAGAAGGGGTCTTTGGGAGTCCGCGCCAAAGTCGTCCACGGGACAACGACGCCGGGGGCGTACCACAATACCGGCGGACTGGCCTTCTGGTTCCTCCGCGGAGAACGTTATGAGCACCCCGAACGAAAGACCTATCGCTCCGTCCGCGAACGTGCCCGAAAACAGGTGGTTGTACCGCCGAAGAAGTCGTCTGCGGCTAGTCGCCGCAAAACTTCGAGGGCAAAACTCGCTCAGCATGTTAAGAGCCAGTAGTGATTGTTGATTTGAATTAACAAGTAAAGGAACAAAACAATGGCGTCTCTCGGCAAGAAGATTTTCAAGGGGAAGTCGGGCACGGCGTACCGATTCAAGGTCTATCCGCTCGGTACGCGATTCCGCAAGATCAGCGGGATCTATGTCATCGGCAGTCGTGAGGGCATAGCCGGTGGCCATCGGGTTGTGCCGCTTTATGTTGGGCGCACCGAGGATTTTTCACAGCCATTTGACAAGCATCACAGGGCCAAGGACTTTACCGAGCAGGGCGCAAATTGCATCTGTGTCCAACGTGATGCCATCGAGGAATCCCGCGTCGCCAAGGAGCACGACTTGGTTGCTGCACTTCACCCGGCGTGCAACGACTGAAGGCGTCTTGGCTCGTCCGGCCGGAGCAGGCCGGCCAGCGCAGCGGCATTCATCACTACAAGGGACAAGGAGGATTCATGGCGCGAGACAAGAACACCTACGCCAAACGACAGCGGGAAACTGGAAAAAAGCATAAGGCGGAAGAGAAGAGGGCTCGACGCCTGAAGAAGAAAGAGAATGCGAAGACCGCAGAGGATTTCAGCGGTGGTGATCGCACTCCAAATGAGCAGTAACGACCAACAGGGGCGGATGTTTTTTACTCCGAGCTGCAGCCCGTATTGGCCGACGGACATGCCGCCTTGTGTTCTTTTGCTCGGATAAGCTGACAAGGCATTCAAGAGAACCTGGTGGGCCTCGGCTTTATTGTGTTCTAGAGACAGCCGTCGCGATACGGTGCCAGATTGGGGCAACGAGAGCGGCCTGGTCATAGTTGGCCTGGAGTTCCGTCACGGTTGTTAGCCGCACACGGTCTGCCAAAGCGGGGGCAGCAATGCCTACGGCCTTGGCGATCGTCGTGAGTCTGCGGCGGTCATCACTTCGGTCCCGATCCTGGGCGATCACATAGAGGCGAAAGACGGGCCGTGGCTCCTTGGCACCGTGCCGGCGATATAGGTCAATCAAGTAATCCCTGCCCGCTGATGATTGGCTCCATTCCTGGTAGCGGCGAAACTTCCGAACGAGTTGCTTTTTGTTCATGGTGCCCGTGTCCAGTTCCACAAGCCCGATCATCAAGCCCCCGTCTTGGCGGAAGACAAAGAGCGCGTCCGGTGTGAGCCGACCCTTGGCTTTTGAACCAAACGCCGGATGCTTGAAAAGCGACCTTCGCTGAATCGTCAGAACCTCGATTCCATTGCTGTCATTGCCAGACTTCCAGACGCCCAAGAGAAACTCTGTTATGAAAACTTCGTGGATCAGATGCTCGGCGGAATACCCCTCAGCCGTGTGGCGGCCGGCGCGGTCAATGCGGCTGGGACTCCAG
>JBDKSR010000461.1:0-5961 GCA_039680545.1 Bryobacteraceae bacterium | reverse complement strand
GAGATGCACATTTACCAGGACGGCAAGCATGGAGTGGGCCTGGCTCAGTCGGACCCGATTCTCTCGACCTGGCCGGACAGGCTGGACGGCTGGCTCAAGGTACGCGGCCTGATTGCCCGCTGAGAACGTCCCCGATTTCCGGTCTCCGCACACAAACTGCGTGGTTTCATCCGGTTACGGTGTGTTATGATCGGGTCGGAGCGTTTCTGCAAAGCAGGTGATTAGTCTCCAAAAAGTTGATCCAACACCAACTGCATGGGGACTCTGCTCGAGTTTTGCGCTGGTGAGCAAGCTCCTGACCGGAGAAGCCTAAAGGCGCGCGGCGGGTCCCACCCCGTGTACGAACGAGGGTCAATGCAGGAGACGATTACGGCCCCGTGGTACGCTCCATCTTCTCTTCTGTTCCCACGCACATGACGAGAGATCATAGATGAACATACTCTTTGTAGGCGACATTTTCGCGTCCGCCGGACGGCGGGTTCTGGCCAATCACCTCCCACGGATCGTGTCGGAGGAGAAGGTCGCGCTCGTGATCGCCAACGGAGAGAATGCGGCAGGCGGATTCGGCATTACGCCGCCCGTGGCCGAAGAATTGTTCTCCTATGGCGTGCATGTGTTGACGTCCGGCAACCACATCTGGGACAAGCGGGAAATTTACGAGTACCTTCCCCGGCAGTCGCGCCTGCTTCGCCCGGCAAACTACCCGGACGATCTTCCCGGAAGCGGTTTGGTGACGGTCAACGCCTCGAACGGTGTGCCTTGCGCGGTTATCAGCCTGCAGGGGCGCACACACATGCCGGCAACAGCCTGTCCCTTCCGGAAAGCCGACGAAATCCTGGCGTCGCTCGATTCCAACGTGAAGATCAAGATTGTGGATTTTCACGCGGAGATGACCAGCGAGAAGACGGCCATGGGATGGTATCTGAACGGGCGCGTCACTGCGATATTCGGGACACATACGCACATCCCGACCGCAGACACGCGCGTGCTCGACGGCGGCACAGCCTATCAGACCGACGTCGGCATGACCGGACCGTACAATTCCGTCATCGGTGTCGAAAAGGAGATCATCCTGCGACGGTTTCTCACCTCGCTCCCCATACGCATGGAGGCCGCCAAGACCGGCGCTGAACTGCACGCAGTGCTCGTCGAGGCGGACGAGTCCACGGGCAAGACGCTCTCGGCGCGCCGCCTGAGCATCCAGGAGTAGGCTGAGACACCCGCCGGTTACTTCGCGAAGGTGATGCGCAGACCGGTGGTCAAGAGTACGTCGTTCTTCTCCCGCCCCGCGACCGGGTTGCTCATGAGACGGTCACTGAGCGTCACGTGCCAGGCCAGCCAGCGGAACAAAGCCGTCGATAGCGACGCGTCGAAGTTCATACGGTAGCTGCCTGTGTCCGTCACGTTCGGGTAGAACACTAACTTTTCACCGAATGTAGTCTTCCCGTTCAGCTTCACCGCATATTCCTGGCCGAGCAGCATCTCTCCCGAGGTCCGGTCGAGTCCGGTGCTGAAAAACTCACGGTTCAGAGACATGCCGCCCAGCACATCGAAGCGGGAGCGCTGCGTCTTCAGAAGTGCATAGCCAAAGCCACCCGCCGGAGCGAAGCGCAGATCCAGGTCCTGAAACTCGTCGAATTCAAGGTCGGTGGACCCGAACACGTACAACTTAGGCGTGACATTCATGCTGTAGCTGATGCCGCCCCGGATGGCATTGGCTGTCACAAGCGATTCACCGCTTGCGTCGCTTGATGCATAGAGGGAGGTAAAGTGGACGCCGATTTTGTCACGGCTTGTCTCGCGGCTGGCGTTCGCGGCCACATTGAGGCTCGATGTGTTCGAATTGCCGCTGGCATTCGCAAGGCCCAGATCGACGAAGCCGGTCCAGAGATCAACCAGACGGGGATTCCGGAAACGTTCGATCTCCAGGTCGTAAGCGGCCTGTTCCTCCTTGTTCCGTATCGAGGTTATGGCGTCTTTGGCGGTTACGACGCGCCCGGTTTCCTTCGTTTCGATCTCGATCTTGCTGTCGCGCGAGAGGATACCGCCGACGACAGTCTGGCCATCCTTCAATTCCACGTAAAGCGGATCTTTCGACGTTACCGCGACCACAGCGTCCCAGGGGATCGTGACCACACCCGCAAACTCCGATTTAATTACCAGGTTCTTGCCGTCGAACTTCTGAATGCTGCCCGACAGACGGTCCCCGTTCTTCATCTCGACTTGGTCTGCCCACAACGCCGTCCCGGCAAACAGGGCGAGCGCAAGACTAAACGACTGCACGAGTCTCTTCACTGTTTTTCCTTTCACGGCCGGCTGGCCATCGTCAGACCTTTTTGCGCGCCTGGCTTTCAGGCGATGAACTGTCTCAGGTAAACCGCGCTCTGGTGCAATGCCGCTTTGCGGCTATCGAGTGCACCCTCGTAAGCACGGTCCTCGACCTCGACGCACACCGCCCCCTGATAGCAAGTGTCCGTCAGCACGGAGAATAGGCGTCCCCAATTCACGTCGCCCAATCCCGGCAGCTTCGGCGTGTGGTATTCGAGCGGATAGGCCAGGATACCAACGTCGCTGAGCTTCTCCCGGTCGATGCGGGCGTCTTTAGCGTGAACGTGGAAGATGCGGCCCGCGAATTCGCGCAAGGGAGCCAGGTAATCCATGTGCTGCCAGATCATGTGAGACGGGTCAAAGTTCAAGCCGAAGTTACTGTCCGGAATCGCGTCAAACATCCGGCGCCAGATGGCCGGTGAAGTCGCCAGATTCTTGCCGCCGGGCCATTCGTCACGTGTGAACGACATGGGGCAATTCTCGATGCCGATCTTGATCCCGTTGTTGGCGGCGAAGCGGACCAGCGGTACCCAAACCTCCAGGAAACGCGGCCAGTTGTCCTCGACGGACTTCGTCCAGTCGCGTCCGATGAAGGTGTTCACCACTTTGACGCCCATCATGCGCGCGCCCTGAATCACCTGTTTCAGGTGCTCGATGTAAATCTGAGCCTCGGCCGGATCGGGCGTCAGCGGATTGGGATAGTAGCCGAGTCCGCTAATCGTGACGCCGGCTTCCTTCATCATCCCGTTGATATGCGCGGCTTCCTCGCCGGTCAGTTGCGAGACGTCGATGTGCGTAACCCCCGCGTAGCGCCGCTCAGCCTTGCCTTTCGGCCAGCACATCACCTCGATGCAATCGTAGCCGTTCGCGCCGGCTATGGACGCCACCTCATCGAGAGGCAGATCTGGGAGTATCGCGCTCACGAATCCGAGTTTCATCATGGTTGTCTCCTCGGGCGCCAGCACCGCACGCCAAACACATTTTATTATGACGGCGGAACCACTTCCGCGCGTTTCGTTCTCTAGAATACACTTGGAACGAGACAACGCTATGGACAAGACCCGTTATACCTACGTCAGCGACCTCCTCAGCGAGGTCGAGATCCCCGAGAACGGCATCCTCAGCCGCACTCTCTATGACGATGACCACCTGAAGACCGTGATTTTCGGCTTCGCTCAAGGACAGGAACTAACGGCTCACACCGCGCCCATGCCGGCCGTGATCCAGATCCTTTCCGGAGAGGCGCGGCTGACTCTCGGCGGAGATAAGATCGAAGCCGGGCCGGGCGCATTTGTCCGCATGCCGGCGCGAATGGAGCACGGAATCCACGCGAAGACACCCGTCGTCATGCTTCTACTCATGCTGAAGGGTATCTGGGCCGAAACTACGATAGAATAGGCGGTCTTGCCGAACCCCACGGTGTCCGGCACAAAGCGAACCAGGAGGCGTATCAGAGTGAATAGCGACGGATTCGTATCGCGCCGGCACTTTATGATGGCGGGGGGTGCCGCAGTGGCGGCTCCCATGATCGTGCCAAGTTCGGTGCTCGGGCAGCGCGCCGGAGCGGTTGCGCCGAGCGACCGGATCGTGTTCGGAGGCATCGGGATCGGCGGCCGCGGCATGTCGTCGGTCAATTGCATCCTGAGTTACAAAGATGCCCGCATGGTGGCTGTCGCCGACGTGCGGAACGAACGGCGTGAATTCGTCAAGAGCGCGGTGGACAAACGCTATCAGAACAACGATTGCGCGATGTACGCGACGGCGGATGAACTGCTGGCCCGCAGCGACATCGACGGCGTCGTGATCGCTACCGGGGATCGCTGGCACACCCCCATGTCGATCATCGCGGCCAAGGCGGGCAAGCACATCTACTGCGAGAAACCCTGCTCGATGACGATTCAGGAAAGCCAGGCGCTCGCCGCAGCCGTCAAGCGTTACGGCATCGTGTACCAGGCCGGCTGCCAGCGGCGTAACGGGAAGAACTTCATGTTCGCCGTGGATCTGGCGCACAGCGGCAAGCTCGGAAAGCTCCACACGTTGCACTGCCACACGGTTCCGAAGCCCATCACGAGTCATGATTGGTTGCCAGCGGAGCCCGAGCCGCCTAAAGAAGTGGTCGATTGGAATGCTTGGCTCGGCCCGTGCCCATGGCGTCCTTACAACCCCCGATACGTCGCGGGCGGCTGGCGCAATTTCTTCGATTTCCACGGCGGCGGGATCCTGGAATGGGCGTCGCACACGGCGGATCTCTGCCAGTGGGCGAACGACGCCGACGACACACAACCCATCTCGTACGAGCCGCAGGGCACCAACCCGACGCCTTACTCGGTCATCTGCACTTACGCCAACGGCGTGAAACTGATACACCGCGATACGGGCTGGTTGGGCCTCGGCACGTGCGGCGTCCGGTTTGAGGGCGACAACGGCTGGGTGGAGACGGCGGACACCGGAAAGATCGAGGTATCCGAGAACCTCAAATCTGAACTGCCCAAGGCTGAAGAAGGACAGGTCTTCAATCTCACGCTTCATTACCACTGGCGCAACTTCATAGAGTGCGTCAAGACGCGTTCTTTGCCCAAGTCCAACGCCACCGCCGCCGCCAATACGCATATTGGCTGCCATGCGGCGTATATCGCGTTTCAGCTCGGCCGGAAACTCACTTGGGACCCAAAGAAACAAGAGTTCCTCAACGACGCGGAAGCCAATCGGATGCGGTCGCGAGAGATGCGCGAGCCATGGCGCATCGTATAGGAAACCTGAGAACACCGAAGGAGATCTGAGACCATGCAAACGAACGCGAAACAAGCCCCCGTGGCAGTCGAGCCTCCGCCGGAGTTTCGGGCAGAAAAGATTTTGTTGATGGACTCGCCGCAACTGGTTGCGGTCCTGAAGGACCCCGCCGCGACTGAGTTCCAGAAGATGAAGGCCTGCCAGCGACTGGCGGTAATTGGTACGAACGACGCCGTACCGGTGCTGGCAGCGATGCTCAGCGATCCGAAAATGGCGCACTACGCGCGTCTTGGCCTGGGGCCGCTTCCCGATCCCTCCGCGGATGACGCCTTGCGCGCGGCGACGGCGAAGCTGAAAGGCACGCTGCTGGTGGGCGTCATCGACACCATCGGCAATCGGAGGGACGTCAAGGCGGTTCCGATCCTAACCAAGTACCTCTATCGTCCGGACACGGATGTGGCACGCGCCGCAGCGGCTGCACTAGGACAGATCAGCGGTCCGTCAGCTACCAAAGCACTCCAGGAGGCCGTAGCCAAGGCGAAGGGAGTCGCGCGCGCGGCGGCTGCTGAAGCGTGCCTGGTCTCGGCCGAAGGGTTACTCGCACAGAACGATCGCAAGGGAGCCCTCGCGATCTACACCTTCCTGATGCGAGCCGATGTGCAGAAGCCCGTGCGGCTGGCGGCCATGCACAACACGATTGAACTCGAGACGGCTTTGAATCGGCCCCGATAAGGGGTCTTGATGAGACCGGCGTTCGCGTTTATCCACTGCATGTTTGGGGGAGACAGTGGAGCGGGAGAAAACATGTACTCAAAAGTCAGAAAGACATTCTTGATCGCTCTCATACCGGCCGTAGTCCTCTGCCTGATGGCGCTGGCGTTCACGGTTGCTCAACAGCCGGCG
>JBDKSR010000460.1:0-6284 GCA_039680545.1 Bryobacteraceae bacterium | reverse complement strand
TGGTCGATCGAAACGCGGCGATAGGTAAAACGGTAGAACATGGTCTTCGACCTTGTCCACCGGTGTGCGAGCTGTACGGAACCTTCCCATTTCCTCGATGAAAACGTACGTATGTTCTCCGACTCGTCGAATAGAGCGGTAAATGACTGCTCAAGATTCTCCTTGCCCTGAAACTGGGGGGCGACATACGTGATCAAGCCCCGCCGCTGGATCGTCGAAACGCGGCTCCGAAAGCTCACCGTGTGCGCCCTGCCGAGAAAGTTTAGACGGCTGACATCAAAAGAGACACGGGGGCTGAAGTTCGCCTCCCCGGCGGGCGAAGCCAGGCTGGTCTGGCTGCCCCCAATGCGCGCGATTTCTGCTCCGAAGCCGGTCGAGATCGAGTACTTTTTCGCTTCATCCAACTGGAATAGAACGTACTTGTATTGCTCGTCGCCTTCGGGGTTTTGAAGGGCTGTGTCAACCTTGGCGAAAATCCCGAGATCGTACAAGCGGCGCTGTGTCTCGAGAATGCGTGCCTGTGAAATGGGCTCGCCCGGATTCAGAAGAATCCGCGGGTTCACCAGTTGTGGACGCGTGGCATCCAGCCCCGTGATGAGGACCTCTCGAACGTAATGCCTGGGCCCCTCTGTCACCACGAAGCGCACGTCAACGTGATTCGGCTGCGCTGACGGTTGATAACTCCACTCGAACGTCGCGTTCGCGTAACCGCTGTTGTAATAGTAGGCCAGGATGTTGTCGCGATCGGCCGCCACGTTCATCTCGCTAAATGCCTGTCCCGGCGACGACTGCAAGATCGGCCGGAGCGCCGCCTCGTCGTCCGCCTTCATCCCCTCGACTGCGAGCGAGGAGACCAGCCACTGGCTGCCCTCTTTGATATCGATGAATACGGCGATGTCGCCTCTCTTGTCGCGATAGTCCCGGTCGATCCTCGACGTCACGACCACGTTCCGAAATCCGTTGGTACGGTACAGATCCGCGATCGCGCTGATGTCGCGATTCAGGAGAACCTCGTTGAACTTGCCTCTACGGAACTGGAACGACGCGGGAATGATGAGCATCCGCTCTCGAATGGTCATCAAATCGAAGTAACGGTTCCCGCGAATCTCAAAATGCGTGAGCTTTTGCCGCTCGCCCCGGTCGATCTCGTACAGGATCGAATAGTTGCCGTTCCCTTCCGTCTTTTCGTCGAACTTGACCCGAGTGTCGAAAAAGCCTTTGGTTTGGAAATGTTCGGTGATGGCGCGCACACCCTCATACAGTAAGTCACGATCTACCGAACGCTCCGCGAAAATCGGGACCAACTGCTTGAGTTGCCCGCGCGATAGCTTGGCGCCTGTGGATCGAACCTCGACCTTGGGCCCGGCATCGAGAGTAAGGGTCGGCATGGCCCGCCTGGTCTCGGCGTTGTGATCGAGGCTGTCGAGCGACACCTCTGCCATCAGGCGGTCGCGTTTTTGATACAAGTTGCGGATCCGTTCGAGCCCACGCTGTATCCGCGTGGCCGTTGCCGGTCTCCATCCGAACCACCAGTGCCATTTCGTCGCACCGATGATCTTCGGTTCTGGGAGTAACGGGTTGCCCCGGATGATGGGGACGCCGATATCATCCCGTTTCCCGGGGTTCACCTCGAATCGGATGTGCACCTGTTGAGTGCGCGGGTCGTGCTCAAAGACCGGATGTATTTCAGCCTCGAAGAAACCGTTCCGCTGCAACGTCTTCTGCATGTTGGCCGTTGCTGTTTGCGTGTCCTCGTCCCGAAATGGCTCCCCCAGGTTCAGATTGGCGTCGTTGACCAGCTGGCTGGCGCGCGGAGGCGCGGCGACGCCGGTGACCGAAACCTGGCCGATGAACCAGTTGCCTTTGGTCAGGAAACGAACGACGACCTTGCCGTTGCGAACCTCAGCGTCCACCGCAATATCCGTGTACCGTCCCGTTGCATACAACCTCTCGATGGCCGCGCGCACGATGCGCATGTCGAAGCGCGTGTTCATCTTAAGCGGAAGCATTTCAGCCATTTCCGGGGGAGGGATCGGCTGTTCGCGGGGCTCAAAGGCGATCACAGAGATCAGCATCCCCTCGTACTGCTCCGCTGCCGCAAACAGAGCCGGCATGGGGGAGAAGAACAATACAAGGAGGACCGTCAAGCATCGCGTTCGGAGACGGTTCACTATCTGCATGATACAGCAACCGGTTGGTACGATTGAAAGAGATGACAGGGCGCGAACGCGAGCGCTATTCCCGACAGATTCTGTTTGCTGGACTCGGCGAAGCAGGGCAGACGAAAATCCTCGAATCGCGGGTTGCCATCGTGGGCTGCGGAGCCCTCGGAAGCTTCCAGGCGGATGCGCTGGCACGGGCAGGCGCAGGGCATCTGAAGATTGTCGACCGGGACTACGTCGAACTGAGCAATCTCCAACGTCAATTGCTGTTTGATGAGACCGATGCGGAGGAAGCGCTGCCCAAGGCGATCGCGGCGGCACGCCATTTGGCTAAGATCAACTCCGGAGTCGATGTCTCGCCGGTCGTGGCGGACCTCACCGCGTCCAATATCGAAGAGCTTCTCGGCGACGTGGACCTGGTCCTCGACGGGACCGACAACTTCGAGACGCGTTACCTGATCAATGACTATTCCGTCAGCCGGAGTCTCCCCTGGGTCTATGGTGCTGCTGTGGGCAGCTACGGCCTCGTCATGGCAATCGTTCCGGGAAGAACCTGCTGTTTGAAGTGCCTCTATCCCGAGCCGCCCGGCGGTGTTCAGCCGACTTGTGAAACAGCGGGCGTGCTGGGTGCGGTCACATCCACCGTGGCCGCGATCGAGACAGCGGAAGCGCTCAAGATCCTCTCTGGAAATCTGGATGCGCTCTCGGGGCGGCTGACGACGGTGGATCTTTGGAGCGGGACTTTCCGCCAAATCGCGCAGCCTGCGCCCGATCCGGCCTGCCCAGCCTGTGGGCAGCGAGACTTCGTGCACCTGAAGGGTAAGGGCAGGGCGCCGATCAGCCTTTGCGGACGGAACGCCGTGCAGATCCACGAGCGTTCACGCCCCGTGGACCTGCACGAACTGAAACAACGCCTTACCCCGCTCGGCGAAGTGCGGGCCAACGAATTCGCACTCCGCTTCTTCCTGCCCGCTTACGAGATCACCGTTTTTCCCGACGGCCGCGCCATCATTAAGGGCACGCAAGATACCGGCCTTGCACGCAGCCTCTATGCGCGATACGTCGGCGCGTGACAGGCGATCGCTCTAGCGCGCCGTTTCGAGCACGATGATCGTGTCGAATGGATCGCGCGCCGCCTTAGGTAATGTCAACAGCGTGCCACCGGCCACGTTCTTAACGGTCACGGCCGTGCCCGTCGACATCAATTTCGCCGACTTCACGTTCGGGATTTTCGGAATCGCCAGCAGTTCATCCTCCCAGTTGAGGACGTGCACGTACACCTTGCCTGCCTTTTGTGTTGTCACGCCCCAGGGCCGCGGAGTGATTGGGCCTCCGCGCGTTTCGTACAGGGCCTCGCCATTCTTTCGCAACCACTGTCCCGTCTCCCGCAGCCGCTGCATGAATTCCGGCTGAATCTTGCCGGTTGGCATGGGGCCGATGTTCAAAAGGAAATTGGCGTTGTAGCCGGCTGCCCGCACGAGGTACTGGATGAGGTCGTGTGTGCTCTTGTACTGCTTGTCGTTCGCGTTGTAGCCCCAAGCCTTGCTGATGGTCTCGCACGTTTCGAGAGGCAACTGGCCGATCTTCGAACTGGCGTTGAAACCGGCCGTGTTCTTGCCCGGAAGATCCTTTTCGAACATCTGGAAATCTTCGCCGTCGAAGGGCGCCCGGTGGTGATTGTTCCCAACCAGGGCTGCCGGCTGAAGCTTGTGGATCAACGAATAGGTCTTTGACAGGCGCCAGTCCGCGTCGGGTTTGTCCCACCATCCGTCAAACCAGATGCCTCCGATCTCGCCGTAGCCCGTCAGCAATTCACTAAGCTGGCTGTCCATGAAATCGAGGTACTTGTTGAAGTCCCCACTCTCCGGACGGCCTGCGGTTTTACCCGTCCGCCCGCGCGGAAAGTAGTCGGGATGATACCAGTCGAGATGGGAATGATAGAAGAACAGCTTGATGCCCTGTTTATGGCACTCGTCCGCCAGCATCTTGAGGACATCCTTCTTGTACGGCGTGGCATCGACGATATTCCACTGGTTCTGCTTGGTTCCCCACATGGCAAATCCATCGTGATGCTTGCTGGTGATCGTGACGTACTTCATGCCCGCCTCTTTGGCCAGGGCGACCCATTCAGCGGGGTTGAATTCCGTGGGGTTGAACTGCGAGGGCAGTTTCTCGTACTCGGAAATGGGGATGCCGCGGTTGTTCATCACCCACTCCCCGTCGCCCAGGACGCTGTAAACGCCCCAGTGGATAAACATTCCAAACTTCGCATTCTGAAACCACTCACGCGCCTTCAGACGTTCCGGAGAAGGTTTGTCGGTCTGCGCTATGGCCAGAACCGCTAGTAGTAGAACGAACGGTAGTCTCTTCAACATGACAGTTCCTCCTGCAGCTTGTTCTTTATTTGTCTACCATATCCCCGCGGCGAGGCTCCATGTTGGCGCGAGATTCGTCCAAATTCGCGTTATGCTCTAGCTATGCAGCCCGAAAGTCAATCAGAGTGGGTGGTTGTGTTCCGCTCTGCGGAGCACTCAGCGGCGGAAGAAAGCGCGGCCGTGCAAGATCTGCTTGGTCAGGCCGGGATTGCGGCAGAGGTGATTGGCGATGATCAGCCGGGCGTGCCTGTTGGGTCCTGCGAGGTGCGTGTTCCCGCTTCAGATGCTGCTCGCGCGGAGCAGTTGATCGCCTCGGAATCATCGGAAACCGATTTTTCCGGCGACGCCTCGCACGATCTCGATCTGGTGACCGTCTTCACGTCCGACAAGCACACCTCTGAGGTCGAGGCGATGGCGGTCCAAGGGATGCTGCAAGCCAACGGAATTCAGTCGGTGCTCGTCGGCGGTGTCGAGTTTCCGAGCCTGCCGATCGAGGTGCGCGTACCAAGCACGGAACGCGAAGAGGCACTAAGGCTAATTGCTGAATCCGAGGCCGCCGGTCCCGAAGGCGCCGAAGAGGCTGAAGAGAGTTCAGAAGGGCTGTAACGGGCCTCTCTGGGGGCCCAACGAGCGCCACGTCGTTAACCCCAGGCGTCGTCCGTCTGTCACAAAGGAAACAAATCCCCATTCGTCTGTCCGCAGGGTCGTCGCGCGAGCGTCATTGAGCCGTCTGAGCAGCTCGGGATGTGGGTGGCCATACGTGTTATCTGCACCTACGGAAATGATGGCGAACGCTGGATGGACTGCGGCCAGAAATTCCTCCGAGGTCGACCGCCGGCTGCCATGATGCGCAACCTTGAGAACGTCTGCCGGGCGTATCGCGCCAGCTTCAACCAGGTCGTACTCCACTCTATCGTCCAGGTCGCCCGTTAGCAGGAAGGAACGATTTCCGAATGACACACGAAATACCATCGAATCGAGGTCCTTCGGTGAGGTGGACGGCGACGAATCCTCAGATGGCGCGAGAACCTCGACGATCGCCCCGCCATACGTAAAGCGCTCGCCCGCGCAGAGCCGGCGGATACGGATCCCTTGCCGCTGCGCTGTATCGCGTAATTGCCTCCATGACGGCGTGTCCGGAGCCGGTCCCATCCACAGTTCGGCCGGCTTGAAGTTCTTGACGATCGCGTTCAGACCGCCGATGTGATCCTCATGCGCATGTGAAAGCGCCACGACGTCAAGGCGCCGGACTGAACGGCTCCAGAGATAAGGTGACACAACCTCCTCGCCCGGATCCAGGCCGCCGCTTCGCTTTCCAAACCCGGGTGCTCCGCCACCGTCAAGCACCATCAGCTTTCCTGCCGGGAGCGAAAGGAAAGCGCTGTCCCCTTGACCGACGTCGATCGACGTCACCTCCAATTCCCCTGCGTTCACCCTCGGGGGGAACGGATGCACAATTAACACCAACAACAGCAGCGAGACCGCTATGCCTGCGAGCCAGCGCCATCGCTGATGGGACCTGTTCGCGAGGCCCAGGAGGATCAGTGAAAGAGTAAAGGAAGCCGCCAGCCAGAACGGAGGATCGGGGATTCGCCACCACGGCTCCCACGCTGCATGCCATTCGACGATCACTCGCGTCATGCTCAGGAGCCAGCCGGTAAGCCACGCGACTGGCCCCCATCCTGTGAAGATTGCCAAAAAACCGATCGGTACAACCAGGGACATCAGCGGCACGACCACCACGTTC
>JBDKSR010000459.1:0-1500 GCA_039680545.1 Bryobacteraceae bacterium | reverse complement strand
TTACGGAAGTGTTTATCCCAACCTCTGCCGCATCTCCGATTCTTTCGCTTGATGACTCCGAAGCATGGCCAATTCCAGCCCCAATACACCAATCGGCAGCATGCGAGGTGGCACAGATGGTGATGATGAGTGCGAGGATGCGTTTCATAGTTCGCCTTTCGGTCGTGTGACGGACCTAATGTACCTCATCGGCCCGGAAAACGCAAACCGGGGTCAGGCAGCTTTGCGGAGACGGCTCGCGATCCACTCGACGCCCTCAGGAGTGAAGCGAGACTGCGCGAAGGCATGGCCATTCTCTTCGCCCGTCTTCACCTCGAAGCGCCCGCGTAAGATGTGCTCAGCCACCGGCATCAGCTTTCCAGACAGGCGGTACATGATCTTTTGGCTCTCCAGGTAGGAGATGAAACGGCGTTCCGGGATTTCAAGCAGCTTAGCGACAGCGCGGATGGGTTGTGATCCGTGTGCCTCCACGTAGCGGTCCACAAACGCCACTTTCGGCGCTGCGGCCTCGATCTGAAGGGCTTGCCGCTCAATCTTGTCCTGCTGGTCGGCAGCTAGACGGAGAGCCTCAGAGAGTGTCTTAGGAACCTGGAACGCCGAGGTGATCGAATAACTTCCAGTTTTGCGAATAGATGGTACAACTGTCCCAGCTACCCACTTTTGGAAAGGGAGTGCAGCCGGCTTGTCGCTGCGTCCAAGGAAAAAGTAAAGACCTTGTTCGGTCAGAACGGCCATTTCTTGGGTTCCTGAGGGGGTGCGGACAGATCGCACCCCTCGCCATTCTTCTGGAACGTGAGAGATTCGATCACCCCCCCATGTGTATCCCAAATCACTAAGCACATCTTTGGCGACCCAGAGGGGCTGCCCATCATCTCCCGGAATAATCCGGATTTCCCGGCCTTCGGGAGAGTTGAAAACTTGCGCGTCCATACAATGCCTCGAAAGAAAACTCCCCAAGCGGTGGTTTCCGGGTGCAACCGGAGGTCACTTGAGGAGCCCCTTTCGGGTTCTCGTTTGTAGGTCTGCATCACGTTTGCACCCGCGATTTGCATAGCATACATTCCAGCGCTCCGGAAAGCAAGGAAATTATAGGTACGTCGCCCCGTCTCCACAGTTGACGGCCACGCCAGTGGCAGTGGCAATGCCCACCTGCTGCGAGATGGTGGCCCCAGAAGGTGGCGTAGCCGCGTAGCCGCCAGCGGTGCCAAGGAAGACCTGCACTCCATCCGTGAGGCCCGAGACGGGCGTGGCGTGGCCTGTCTGGTTGATCTGGAGCGCTCCACCAGCCGCTACAGTGGTGGCGGCGTACCCTACAGCCACGATCCCGAGGATGGAGTCGGCAAGGACTGCGTCCCCGGAAGCGTTGAGCCCAACGAGTTGGTTTGCAACGATGGAAACTGCGGTGGTGGCCACGATAGATCCCCCTGTCCCAAATGTGATTTCGCCGGCATCATAGCGCCACATTGTCCCGGCGCCGCTTCCTTGCGCATTGGTGGCGAC
>JBDKSR010000458.1:0-1855 GCA_039680545.1 Bryobacteraceae bacterium | reverse complement strand
CACTGGTGTATCCGGGCATGCGAAAAGCGACGAAGGCCAGTCCATAAGGGGCATCGGTCCTGAGGCGGATCGTTTCGGCTTTTACCGGAGATAGACGGACGCGGGGACGTTTGGGTATTTTCTTCTGCGGGATCGAGCCGAAATACTTCTTAACCGCCTCCAGCGCCTTGTGCGGGTCGAGGTCGCCCACGATGACCAGGATCGCGTTGTTGGGCGCATACCACGTGTTGTAAAAATCTTTGAGCATGGCCCCTGTGGTCTTGTCGAAAGATGGGACAGTACCGAGCGGAGTATGCGCGTAGGGCGTGCCTTTGAACATGCGGGAGAGGACTTTGGCATAGAAGATGTATTCGGGCTCCGAAAGGTCCTGGGTCACTTCCTGTTCGATGGCGCCCCTTTCCTTTGCCCATAAGCCCTCGCTGTCGAGGACGCCCTTCATCCTGATCGCCTCGATACGCAAGGCCGCGTCCAGATCTTCGGCGGGAACCGTGAGGATGTATTGAGTGACTGTTTGCTGGGTGTCGGCGTTAAACATGCCGCCCATGGCTGCGATGATTTCAGCAAGCTGGTCTGCCGTGAGCCCGGGACTTCCCCGGAACATCATGTGCTCCTGCGCATGCGCCATACCGGGGAATCCTTCGGGCGCCTCATTTGAACCGACAAGGTAATTTACCATGGTGGTGACAACAGGGGCCAGCGCGTTTCGTACAACAACGACGCGAAGCCCGTTGGACAGGGTAGAGCGAAGGACACTTTCGTCCGCTGCTTCCTGTATACCCATGCAGATGCCCGCCGTCCCAAGGAAGATGACAGCCGGAAGAAGCATGGTGAGCAGCTTGCCAGTGCTATTCCCGATGAAACGATAATGGTCTTTCATGTCCATTCCCTTTCATGTGTCCGTACGATACGGATTCTGTGTGCGTCCCGATACGTTTCATGTGCCGTCTGTTCCCTGGGCCGTGTATGCAGAGAGCATCTTTCTCAGTTCCTCGCCCTGTACGATTTCATTCTCCGAGAGCAGACGAGCCAGCTCATCGAGAACCTTCCTGCGCTCCGTGAGGATCTTCCGAACCCTTTTGTGGGCCTCGTCCAACAGCCGGGCGATCTCCTCATCGATCTGGGCACTCTTTGCCTCGCTGTATGCCCTGGTCTGGTTGAAACCCTCCGGCGGGAACAGGGGGTGATGCGGGTGCTCATAGGTTGCGAGGCCCAGACGATCGCTCATGGCGTATTCAGTGATCATGGAACGGGCAATGTCAGTCGCCCGCTGCAGGTCGTTCTGTGCGCCGGTGGAGATCTCCCCGAAGACCAGTTCTTCCGCGACCCTTCCGCCGAGGAGGACGGCGAGCCTGTCAAGCAGCTCGGGCCGGGTCATCAGGTAACGGTCCTCTATCGGTCTCTGCTGTGTGTACCCCAGGGCCGCTATGCCGCGGGAGATTATCGAGATCTTGTGGACCGGGTCCGCATACTTGACCGATTCGGCCACGATAGCATGTCCCGATTCATGAAAGGCAACGATCTCTTTTTCCCGCGGGTTCATCACCCGGTTTTTTTTGTCGAGACCGCCGACGATTCGGTCAATTGACTCGTCGAATTCGTCAGGTCCAACCGTATCCCTGTTCTTCCGGGCGGCCAGCAGGGCGGCTTCGTTGATGAGGTTGGCCAGGTCGGCGCCGACAAAGCCCGGTGTAAGGGCGGCGACTTTGCGCAGATCGACGTCGGGACCCAGCGGGACGCCCCTGGAATGGATCTTCAGGATGGCCTCCCGTCCATTTATGTCGGGGCGGTCGATCAGGACCTGCCGGTCAAACCTTCCCGGGCGCAGCAGGGCGGGGTCAAGGATTTCGGGCCGGTT
>JBDKSR010000457.1:0-5902 GCA_039680545.1 Bryobacteraceae bacterium | reverse complement strand
CTCGTGGCACGCGAGATCGAGCGCTTCGCGGGATCGGACCTGCTCGGTAAAGTCACTACGGTCCACTGGGGCGAAGCGACGCGAGAGGGCTCTCGCGCATTGCACGACCAGGGAATCCGGGTACTCGCCGGGTACTTCATCATGCAGGACGGACAGCCGCGAGTGTCCTATTACCTCTCGCCGGAACAAGTCGCTTACGCAGGAACTCGCGACTACTGGAAGGACTACTCGGAAGACCTGCTCTTCGTCCGCCACGACATCGTCATCAACACTGTCCCGTTGCAGGCCATCGAGCCGTTCCTTGAAAAAGTGGCCGCCGATCCGCATCAGTCTGAAGTCCTGGAACTGATGATCCACGAGCAGTATTTCTATCCCGACTATCAGAACTGCGAACCGGATTTCCGGCAGCGCGTCGAGCGCGCCATCGCCTGGGCCACCAAGCGGGGATACAAGCCGGTCTTTTACGGCGACGGCTTTCTCGGTACGGGTAAGAACTAGGGGCCGGCGGTTCGCTACGGCAAATCCGGCGCGACGAAGCGGCGTTTCGGGGGGATCTTCAATGTCTCCCCGGTGAGGCCGTGCAGGAGTTGGTCATAAACCTGAGCGAACTGCCCCGATCCCTCATTTCGTTCGAGCACGTGTTCCCGCGCAAGCCGCACTTTTTCCCGAACGTAAGGCCGGGCCACGCGCAGGAAGTTGTGAAACCAGTCATCCGGCACGGCGTCGTCGTATTTCAGGCGGGCGTAGGCACGCAGGAAGGCCAAGCGGATCGTGGAGAGCCGTTGGGCACTCGTAAGCAACTCGTCCATCCCCTCTTCATACCCTTTGAGGAGAGCCTTTCGCTCCAGTTCACCGAGCCCGATGATCGCATCGAGATGGAGCGCAATACTTGCGCTTTCAAGAATGGCGGTACGAAGCGCCACGCGTGGATGATCCGAACCCGATAGGCCCGCTTCAATTCCAGCCAGCAGCGGCTCAAGGTCCGCCGCTTCCTCCGCGCTCGTTACAGCCGCCGGAAAGAACGCCTTGTCCGGATGATCGGGCATCCCGCGCGTCCAAAGCTGCCAGGCAGCGCTCAGAGTCAGGTCAGGGAAAAGCGGGTTGACAGTCGTGCGCCGCCGCCGGAGTTCCCGTGCCGCATAGATCGCCACCGCGACTGCGAGCGCCAGGATGAGTGGAACGAGATCGCGCAGCACGGTTCTCCGGTATTCGAGGTGTTACACGAGCCCCAGTGTCGCGGCCGATTGCTTCACGAGTTCCCAGACCGCCATCACGTCGTCGCGCGTCATACCCATGTTGCCGATCGCCAAGCGCACCGTGAAGTGCCCGTTGAGGACCGTCCCCGCCAAAAAGGTCTTGCCGGTGGCATTGACGGCGTCGATGAGCCGGTGATTGTCGTCATCCGATCCCTTGACGCGGAAACACACAACCGTGAAAGGCGCCGGGGCCATCCGCTCGAAATGCGGGTCGGCATCGATTGCCGAAGCGAGTTCCTGAGTCCAACCGATCTGAGCCCGGAGCATTTCGGCCACGCCCTCGCGGCCGTAGTAACGCATGATGAACCACAGTTTCAGAGCGCGGAAACGGCGGCCCAACTGCACACCGTAGTCCATGAAATTCACGGCCCTGGGATTTTCTTCGGTCCGCAAGTATTCCGGCACGAGGGAAAACGCCTCGCGGAGGACTTCGGGACGGCGTGTAAAGAAGGCGCTGAGGTCCGACGGGGTCATCAGCCACTTATGTGGATTCGTGACCAGAGAATCGCACCGCTCGATGCCATCGAGGGCCGCACGTTTCTCCGGCAGCATCGCCGCGCAACCGCCGTAGGCCGCGTCCACATGGAGCCAGAGCTTGTAACGCTCCGCAAGATCCGCGATAGCGGGCACCGGATCGACGCTCGTCGTCGATGTCGTGCCGACGGTCGCTACCACGCAAAACGGCCGCTTGCCGGCGCGCACATCCTCCTCGATCGCCGCTCGGAGCAGATCCACACGCATCCGGAATTCAGGGTCCGTTCCGATCTTCCTCACGTTACGCTGCCCGATGCCGAGCGCGAGCGCGCCCTTCTCGACCGAGGAGTGGGCCTGTTCGGACGTGTACAGGATGAGATTGGCCGCGGAAGCGCCCTTTTCGCGAATCTCGGGGTCGGCAAAGTGCCGCGCCGCCGCGATCGCCGTGAAGGTGCTCATGGACGCCGTGTCGTAAATGATCCCGAAATACTGTTTGGGCAATCCGAGCCACTGCCGCAGCCAGTTCATCGCCGCGATTTCCAGTTCGGTCCCGGCCGGCGACGACTTCCACAGCATCACGTTCCCGTTGATGGTGGCCGAGAGCATCTCGGCGAGAACACCCGGCGCCGACGCCGAGGTACTGAAGAAAGCCATGAAACGTGGATGATTCCAGTGCGTGAAGGCCGGGATCACCAGACGGTGAAAGTCCGCAAGGAGATTCTCAAACGGCTCTCCCTTCTCCGGCGCGTGATCCGGAATCTGATCGACCAAATCTCCAGGCTTCATCTGCGGCAGAACAGGAAATTGCCGGGGATCCTGCAAATAATCCGCTATCCAGTCCACGGCCTCATGGCCGGCGCGGCGAAAATCACCTAATTTCTGATTCATTTCAAAATCTCGACTGCACCGGTGGCCAGCATCTTCGTTGCTGCCTCCTCCGGCACCTTCCAGGAACGTGTAAAATTGCCCTCCGCAATCACGTTATCCAAAGAACCCTTAAACAAAATGAAATCCGGGAAGCTCATCAATGCCTGAAATGGCGACCACAGATACCGTAGCCCAGGCCGCTTGAGACGGTCCACGCCGGTCCACCATGGCAAGCCTGAATTCACGAGCACCAGCCGCCCATCGGCCGGCGCCACGAACACCAGACCGTAATCTTTGGCGTCCGCCTTGAGCGTGATCGGCATGGAGGCGGCATAGCGGGCCAGGACGGAGTTGGTCTCCTTGGTGCCCATCAGAACGAGGTTCGAATTCTCCAGATCCGCCTTCGTCACGTTCTTGTCCGCGATCGCACGCAGCCACAGAGCAAGGCGCGCATTCGGCCCTTTCCAGTCCGAAGCGAACAACGCGAGCCCGTTCCGCAGCGTGACTTCAGCTTCCTTGGGCTCGTCAGCCGTGCCGTAAACGTAGATGTGCCGTGAGGCAACCGCCTCGCGGATCGGTCCCTCAAATCCGGCGCGCTTGTCGCCTCCCGGTGGTTCGTAACGGCCGATCTTCCATTTGGATCCGTCTTTCAGGAACGAGATCGACTCCTGCGCGGTTGTTTTGATGTCGCTGCCGTTCACGTTGACGGTGACCGGCTGGCCGGGCGTGTACTTGGGATGTCCCGTCAACTGGAGAGTGAAGCCGTCGAGACCGGAGGTCGTTACCTTCAGCCGGTTGGGGCTGGAATAACTTGCGTCGATGGTGGCGAGTTCCCCTGGCGTCAGCCCGTCAACACGCACCCAGTAAGCGGAATTGTATTTGTACCACCACGTCGAATAGTGAACCCGATCAGGAAACCGGTTCCTGCGGAACTGGCCGAACCAGTTGAAAATCTCCGCATCCTTATACGCGGGGACCCAGGAGTTGTGCTTCACGCCGGGAAACTCGACGTAGCTCGAAAGCACGCCCAGGTCGAGGAACTGCTTGTGAAGGCGCCTGGAGACATCGACCGGCACCACGGGATCGACTTCGCCATGGAAGAGATGGACGGGTAAATTGAGCGCATTGGCGGCGAGGGCTTCCGTTCCAGGAGGAATCGACGGGCACACAGGCGCAATCGCAGCGAAGATGTCCGGATGAGTCAGTGCAATCCAGAGCGTGCCACCTCCACCCATCGAGAGGCCGGTCAGATAGATTCGATCCTCATCGATTGAAAACCGCTTCTTGACGTCCGCCAGCACGGCAAAGACGTCCCGCTCCGCGATCCCCTGGTAGCCCATCGTGCCGCGCGCGAAGGGGCAAGCCACAATGAAGTCCCTGTCGGGTAGCGCAGGGAAATAGCGTGTCGCCTGCGGGTCCGTCTCGCCGGGGAGGTTGCCCTGGCCGAAAATGCGCCGCAGGTTGACACGGTGGTTCGAGTACGCCCCATGAAGACTTACAACAAGGGGGTACTTTTTCGATGCGTCGTAGTTCTTCGGCAGATACAGCCCGTAAGGCTGATCCGAGTCGTCTACGTCCGAAAGAAAGACCAGCGCCTGTGGTCCGGAGGGAAGGGTCTGGCCGGCGAGCAGCGCCGCCGCGGCCAGCAGCAGCAATGTGAGTTTACGCACCTGAGGTTTCCTTCAATAGTTCGGGCAGCCATCCCTGAAACCACTCGCGAAACTCGGCGAGTTTCCGCTCCGTCTGAGCGCCAAGGGGCGTGGCATGCGGGCCTGTTTTTAATCCGCGCGCGGCGACTGCCTCCCTCACGCCGATCGGCGTTGGGAAGGAGTCGATCCAGGCGATGAACTCCAGAAGTCGCCTGTTGAGCTTTTCAACCCTTTTCGTGTCGGCTGCCGCGATGGCGCGGTGAATCGCAAGCATCAGTTCCGGAAGCGCGCACCCGACGCCCGAGATCACACCGTCGGCGCCGGCCATGATGGCTTCCGCGAAAATCGAGTCGTTCCCCACCAGGACCGTGAGCGGCCGGCTTTCCTTGATCGCGATCATTCGCTGCATCGTCGCGATCACGCCGCTTGAATCCTTGATGCCGGCATAAAGGCCGCTTCGCAGGATTTCTTCAGCAGTTTCGGGAGCGATCTCGTTGGTAAAAAACGGGACGTTGTATAGAAACACCGGCGTCGATGCTTCGAATTCGCTCATGAAATACTGGAAAAAGGCTGCGACGTCTTCCCGGCTGTACCGGAAGAAGTACGGAGGCATGAGCAGCAGCGCGGCCGCACCGCTCGACGCCGCTTCGCGCGCCAGGACCAGCGCCCCATCAGCGCAGGAATGCGAGACGTTCACGACCACCGGCACGCGGCTTCGCTTGACGGCAAACTGGGTCAGCCGGACCCGATCGGGAATGTCGAAATGGGAAAATTCACCCGTGGAACCGAGTAGTGCGATCCCTTTGACGCCACTCTTGCTCAGGAAATCGATCAATTCAAGCGACGCCGCGAGATCGATGCCATCGGTATTCGCGCGACGCGGCGTGACAGCCGCTACGTTTACGCCTTGAATCACCGTTACCTGCCTCCTTGCCGTGCCGGCGGACGATCTTTCATTTTCGCAGAGCGAAGCGGCATATGGTTCCCGCCACGATGCGGCCCGCGAGAGATAGAATAGGCATCCGAGGTGAACAGGATGAACAAACAATCCGACCGTCTGTCACGACGGTCCTTCTTAAGGAATTCTACTGCCGTGGGGGCAAGCGCCTCCGCTTTTACGCTTGTGCGGCCGGAACTTGTGCGCGGCGCAGGTAATGAGAAGCTCAAGGCGGGCCTGATCGGCTGCGGTGGCCGCGGGACGCAGGCGGTCAGGGACCTGCTCACTGGCGCCGACAATGTCGACCTCGTTGCCATGGGTGACATTTTCGAGGACCGGCTCGAGCAGTCGCTTGGCACATTGCGTTCTCCCGAGCGAGAGCCCAGGATTCGGGAACACATCAAAGTGGATCCCGAGCATCACTTCGTCGGCTTCGACGCTTACAAGAAGGTCATCGCCTCCGACGTGGACGTCGTCCTGCTCGCCACGCCTCCCGGTTACCGCCCTGAGCACTTCGAGGCTTGCATCGCGGCGAAGAAGCACGTGTTCTGCGAGAAGCCCTTTGGCACGGACCCGGTGGGCGTCCGCCGCTTCATGGCGGCAGCGAAGAAATCCGAAGAGCTGAAGCTCACGGTCGTGACCGGCGCGCAGCGGCGGTTTGCAAGGGACTATGTCGAGACCGTCGACAAGATCAAGAACGGCGCTATCGGCGACGTCGC
>JBDKSR010000456.1:0-3344 GCA_039680545.1 Bryobacteraceae bacterium | reverse complement strand
TGAAACTCCTCGTCCTCAACGGCAGCCCGAAAAAGGACGGTACGGTCGCCACGTTGCTGCGGGCCGTGGTCGAGGGCGCAGCGCCAAAGCACGAAGTCGAGTGGATCGACCTGTACGATCTGACGATGCAACCGTGTCTGGGGTGCATGAAATGCCGCCCTGACGGCGAGTGTTGCTTGCCAGAGGACGACGCCCATCGTGTCGGCCGGAAGATTCGGGAGGCAGATGGTCTGATCGTCGGGACGCCGACCTACTGGGGCAATATGTCGTCGCAATTGAAGACGCTTTTCGACCGTATCGTTCCAGCGATCATCAGTCAGCAGCCGAACGGAATCCCTGTTCCACGCCACAGGGGCAAACATGCCGTGATCGCAACCGCTTGCACGACGCCCTGGCCCGCCAACTTCCTCTTCCACGAAAGTCGTGGGGCGGTGCGTGCTGTTCGAGAGGTATTGAGTTGGGGAGGCTACCGGATCCAGGGCGTCGTCGTGCAGCCAGGAACGAAAGAAAGGGACGGTGCTTCAAAGCGGGTGATCGATTGGGCGAAACGAGTTGGACAACGGTTGTGAACCTTGGCCCAATGCTCCATCAGTCTCATCAGCTTACCTGCGATTCCAAATCATCGAACTGAGGTCAGTTCAGTACGGCGGTGCCAAACGACGGAATCCGTGAAAGAGGACAACCGCCAAGAAGAGCAGGTTTCGGGGCAGGACGCAAGGCCAACAGTAAGGAACCGAGCCCAACGGTCTCCCCTCCTCTCGTTGTCGGGCCAGACGTTCAGCAACTTGCTCTAGAAGTCGCATCGACCGGGGCCAATCGGTGATTCCTTTCCGCCACTGGCAAGGAATGCCAGTGACTCCAACCGTTGCACCGGCCAAGGCCCCGGCGATTGCCCCGGTCGTGTCGGTGTCACCGCCACAGTCCAAGACTGCTTCCACCGTACTGCGAAAGTCGCCGTAATGCCGAAGCCACGCATAGGCGACGACCGGCACCGTGTGGTAGATATAGCCAGTGACTCCGTTCTCAAGACCCAGCTTGGCGGCGAACTCTACGACGGTGAGCTTCGCCAGGAAAGCGGCTTTGATTTCGGAGACGAGTCTGATCCATTCCGGCTCTTCGTTCAACAAGAGATCATCGATCTTCTCGACGCTTGGTGGCGAATCGGCGTCGTGCTGTACGGCCCACGCCGCCAGTCGAGCGACAGCCAATGCCCCAACCATCGCCTTCGGATGTGAGTTATTTCGGTCGAGGATCGAACGAAAGCCTCGACGGCCGTTGGGTTGCCACAAAAGTATCCGCCGATGATGGCAGTCCGCATTGCTGGACCGTTGCCTGCCGAAAACACGCCGCTTCTGTTGGGTGGGAATCCCATGCACAGCTTGACGCACGCTCGGGCGGTCGCCAGTCCGATGCCCGCCGGCAAACCGAGAAACCACCACCGAAGATGCCGAGCAAGATTTCGCTGAAACGCAGCAGGGTCGGCGGGACTGTTCAGCAACGATTGGGCGACAAGAAGAGCATGCTCCGTGTCGTCGCTAATCATCCCATGTCCGAGCAAGAAACGATGCCGCCAAGAACCAGGAAACAACCGGCGACGACGGCGTGGAGTGAGTCCTTCTGCGGGCAGGCCAAGAGCATCCCCGACAGCCGTTCCAAGCAGAATGCCAGCGAGGCGGTTTTCCACGGCAGACTCGTCCATCGTTACCTCGCAATCGCTCTCATCGAAGCCGTTCTTCCGTCCCGCCCGCCAGCCCTGGTTCCATGACGGGCGTTCGTCGGTGTCCTCATCATACGGACTGTCGCCTTCGTCCGCACCGTCCCAGTAGGCGTCGTAGCCCTCTTGATAGGCTGCGTTGTTCATGTCACGCCTCCCGATGAACCAGATCGGGTGAAAATGCAGGAATGCAGACGGCGATGTATTCGGCACCTTCCGGCGATGGGCTGCTGTACTGCACCCACTCCCCGGCCTCGACGATGACTGCCTGACCGGCCGCCACGTCGAATTCCTGATCCTTCAATTTGACATGCAAACTGCCTCGAAGGACAACCGTGTACTCGTCGAACTCGGGTGTCCGCCTCGGCTCCGACCAGCCAGGAGGGCTTTTCATCCGGGCGATACTGACCGTCGCCGTGTTTGAATTCACCCGCCCGATGAACTCTTCGATCAGCTTGGGCGGCTGGCCAGCGGCTTGGATCGAAGTTGGTTTCCCAATCAAGGTTGCCATCAGGTTCTCCTCCGATCACTTCCGCCGTAGAAGCGGCTCCAAACTCGTTCACCTGGGCCTCGTATGTCCGGTACTCGTCGCCAAACCGCTTCTCCAGGTACTCGTTCTCTTGGCCCGATGCGGACTTTGAAGATCATGTAGGCGATCATCGGCGTCAGGAATAGAGGCCATGAGCGGCTCATCAAGACCAAGCCGGGAATGATGAAAACAATCCAGGCCGAGTAGATCGGATTCCTGGTCAAGCCAAAGATGCCGGTGGTGGCGAGTTTGTCCCAGTTGTAGGCGACCGTTGCGGCCCTGGCGGCGACCGCCAGCATCGGAATGCCGATTACCAGCAGCACGATCCCGACCACTAGGAACACCGTGCGAGGGACTACCGTGACCAAGCACACGTCGGGCCATAGCCTCGTCGCCAGCCCAACGATGGTGGCATACGCCACTGTTGGCAGCAGAATGCTCGGCCCGACGCCCCATCGGCTCATCTCTTGAGTCATGTTTCCGTCCTCGCTTGCGGCGGAATCGGTTCGTTGGGCCGGACGCCATATTTCTGTTGTCTGGCCCGCCCGTGGGGACAGCCGCCGAAAGTGACCATCATTTCGATGGCCTGAAGAAATCGCGCAAAACGATTGCCTTGCCTCGCTCTGGTACAGATTGGACACTTGTTTTCACAATATTCTGGATCGCCCATGATGTTCCTCGTCAACCTCCCGCTCCAGTTTCGATGCTATGAGCGATGTCCTCGAATGACTTGTATCGCAGCAACGCTTCCTTGTCTGACATGCCGATGAAAGGAATCCAAAGGACTTGGTCAGTCGCCGAATCCAAATCGAAACAAAGCATCTCGTCGCCACCGTTGGAGCCGAATGGGAACCAACGGTCGCTTAGACGCTGTGTCAATACCTGGATTTCAGTTGGACAAACCGGTTGGCGCAGAGAATCGCTGCGGCCAACTCATGAAAGGCTTGGAAGTGCGTCCCCCATCGCTCGTAACACAGTTTCAGCCGACGGAAGTTGCCAAACCAACTGAGCGTCCGCTCGACGACGTAGCGCGTTTTGCCCAGACCGCTGCCGTGGGGACGATGTTTGCCCAGCGGAGCCAGGATTGGTTTGATCCCAAGC
>JBDKSR010000455.1:0-2545 GCA_039680545.1 Bryobacteraceae bacterium | reverse complement strand
GGTCGTTGTGTCCGAGGATGAACGGCGCGAACGCAGCATGGTAGTCGATATATCGATTCCCTTCGGCGTCCCAAAGGTATGCTCCGGCGCCTTTCGTGAACACAATCTCCGGTTCCGTTGCTCGATTTACGGAAACGACGCCGCCTGGGATATAACGCCTGTTTTGCTCCAAAATTCTGGCGGACTTGGGATAAGAGCGCATGAAGACTATGGTAATTGGACTCGAAGAACAAGGAGGGGAGTTTTGGCCGGGCCGGTGCGTGCGCATCCACCCGGTTGGACGCAAGTTCCGCGGAGTGCCTGACCGGGGCCGCGATGGTGCATCTGTCCACGATCTTGGACGCTTCTATGGCTGTTACGTTGTTCGCCGTTGCCGTCTGCGTCACAATGAGGGCTGATGATCGTCGACTGCCATACTCATATCTGGAAGGCCGAGCACTGGTCCGCTCAGATGACGAAAGAGGCGGAGATAGCCCGCGGCGGACCGGCCGACGTGAATGTACACGAGCAGGATCATTGGAAAGCGATGCAGGCGGTTGACCGTGCCATCGTGCTTGGCTTTCGCGCCACGCATACCGGATTGGTCGTTCCGAACGAGACGATCGCCGCTTACGTCGCGCGGCATCCGGAGAAACTGATCGGCTTTGGTTCGGTCGATCCCCACGAGCCGGACTACCTCGACGAACTGCATCGTTGCTTCGAAGAATGGCATTTCCGCGGATTGAAGCTAGCGCCCATCTATCAGAACTACCATCCGATGGATGAGCGCATGCAGCCGGTCTATTCATACTGCGAGAAGCACGGTATCCCGATCCTGTTCCACCAGGGAACGACGTTTCCCCGCTTCGCGCCTCTCAAATACGCCTCACCCGTGCTTCTCGAAGACGTCGCGATGCGTTATCCGGACCTGCGCATCGTGATTGCCCACTTAGGTCACCCGTGGATCGACGAAACCATCGTCCTCATTCGCAAGCAGCCCAATGTTTATTCGGATATTTCTGCGCTATTCTATCGGCCTTGGCAGTTTTACAACGGGTTGATCTCGGCTGTCGAGTATGGCGCGGCGCACAAGCTGCTATTGGGCTCGGACTATCCCTTCACCACTCCTGGCGAGACGATTGTCCGTTTGAGGAAGGTGAACGAGACGGTTGGCCAGTCCGGCCTGCCGCGTGTCCCGTCAGAGGTCATCGAGGCTTTAATCGAGCGGGACACACTGAGCTTGCTCGGAATTTCGTAAGATGCCGTCGAGTACCGCTTTGCTAATCCCTATCCCGGCCTCCTAAGGACTGCGCGGCTCGTCACGCGGTTGATTTGCCAAGGGCCGGCGTGAGTTAGGAGTATAGGGTCATGGCTGCCGTGAGGACTCAAACCGCACCCGCGGTCGATCGCGCCCTTTTGCTGCTGGAACTGCTCGCGGACTCGCATGGCGGCCTGACGCTGCCGGAGATCGCGGACCTATCCAAGCTTCCGAAAAGCTCCGTCCACTATCTCCTGGTCACTTTGGAGCGTCGCGGATACTTGCGGCGAAACCCGCGCAACGGCCGCTATTTGTTCGGGCCCAAGTTGTTCAGCCTCGCCTTTTCTTCTCTTGGCTTACTCAATGCCGGGCACCGCCTGAACCCGTTTCTCTTTGCGCTACAGGCACGGACGGGGCTTACGGTTCACTTGGCCGTTCGGGATCAGGATTGGGCGCTTGTGATCGCCAAGTGCGAATCGCGTCAAGGTCATCCTTTTGCGACCTGCGTCGGAAAACAGATGGATCTGCACGCAAGCGCGGTTGGTAAAGCACTGATCGCGCACCTGCCCGAACCGGAAATCGACGCGATCATCCAAAGGTACGGACTGAGCCGCCACAACGAAAACACGATCGTCAACGCCCGGCGCCTGCGCGAGCACTTGAAGGATGTAGTCAAGCGTGGATACGCACTCGATGACGAAGAGGACGAGATCGGCGTGCGCTGTATCGGAGTTCCGATATTCAGCCCGAACCGCCAGGTGATCGCGAGTATCAGCGTATCCGGAAGAACCTCTGAAATCGTACCCGAGAACATTGACGCACTGGTCGTTGAGCTAAGAAAGACGAGCCTGTCGATCGAGAAGGCCCTATCCGAGCCCTCCAGTCTGCCCCTCATGTGATGTCACGTTGCACCGCGCAACGCGGTGTGTGAGCATAGCGAGAACTAACCATGCGAAAACTCCCGCGAGACACCATGACCGCACGCCAGCGTATCGAGGCCACTCTGTGCGGCGAGTTGCCCGACCGCGTGCCGGTCTTTGACCTGATTCAAAACATCCCTCTCATCGAGCACGTCACCGGTGAGACCGTGAAGCCCTGCAACGGCTTGGACCTGCTCTGCCGGACCATCGGGGAATGCCTGGATATTACGCGCGGTATTGCCCCACCGGTTGAGGAAAAGGTCATTCGTCAGGCTGACGGGTTCGTTTACAAGCAAGAGTGGTGGACCACCTGGCTTATGGAGCGCCCTTTCCACGACGTCCAGGGACTGTTGGACTACATTCCACGGAACATCGATGAGCTGCACAA
>JBDKSR010000454.1:0-2826 GCA_039680545.1 Bryobacteraceae bacterium | reverse complement strand
AACGAAACCAAACGGACAGCCGCGCCGCTGTCTGGACGTAAGCCGCGCTGAACGGGAATTCGGTTTTCGCGCCGGCACAGAATTCCGAACGGGGCTCCGGAAGACGATCGAATGGTATCGGTCCGCGCGCGTACGGTGTCAATGAGGCGCCGTCTGCACGGACCGGCGCCTCGAAAGACAATGCTTTGATGCGCGTCAGAAGCTGAAACGCAGAGCAAAGCGGAAGACACGTTCGTCGGAAGTGGCACTCGTGATGCACATGAAGCCGCCGAGCGAATTGATGGTGCCATCCGACTTCAAGGTCATGTTAGAGGCGGTAGCGCTTGGGTTGCTAAAATGCGGCGTGTTCGTGAAGTTGAACGATTCAGCACGGAACTGCACGGCGAAGCGCTCGCCTAAGTCGAAGGTGCGAAACACCCCAAGGTCCATGTTCACAACACCCGGACCACGAAGGATGTTACGACCCGAATTGCCGTATCGAACAGCCGTAACCGAGCGAAACGCCAGCGGGTCGAAGAAGGGCGTGGTCTTTCCGATTCCGCCGAGCTTTTCCACCTCGGCTTTTGCCTGGTCCGCCGTCTGGCTGTTGCCGGGCGCGTTCAGAGAGGCCGACGAGGTACTGACAGTGAACGGGCTACCCGTGTAGGAACTGAACGTCCCGTTGATCTGCCAGTCCCTCATCACGCGAGATACGAACCCGCTTCCAGCCCATTTCTTGTTGGGGCCGAAGGGCGATTCATAGACCCATGCAAGTTGCAGGATGTGCGTACGGTCGAAGCCCGATAACGCACGGTTACGAGAACGAACCGAGGCTTCATTCCACGAGACGCTGGCCCAGCCGTCCTCATCGGTGCAACTGATCGCCTTCGAGAACGTGTAGGCGCCCTTCACCAGCAATCCGCCGCTGATACGGCGATTGATGCTGGTTTGCAGAGAGTGGTAGTTCCCGCTCAGCCATCCACCCCACATCGTCGTGGCAACGGTACGGCCCCACTTGGAGTAAAGGGGACGGCCCGTGTTCCCTCCTCCGACTGGCGCGGCGTTGATGTCCAGGTCGGAGAGTTGGTGGACGGTCTGCGTTCCGACGTACCCAACCGTGGCAACGAAGTCGGCAGGCAGTTTTCGTTCAACGATGAAGTTCCAGGACTGAATGTAGCCGCGGCTCAGATGGCCGCCCCAGGGAGTGCGGTTCTCCACGGTCGTGGGCAACGTCACGAAGCCGCTGCTGATATCCGGCCCCGTGAATAATGGAATCCCGAGTTCAAGCGAACGGAAGGGCTGATAGGAGTTGTCGCCTGACCACGACGAACTGATGGTCGCGGGGTACGGACCGCGCAACGGCCGCGAGAACGGCAATGGATCATAAGTGATGCCGTAGCCGGTGCGAATGACGGTGGATTGGCCGAGGCGGTAGGCGATGCCCACGCGCGGCGCGAAGAGTTTCTTGCTGACGGTGATCCCGACGTTGTCCGGATTGCCGCCGCGCCCGCCGATAATCACTTGGTTCGTGTCGGGGTCCCAACGTTCGAGGCCGCGATTGGCGCGCGTCATGAGCGGATAGTACTCATAGCGGACGCCGAGGCTAAGCGTCAGGTTGGAACCAAGCTGGATGCGGTCGCGGATGTACCAGCCGAATTGCCACTCGCGTCCGGTCATCTGGAGATATTGCAGGCTCTTGCCCATCGAAGTCGGTAAACCAAGCAGGAAACCGGCCCACGAGTTGTACTGGTTGGGCGAGGCACCTCCCTTGAGCGCCGTTTGCGCGCCGGAAAATGCGAATGTTCCGCGCGGGTTGTTCAGTTCGGGCTGGTAGTGATTCAGTTGGTGCCGAACGAGATCGAATCCGAACCGGATCTCATGACGACCCTTGGTGAAGCTGGCATTGTGCGATGTTGTGTAACTCTGGTCGGCATAGAAGTTCGGCCGGGGGTTGTCCGTGTTTCCGAGACTCGTGTAGGTGGTGAAGGTGAAACCCGGCATACCACTCTGCCGGGGATCGGGTCCATTGGTGCCCGGGATGCCCAACACTTCCAGACCATAGTTGGTGCCGTAATCGGGGTTGGTCGCCGCCTGCGTCATACGCGTATAACCGATGGTGCCGTCGATGATGAAGGTGGGCGATAGAGTCCACGTATGGCCGATGGTGGAAATCTGGGTCAACGTGTGTGCCTTTCCCGGAGCGCTGCCGGAATACGCCGCTCCACCGCCGGCTGCCCCAAGAGCGAAAGCGCACTCGGGATTCGCGTTCATGGCACTGTACTTCATAAAGATCGAGTGGCGATCCGTACGATTCCAGTTGCCCTTAACATCGAAGTTGTCTCTGTCGAAGACCAGAGTGCCCGCCGAGTAGTAGTTCGACGTCGTACCAGAAAGGTTCGGCAGGGGAACCAGCGACTGCATCTTTTGTGCAATCGAACTCTGCCTCGACGCCGGAATCAGGTTACCTGCAAACGGCGTGCGTCCCGCACCGGTAGACGCGCCGGTAGCAGGATCATAGATCAACGTGCTGTAGGCGCTGAAGTCGCCGTTTCTCTGGTCAGCGGTCGCGACCGTATAGGTCCCGTCACTGTTGAGGCGCTGGCGCATCGCCTCCCATCCGCCGAAGAAGAACAACTTATTCTTCTTGATCGGGCCGCCGAGCGTGAAGCCGAACATGTTCAGGATGTTTTTCGGAAGCTCCCCGACGGTGAAGAAGTTCTTTGCCTTTAAGTGGTTATTGGTGTGGTAAAGGAACGCGGAACCGTGCAGTTCATTGGTCCCCGACTTCGTGGCCACGGTGATGGCAGCGCCACCGGCCATGCCCTGTTCGGCGTCGAAGTTGTCAGT
>JBDKSR010000453.1:0-72667 GCA_039680545.1 Bryobacteraceae bacterium | reverse complement strand
GACGGCTACGGCTACGGCTACGGCTCCGGCTCCGGCTCCGGCTACGGCGACGGCGACGGCGACGGCGACGGCGACGGCTACGGCGACGGCGACGGCGACGGCGACGGCTACGGCGACGGCTACGGCTACGGCTTCGGCTCCGGCTACGGCGACGGCGACGGCTACGGCTACGGCTACGGCTCCGGCTCCGGCTCCGGCTACGGCGACGGCGACGGCGACGGCGACGGCGACGGCTACGGCGACGGCGACGGCTACGGCGACGGCGACGGCTACGGCGACGGCGACGGCTAATGACTCACTGGCAAGAAGACGTGAGGTTCGCATTCGTGCACGTGCTGGAGGCGTCTGTGAAAAGTGCCTCCAGCCGTGCACTAATCTCATTGTGATGCACCTCGATCAGGAGCTCGCGGACATCGTGATTCGTGCGCTAGACATGGCGGCCGCCGCTGTGGTGGAATAGGCGTTGCGGGAATTGAGGGTCTGTTGTTCCGGTGGCGACGGGTAGTATTCCGGAGCTGGTTGGGACCAAGGGGTACAAGGTTTGTAGGTTTGGGCGGAAGACAATTGATAGAACGGAGCAACCGTGAACACTGAATTGCAACTAGAAGACGATGAGCTAGCGGTCTCAACCCGCTGCCTGCACTGCGGCGAACTATTTCTCAAGAAGCACAAGCGGCACCGGTTTCACTCCGACAAATGCCGGTGGGCTCATGACGACAAATTCAACCCGCGCTCGGTGATGGCCAACCGGAGTCGGTGCGATCGGTGGTACCGAGACAAACATCCGGAGGCAGGAAAAGTCGTGTCGTTATCAGGAGCGCCGTTCATCGGCGAGCATCTTCCGGGCGCCGCGGTCGTCGTGTCGTTCGTCGGTGGCCATGTTCCGCCATTGGAGCACGGGCGCCATGTCCATGCCGCAATCACTAGACTTCTAGGATTGCCTCATGAGTCACACATTCCGACGTTTACGGCGTCGCCTTATGGCGCTGGATGGGGGATTTACTCACCAAACATTGACGCGGTTCGATCAATCGCTGGTATACGAGATGTTGTTAGGATAGGGGATGACAGATTAGAAATCTCGACTGGGCCAATGATGAAGTTGCGTTCACCGAAGGTATCAAAACGAGGGTGGCGAACGCTTCGAATTGACACTGTGACCCCTGTGGTCATCAAATCAACGAGCAGCGTCACGGGAAAAACGGTTGTTCGTCAGCTAGGAATCGCGTCAGTCCTCAACGGTTCGCTGGTCACGCTGGCGAAGTTGCGTCTTGGGCTAGACATTGGTGACCGGATCTGCTGCGAGGTGACCGCGCACGAAACGGAACGCGTTTCAGTTCAGTTGCACGGAAAGCTTGGTGAAATACGCGGCTTCTCTGGCCACGTGATTGTTAGGTGCAACGCTGTTGGCGAGTGGCTGCTGCGCTCCGCTGAGCAAATCAGTCTCGGATCTCGTGTTGGTTTCGGCTTCGGTCGCATCAGGGTGTCGGAATTCGTCGAGGAGAAAAAACAGGCTGCAGGGAAGTTCTTTGTGACGCCTCACGCTGTGAAGCGCTACATCCAGCGCGTGCACCGGAGCGCAACCTACGAGCAGGCGCTAGGTGAAATAATCAATGAACTCGATGGTGCACGTTTTGTGAAGGAGCGCAACGGGGCTGAGTTGTGGCGCACCGGTAGACCATTGCGACTGCGGGTGGTTGTTGGGAGATCCAATCCTGGGCTACCTCAAATACTCACGATACTTCCGGGAACGACATGAAGACGCCAACGCAAACGCTTCACGAACTCGCTGGCATACCAACAGTTGAAGGAGCGACTGAAGCGTCTGGCTATTGCTACTTCTGCGCAGGAAAAGTCTCGCGCGGTATTCCGATCGACTCGTGGCTAAAGTCATCGTTCACCGATCAGAACCGAGCTCGTTGTCCATCGGCTACGCACATCTGCGAAGCGTGCGCGCATATCACGCTTTGGACTGCGCCGCCCGGAAGGCCGCCGGGGAACTGCCCATCATGCTCCGGAACTGGCAAGATCACCAAGATCCAGAAGAAGGGCAAGAGCAAGAACGCAACAGTCGGCGATGACTGCGAAAGCTGCAAAGGCTCCGGTGTCAGCAGCAAGGGCTATAACTGGCGCCTGTTCTCGCATCTATACGAGGAGAATTGGCAGCAGCCCGGACAGCAAGCGCCGGGCTACGCGAACTGCACCAAGGGCGACAAGCCTCTGATTCGAGCGTTCTTAGAGCGCGAGCACGCTGGCAATTGGTTTGCGGCTGTGAGCGATTCAGGCCAGAAACACGTGCTACCGTTGACGCGCTGGAACTTCGGCAACAGCTCAGCCGCAGGCGTCATCATGTTCGATGAGACCGAGGCAGCGATACCCGACGACGTTTCGATCATTGCTACAGCGTGCGACCTGCTGACAGCCGGGGCCACGAAAGACGAGCTGCTCACTGGAGACTATCGGATTGCCACGATCGAACGGTGCGGAGAATCAGTCCGTGAATTCGAGCGCACCCACAAGCAATGGCGCGGCGGACCGTGGTTTGAGTTAGTTGTATGGCTGGCCCAGCGCGATGAAGAACAAGTGGAAGCCAGACACGAGTCAGAGAAATCAGCAAAGAAGGAGGCGGCAGAAAATGCTAAGCAAAGAACAAGTCGACCAGCTAGAGACAAGAGTCATAAACCTGATCCTGGCAGTCAGAAGCGCGTACATGCACGAAGTAAAGGGCAGGCCAGCGCTGGACTACTGGACCAGAATCGAAAACAGAATGCAGGCGGCGGCGCGCCGAGCGAAGTCAGCGAGCCACTGGTGCACCCTGTTCCTGCAGGGCATGCAGCTGACAAACGTGGACAGTTTGGGCTCTTCGGCTCTGACTGATCTAGTCGAGTTCTGCGATGAGTTCGACTGCCACGGCGCGCTGCGGACACTCATCAAGGAAGAGCACCCGTTCCTAATCGTGCAATCTCGCCTGATAATCCAGGCCATCAAAGAGAAGAAGACCGAGCAACTCAGAACCAAGTTTGATGCCGCGTCAATCATCGCGGCTGCAGAGAAATACGGGATACTGGACGAGGAGAAGACGACATGATGCAGACAACAACGTGGCAGATGATCTTGCGAGCGGAAGATCCGATCGCTCACAGCATGGGCAACATCGGGAACAAGTCCATGATCATGACGAAGAAGATCGGCATGCCCGACGGAACGATTGAAGAAGTTCCATACATAACAGGCGATTGCCTGCGGCATGGGCTTCGGGAGACCGCGGCATACGCCACGCTTCATGCGGCTAACATGCTGGACGATCCGCAGCTAGACCGGGGGGCTCTACGGTTCTTGTTCAACGGCGGCATGATTACCGGAAAGGGCGATGGCTCCACGTTCAAGGTGAACAAGTACCGCGAGCTGGTGATCCTGTTCCCGCCCCTGGCGCTGTTTGGAGGGTGTACCGATGCCAGAGCCCTACCGGGGCAGATCGACGTCTGGGAAGGCAACCTCGTCTGTTCTGAGACGTTGCACCTGTTGCCCAAGTGGGTCGGCGAATGGGCGAACGTGAATCTCAAAGAGGTCCAGAATGCGTGGGAAATGATCGAAGAGGTCCAGCGGGTGCGCATGGATCCGGAACTGCTGCCTGAGAAAATCAAGCTACTGACCGAAGCGGACCAGATTGTCGTCCACAATAAGGCGGCGGCCATGGAGGTCGCTCGCGAGAATGACGACGCATTGGCCGTCAAAGAGAGCAAATCGGCAATGCTGCCGAGGACACACGAGCGTTTCTTGCAGGGCTCATTATTCTGCTGGGGCGTCACCGGTCGCACGTACACAGACCTTGAACTCGACGCTTTCAGCTACATCATGGCGTGCTACCTGGCGAACATGAAGGTTGGTGGAATGGCTCGCAGCGGTCATGGTCGCATGAGAGTTGTCGAGGGTAGGCGCGTCCACCAGTTGCCCATGGGCAGTGACATTGAATCGCTTGGGGAGCAGCTTACGGCTGGCGTTGGGTCACTCTACAGAGCCCATGTCCAGGAACGCTCGGAGGACTTGCGCAAATGGCTAACGTCAACCGTGAACAGCTAGGGGAACTTCCGCGCGAAGTTGCATCGCTACACGTTACCGCGCTGCTCTTCGAGGGCATCGTCGGTGGTCAGTCGGGTGACTTCACACCAATGCTGGACGGAATTCTCGCGGCCGTTTATGCGCGCCGCGAGCGCTTGTTGCCACCGAGCGACCCCAGCGAATGCGCAGCAATCGACATCCCAATTCAGAAGAGCGCTTGCGGTCGCGTCTACCTGTGTTCGTCCGGGGTGTGCCATGCTCTGGAGCGCCAGAATCCGCCGCCGCACAAGCACCGTCGCGCGCCATGTGTTGAGTATGCGCGGCTCGGAAGCTCGAAGATAACAAGCGTTCTGCAGACAGGCGGGGCTGACAAAAGTTACCGAGTACCCTACGAATACACTCTACTGCAAGACAATTGCGTCGAATGGTGGTGTCTGGGAGATCAGGCAATGATTGAATCTTTGCTTCGCGAAGTCTCAAGCCTTGGTAAGTTCCGTGGAGCAGGGAAAGGCAGAGTTCGAGAATGGGTGGTCGAGCAATGCGAGCCATGGGGCGACGGGTTTCCGGTGCTGCGAGACGGGCAGGCAATGCGACCGTTGCCGCTCGATTACCCTGGGCTTGCCCCCAAACAGTCCGTCGCCTACCGTACGCTGTGTCCACCGTACCATCTGCGCATGCTCGAGGAGCCCTGCGTCGTGCCGAGGTCGATTTGATTCCCATAGTTTGCCTGTGTAACGTTGGGAGGAACCTAAACAGATGCTATCGAACGTGTGAGGCGTTCGGGATTCGTAAGTTGTTAGCTTTTGACTGCGGTCTCCTGCTTGGGAATCTATACAAGTCAAACGGTCGCGTCGAGTTGGTTAGAGGCTGCGAATGGCCAGGCCCATCGCGTACTCTTTGCCTAGAGACGGGGACAGGATCCGCGCTGTCAGCGGTTGACTGGACGTCGGTCGACTTCATTGCCATTGGGGGAGAGAGCGACGGGTTGACACGCAAAGGGAACCCAGCGTCACAGTGGTGCACGATTCCAACCGTTGGGCTAATTAGCGGACTGACATGCGAAGCGGCTCTGGCGATTGCGCTGTACGAATGGAGGAAAAATGCCACTCATCAGTGACCCACGTCATACCACAGAAGACCTGGTGCGATGGGCTCACGTTGAACGCGTGGCGTCGGTCAACGTGGCGCTGAAGCGCTATCGAGGGCTAGTAACGCGAGCGACGACGGCGCTGGCCCATTTTACCGGTAGCGACTCGTGCTACTGCGGAGTCAGTTGGGGCAAGGATTCGGTCGTTGTCGCCGATCTGGTTTCTCGCATTTGCCCCCGAGTCCCATTGGTTTGGGTGCGAGTGTCTCCCGTTGAGAATCCAGATTGCCAACGCGTCCGAGATGAATTCCTAAGGGCTAGGCCGCACGCCAACTACCACGAGATTGGGGTCAACGCGTCACGCGATGAGTACGGATATCTACTGCGAGGCACTCTAGAGCAGGGATTTGCTGAAGCGGCACGGCGATTCGGCATTCGTCACATCAGTGGAATCCGAGGCGATGAAAGCGCTGACAGAGCACGTAGAATGGCTCATTGGGGAGAATCGTCGAAGAACACGTGTGCTCCTATTGGGCGCTTTGACGGCACCGATGTATTCACGTATTTGATTTCGAATCGATTGCCAATTCACCCAGCGTATGCGTTTACGATGAACGGCATACTTGACCCGCAACGCATTCGAGTTGCAGCTATCGGATGCAGAGATACCGATGCCGAGCGTGGACGACGAGGCGACGGCCACGGGCGCCACGAATGGGAGCAACGGTATTACGCGGATCACATCAGGAGTGTCATGAGGCAACTCGACAGACTGGCGCCAACATGTCAGGCTAGGCCATGATCAGATCCGGCAGTTACACGGAGGAATACTTTCGCGGAATCGGCCTCAAACGCGTACCTTTGCGCCTCGACACCGAGCGCATAGAGCGGCTACAGGCGATCGAGCTGGACTGGCAATGCACGCGGGTCGAGGCGGTCCGGCGGCTGATTGACGGCCGGTTCGAGCAGATTCGACCCGAGGCTCGCTCGCAAAAGACTAGGAAACAAGCTGTTTCGAGAAATCGACAGGGTACCCCAAATAATAGCTAGACTGGCGCCAGTCTGGGTGTACACTCATTGAGTCAGCAACGAGCTGACAGAAAGCGACCAACCGAGATGACCACTAACCGAAGCCAGTTTGAAGTTTCGATCACCACAACCACCAGCGATTTCGGATACGACAACAAGCAAGCCCCGTCAGACGCCGAACTGATGGGTCGCGTCGGCGTAGACAAGCGCGGCTCAGTCCGCACGGTATCAGAGTACATCGCGGCCCAGAAACAACAGCTAGGAGGGACCTATCACCGCGTTGTGATTCGCGAGTGCGCGACCGGTGAGTTTTGGACGTTTGCTCGATTTAGCGCTCTCGATGATGAACGGCGAGCACTAGCGTCGCTCTAGCCATCGACCCCCACGGCTGCTCTGCTCCGGCAGGGCGGCAGTGGGCGCCGACGCCCAGGAAAGCGACGAGAGAAATGGCAACCAACCTGAATACCATCAGAAGCATAGTGAACGGAAACAGTATCACCGAAGCTGACCTGCTCGATTGCGCAAACGAAATCCGCGCACGGGACGGCGGGGAGCGAGCTGAGCTGACCGCAGAGGACATTGCCGAAATCTGCTGCATGCCCGTTACCGACGCCATTACCCCAGTAGTAGTGCGCGCCTGTCAGCCCTAACCCTCGACCCCTGCAGCGCTCGCGACTCGTTCACGGGCGCAAGCAGGGGCCGCTGCTTAGTCGCTTTCGCGGTTGGCCCCGCTAATTTGGATGGAGAATGTAATGTTCGATTGGTCTGAATACACTGGAAATCTATCATGGATCCCTAAGCGCACTATATTTCTGGCGCATCACGGGAGCACGGCGTACGGGACATCGCTCCCGGAAAGCGACATCGACTACCGAGGGGTAGCTGTTGCGCCACGCGAGTTCTATCTAGGCGGACTCCATCGCTTCGATCAAGCTGTCTGCAACAAGCCCGACCTGACCATCTTCGACCTGCGCAAGTTCGTCAGCCTGGCGTCACAGTGCAACCCTAATGTACTTGAGATTCTGTTCGTCGATGAGCTGGATCATTTGCAAGTAAGTGCTGCAGGTCGGAAGCTGCTCGATGCGCGTGATCTGTTCGTTACGCGCCGCGTGAAGCATACTTTTTCCGGATACGCTCACTCTCAAATGAAGCGCATCGACGCTCACTATCGCTGGCTGAAACACCCACCAGCGGCGCAACCGACACGCGCAGAGTTTGGGTTACCAGACAGAACGCTGATACCACAAGACCAACTAGCAGCCGCTGAGTCCTCAGTTCGAAAGAAGCTGGACTCTTGGAGTGTGGATTTCCTGGAAGACTTGCCGCGTGACTTGCGCGAATGTGTACTTCAGAAAATGGCCGAGCACCTGTCAGAGTTGCAGATCGCCAGCAATGAAGAGCTGTGGAAGGGAGCGGCGCGCACCATCGGAATCAACGACAACTTCATCCTGATACTGGACATGGAGCAACGGTACGCCGCCAAGAAACGCGAGTGGGACAACTACCAAGAATGGAAGCGCAATCGCAATCCAGCGCGCGCGAAGCTTGAAGCGAATTGGGGTTATGACACCAAGCACGCGGGCCACCTAGTTAGGCTGACCCGCATGTGCCGAGAGATTCTCGAAACTGGCAAGGTGATTGTTCGACGTCCAGACGCTGATGAATTGCTAGCCATTCGCCGTGGCGCCTGGACATATGAGCAATTGCGTGAATGGCAAGCGACGGAAGACGCTGCGCTTGAAGAGGTCGCAGCAAAGAGCAATCTACCCAAGTCGCCAGACGTTGAAGCAATTGACAGAATGTGCGTTGAGCTTATTTGGAGCGCTATCCAATGAATATCCCCCTGAACATCCCAGCAAAGCCAATTGAGATTTGTCAACAGCTGAGGGGTTCCGGCTATGAAGCGTGGCTAGTCGGCGGAGCAATCCGGGACTCGCTCATGGGGCGAGATCCTCATGACTGGGACGTGGCAACCAATGCGCGGCCAGAGCAAGTATCAGCGCTATTCGAGCGCGTTATTGATACCGGTCTGCAGCACGGAACAGTGACCGTTGTACTTGGTGACGAACGATTCGAGGTCACGACATACCGCGCGGACCGCGCCTATTCTGACGGACGCCACCCTGACGATATCCGTTTCGTGAACACGATCGACGAGGACCTAGCGCGTCGTGACTTCACCATGAACGCCATTGCCTACGACCCGATCAGTGGGGAAACGCGCGATCCGTTCTTCGGACAGGCGGACATTGAGCGCCGGGTGATTCGCGCTGTCGGTGATGCCGAGGCGCGATTCCGCGAGGATGGCCTGCGCATGTTGCGGGCAGCCAGGTTCGTTTCGACGCTTGGTTTTAATCTTTCGAGCTACACCGAGATTTCCATCAATGACCAGGTTCCGCTGAACGTGGCACCCGAGCGAATTCACGACGAGATTTGCAAGGCGCTAGTCGGCGAGTTCCCGGATCGGTTCCTTCAGGTGCTTGCAAATACGGGACTGCTGAATCGAATTCTGCCCGAAATGGTCCCGATGATCGCCTGCTTGCAAAACAGCTATCATGAGTTCGACGTTTGGGAGCACATCCTATGCGTCGTTGCCGCCACTCCTCCTGACTTGCATTTACGATTAGCTGCGATGTTCCACGACGTCGCCAAGCCGCAAACGAAAGGAGTCCATCCGAAGACTGGAGAAGCCACGTTCTACGAACATGAAGAGGTTGGCGCAGTTGTGGCCGATTCGATCATGGATCGTCTGCGATTCTCGAACGATGATCGTCAAGCCGTTACACACCTGATTCGCCACCACCTGATCCAATACACTCCGCATTGGATCAACTCAACGATCCGCCGCTGGGTTAGGAATGTTGGAGCCGAGAACGTTGGCTCCCTGCTGGCGCTAGGACGCGCTGACATCGCCGGCAAGGGTAACGCACGGCGAGAACTCAACCCCTCAACCCTGGACGAACTTGAGCGGCGCATTGATGAACTATCCATTGAGGCTCCGATTGTTACCAACGCAACGCAGCTGGCTATCACGGGTCAGGACGTCATGCGCGAACTCGAAATTTCTCCTGGCCCAGCTGTTGGAGCGAAGCTGCGAGAGTTACTCGAGTTAGTCACGGACGATCCGGATCTTAACACTCGCGAGCGCCTACTTGAGTTGCTGTCAAGCGAATCTTGACAGTCGGCGGTGGCGCGCTATGTCGAGACTGCGAGCGCGACTGCAGCGAGTGTGACGGGACGAGGCCGCACGGACAAAACGCAAGAGCCCCTCAACCGCCGGAAGTGGCAGCTGAGGGGTCTGACCAACGGGAGTGAGTAGCGCTAGCGGTGAGCGGACGCGATAGGCGGCGGGTTCGCTCGCAGCGTGAACTCGGCTGCGAATTCCTTCGCTGAAGCTTTCCCGGCAATTATGGCGATTTGCTCGGTCGTGAGAGCTTGGGTTCGAATCTCATCGTGGGCTCCACGTCTCCCTCCGTCGTACCCGGCCTTGTCGTTTCGCGCCTGCTGAGTCTGACTCACCCACCCGACGTAGATTCCGAAGGCAGTGACGAGCACGGGCAGCATCCATTGTAGTCTTGATTGCCACTTCGTCCGACGGTCGATTCGGTGCAGTACCGCGTCCTGGTGCTGTTGGCGCGTCTCGGTTCTGGCAAGCCGCTCTTCGAATGACTCGACCCGTTCAATTGCGACCTGCGCCTTGCGCTGTGCCGTTGCAGCCGTGCCTAGTGCCCCACCGGCGGTCTCGCAGGCGTCGCGGGCACTCTTCTGCGCCTCGACTGCTGCTAGGCAATCCTCTGGCATATGACACGGGCGGGCGGGCATCTATTCCGCCTTGCCACCTTCAAGCGCCTCGAGAAGGCATTCGACTTCGCGCGTCGCTGCCCAGCACGGTAGTCGCTGTAGCCGGCTTATCGTGGACTCGAGCTTTCGTTCAAGCGTCGAATTAGTCGCTGCCGCCTTCTGCAAGTCATCAAACAGCTTCTGTGCCCACTTCGGCGGCCTCTCGCTTGCCATGTCCGCCTGAATCCCGCGCAGCTGGTCAAAGATGTTCTGCAGCACGGCATCGGGGATCGCGCTGATAGCTGGCAGCGGATCTATTGGCGGCATGCGCTGCGATGGCACTTCATTGCCTAGCTCTGTCGTGTCCGTATCGCGAGTATCATTCATGCGGCTCAGGCTCCGTTGGTAAGTGCAAATCAGAAGGGACGAAAGGTTTGTTGCAGCTCATCGCAACACTTGCTCAATGTCGATGTAGTGACGCCACGGTCGCCAATGGTCAATGGTGTAGTCAGCCAATCCAACCGATTCGGTAATCTCATTGTGCGCAGCCCCGCCGCCGGCGCGCTGAATCATGCGACCGTCGAACGGTCCCGCGGTGATGAAGGCTACGTGGTCATCATTGCGCGGTTTCTCGCCCGGCTTCGGTGGGGTAGCCCAATGCAGTATATCGCCAACCCGCGGACCATTGCCATCATGAGGCAGATGCAAAGCGCCGGTGTCGTGAGAAATCTCGAGCAGCCAAGCCAGCGCCCGACCGTTGACATACTCGTGATGCAGCAGCGAATGCGCGCAGCCCAACTGCCGCAGAATTCCGCAGGCGAACATGGCGCAATTCGTGGTGATTAGAACCTCTTGCTTAGGCGGTGCGCCACCGGGGAAATCAACCAGTCGCGCAAGTTCCCCGTTTGGGTCGTTGATTGCGGACAGGCCCACGAATGAGCGGACCCATTTCACTACGTCGGAGCGATCGGGGTAAGTCATGGTGCCCCAAGATCCTTGCGCAACTCGCCGCTTGTTACGTCGTTAACGTGCAATCGGCCCATTATCTGCGGACCGAAATCAGTCAGATTCTCGATGTCGTAATACCCAACGGACAGCAGCTTCGGGGTCGTAAAGACATACCTAAGCTCACTGGTGCGAATGAGACTCGCCCCGTCGGCGTCCTCCGTGTGAGGGAACGTATATTCGCGTTGAACTGAGCTGATGCCTTCGGGACCAGTCACATAGGCATTCACGATGCTAGACGCAGATGGAACCAAAATCTCATATTGAGCTCTCTCGCCGATCAACATTAGAGTCTCCTGATTCGAGCGCGCGGCATAGGGATTCGGTTTGACTTTGCGCGCCCAAACACTGGGACAAATCCCGACAGAATCGCAGAGATAAGCTCACTCCAGCCGATTATCTCCGACACATTCACCATTGAGCGTTGCAATGCCTGGATCAACTCACTCAATGTGACCGTTTCACCGAGGTTCGCCACGTAACTTGCGACGACGCCAATCGCTTCAAAGAACTCTACCGACTCCGACAGAGCCGCCAAACGAACCAGCATCGCTTGAGCGGCGTCGCTCCATGTGACCGACTCACTCAGTGACGCAATCGCCGCCCACTGCGGAGCAACGCCTTCTGTCCAGCTGAGCATCTCGGCTAGAGCGGCAACGTAGGCGCTTGGGTTGCCAGCATTCACCGCGTCGAGTAACACGGTTGACTCCGTGACACTAGCGACGTAGGTACCTAGCGCAGCGAGCGCTTCGGTCCAGCTCACGCTGTCGCTCACGGAAAGGGTGAACGCGGCAAGCGCTTCGGCCCCATCGGACCACGTGAGCATCTCGGCTAGAGCGGCAACATATGCCCCCGGGCTTCCTGCGTTCACTGCCTCGAGGATTGCATTCGACTCGGTGACATTTGCGACGTAGTTAGCCAACGCTGCCAACGCGTCACTCCACGCAACGGACTCGCTCACCGAGCGAACGAACGTAACCAGCGCCGTTGCGCCATCAGACCACGAAAGCGACTCAGTAATCGCAGCAACGAGCACAGCCGTCGCCGCAATGGCTTCGTTTACTGTAACAGTTTCTGCCAGTCCGGCGAGCAGCGATGCAACCGCTGTCAGCCCATCCGAAAGCGTCACGGACTCGGAGAGCTGCGCCACCGCTGCCTTGACAGCACCAACAGTGTCGGACCACGTGACTGACTCAGAAAGCCCAGCGGCCAGCGCTACCCCTGCAGCAACCGAATCGGTCCAAGTCCAAGAATCTGATACGCCAGCTAAAAGCGAGCGATTTGCTGTTGCCGAATCGGTCCACGACAACGACTCGACAGCGCTTGCGACGGCGGACCATACTGAACCAACCGACGCGGACATTGTGACCGTCTCACTCGCCGCGACGAGAAACTCGGAACTCGCGATTGTGTAGTACGATCCAACCCACCAACTGCGCGCCTGATCTGGCGTGGCGAATGTTGCGATCCCGCTCGCAACTCCAGCAATTCCGCCGTAGCCGGGTAAATAAGAATTCGATGTCGCTATGCCTGAGGTGTCAAGCGTAGTGATCCAACTCCCATTGACGTAATGCCCCCAGTACACCTGTACCCCGACAGGATTGGAAACATCCTGTCGCGTGTACGCGCACCAAAATTCTGTACCACTCGCGTTGACGTTGAGAAACCCCGACAGTCCGATGGGTGGCGTCGAGCTCGGTACACTGAGAAAAGCCTTGGAGAACGTGCCGTCGCTCGCCCACTTGTCAATCACGAGCCCGTTGTCGCCGTCTGTACGCAGTCCAAATACTTCGCTGGAGGATGCTACGAGATTGTTGACATTGACCCACCGCGCTCCAGTGGTGTGCGCTATCTCGGTGACGGTTTCTGGTGTCCAATTGGTTCCGCTCGCTGAACACAGCACATACCTGCAATAGTACAGAGCGCCAACGTACTGCTCATTGATGTTGTGACCCCACCAGCAAACGAGCGCCTTGCTGCCGGGCATCTGCGCAAGCATCGTTGACGCGTCGTACCCGTTGAGATCGGTAGTTGCGTCGATTGCGGTGTAGATCGTCGTGTAGCTGCCAGCTGTACCATCGAGCGAAAAGAAGTTTGCAGTTGCCGTGGGCGTCAGATTGTGTGTGACAGTGATTTCGATGACTGCCCGATCGTAATTGCCTCCACTGCTGGTCAGATTATGCACGCATGAAATGGCTAGACACTCGGTGCCATTGGCATTTTTGACGACCAGAACCGTAGGGTTGTAGCAGTAATTAGTGTTGAGAGCTCCGGTTGCGGGGGTAATCAGAGATCCTTGAGTCCAACCCATAACGTGTCCACCTGAACGCGTTAGAGCGATCTTACAATACTGCAGCTCCTCGCTGACAACATGCACTCCTCCAGCACTATCAATCGCGAGAGAGGTAAAACCGCCACCGCCGAATGACTCTCCATCGGTCGCTAGCAAGTAGGTCCACGTGACGCCCTTGTCGGTCGATACCGCGAGGTACGTACGATTGTTTGATGGTCTGTACGTGAGCGCAACATAGTCACCAGTGACAGGATCAACTGCACCAATTGGACAACCCTTGGCCCACTGCTGACGCGCGCCTGGTGAGTACAGTGATGTGTCTACGTAGTAATTGAGCGCCGCAGATCCTCCGACGACGGACTCAGACAGCGTAACAGCTTCACTCAACCCTGCCAGTCTCGCTGCGAGTGACGCGAGTGCATCGGACCAACTCAAGAACTCGCTCATCGACACGACACGAAGCGCAGAGGCAGACGCCGCGTCAGAAATGGTCACGGACTCAGATACGCCGATCGGATACGTTGTCGAACCACCACCCGCCGGAGCAACGGCGATTAGATACGCTACCCACGCCATCGACTGACCAGTGACAGTTCCCACCACGTCGCCAGTCGGGCCTGCTACCGCTTGAGTCTTTCCGCCTGCGCCTCCCGACGAAAAGAAGTCGTTGTCATAAGATTGCTGACCATCAGTGTACCCGGTAGGCCACGTCCAAGTAATACCTCCGCCGCCTGTGTCGAGACCTGCAAGCCAGAGCAACGCGCAATCATTCGCTGGCGTACTGAGCCCTGTCGCGGTGACCGTTACGGGGCTCGCGTGCGTGCTGTCCTGGACGTTCTTCGACGCGGTGAACGGGGTCGCCGATGCCGCTCCCGAGAACGTCCAAATATAGACCGATGTTCCACCCGCATTTGACGAGATGTCGTACGATGTCGCCGACGGCAAAGCGTTGTTAGTAAATACCGCTACGGTTTGCCCGTCAAAATTCAGGTTGTCCGTAGAATAGAGCGTCCACCCCTGCCCAGCAGGGGGAGTGAACGTGGAGTTCGGTCCGTCACCAGAACACAGCAGCACCGCCGCATCCCCCGTAGCACTCCCGATCGTCAGCGTGAGTGTTCCGGAACCAACGGCTTTGGCAAATCTATGGAGTGTCGGCGCTGCCAAATTATTCCTTTGCTTCCCGCGCGATTGGCGCAGGAATCACCTGCACGCTAACGCTTTCGCCTAGCCTTACGCCCTCACTGAGCGGCCCAGTTTTCTTGAGCAGCTCAGCGAGTAACGTTCGCAACGCTTCCTTGAGTGTCATTGACTACGACGTGGTGATCGTAAAGGTGACCGCCAGTGACTCGCCCACCGCCAACGACTTTTGCGCGTAGCTGAGCACGTGGCACATCGTGCCAGCGCTCGAGGCTGCGAACAGCGCAGCCTTTTGCGACGCTTGTGGATTCGTGATGCACGTAAACGTCTTGGTTATGGTCGTGCTCGTTCCAGATCCTGTCGGAAGCGTAACGGTACCCTGCGCTCGAGCCAGCCCGTTTGCGGCAATCTCGGTGCTCAGAGTGGTGCTTGCGGCGGTCTCTGTCAGCGTGTCGTTGCTCAAAGCGATGTAGCAAAGGCCACCTGCGACACCTGAAGCTGTCGAGTAGCACTGGGTATGCAGGAAGATGCGCCCAGCGTTAGTGATGAGGTTTTTGACGACTTCAGGCTCACCCTTGGGGCGACCATTGGCGTCGAATACCTGCACCGTGCCCACGGCTCGCACGCAGCAGATGGATTGCATCTCTGCGGCTTGTGCTTTCGGCTGCATGCCCACGAGTCCCACAAGGAATGTCAGCACCGACATGAGACCGAACCGATTGCGAAAAAGTCTAGTTTCCATGTTCCATTTTTCTTTCTGCGCCGAGGCGCTGTTAGTTGTTTGCGACAGCTCGGGTCGCGTTGTCGTTGGCGGGAATCACGTCCGCAAAGTCCGCGTCGGCGCCGTCGTCGATGAGAGTTTGAACGTTGTCGGAGCGAATACGGAAGTACCCGTCACACCCGTACCCCTTGCCCCACGAGTTACGGAACACTTCGTCTCCGCGCTCTTTGTCGAATCCGACGTATGCGTACTGGTGTCCACCCTCCACGTCGCCGCCGATGGTGACGTATCCGTCAGGTTTGGGCTTGGACATTTCCGTGGTCCACGTGCTACCGAATATGCCCGCCCGGAACTGAATCCCTGCGTGCATATCTGCCAGCGTTTCGGCGTGAGAGAAAGTTTTGCTCGCCACTAGCCCGAGCTGAATCGCGGCTGCCATGGCTGAGTTGCCATCGCTACCGGTATCGGTAGGAGGGTAAGAGCCAGAGAACCCGTCCAGTTTCGTCGCTAGCGAGTAGATGCGCTTGCCGTCGGCATTGGTGAGCTTGAGCCCAAAAGGCCACGTGCTCAGACATCCCGCGGTCGCGAATCCCGTGCATGCGCCCAGTGCTCCCTGGTCCAGCGGGGCAACGAGCATCGGATGAAACGCCGAAGCGACAACGACGCCGGTGTCATGCCAGGGCTGTACCGTGCGACGGCTGCGCGGTGCTCGTCGTAGCCCGAACGTGCGCTTGACTGGCGCCTCGGCTCTCTTGAGTTGCCGGGAACAGGCATCCCAATCAGGCCAGTTAGTGACGATTGCCGGAGCCTGTCCACCGGTAGATACCCCGCCACCCAGCGCCAGCGCTCCGCCAGCAGGGGTCCCGGCGTCGGGCGCGGCAGATGTGCCACCGGTTGCCGCGACGCCTCCTGAGCCGCCGTCAGGCACGGGGGTGATGGGGTCAGGCGGGCGAGGGCAAGCGAAGAGACAGAGGGCCGCGAGGAGAGTGAGAAGGTATCGTTTCATGACATTCCGTCTTCGATCGTTGACATCGGCACCGTTTGCCCTGCCAGTTTGTGTCTGCAGTCGGACAGAAATTGAATCTGCCCGGAGTGAATGAAGTAGTGGCAAACGCCAGGGTAGTTGATTGACGGGGAGAACGTTGGCGCTTCGACATTTCCATCAAACGTCCACTGCGCTCCCTGCTTGTTTGGTTTCTCGATGTTGATCAGGTGTAAACACTCGCAGCCTGGACACCAGTGCAAAAAGCTTTTGCCGTTGGTTTCTTCCCAACCGGAATCAGCTCTCTCAAGCACCGGGCTCACGAGTGTCATGGTCACTTGACCACCACGGTTCTTGCCGTGCTCAACCGAGCCCCAGACGCTTGCGCGCGAGCGGTTTGCTCCGGGACACCGAAGACCTGTACAAGAGCCACGATAGCGTTCACGGCCGCTAGAATGTCCTGCTCGATTTGAGCAAGGTTGATGCCCGAAGCGTCACTAGCGTTGAGGGCCACGGTTAGCGCAGCGTCCTTCACGTTGAGTGTAGCGGTCAGGGTGTCGTTCGCCGCGTTGAGCTTCTCGAGCGCAACCTTCTGTTGGTCAGCTGGGAGCGTTGCTATTGCGGCATTTGCTGCGAGCAGGATCTGAGCTTGCTCGGTATGTACCTGCTGCTCGAACACCATGATCTTTTCGATCGTGGAGTGGAGAGTTCCGCCGCAGCCGCCGAGCAGAAGCGCGACAATTCCGACCGATGTTAGCTTCGCAGCTGTCTTGGCTGTGTCGCCAACTCCCGTGACATTGAAGTCCTTGCAGATCACGCCAAACGCCATAATGGCGATACCGAGAGCCACCTGAAGCCATTGCACTTTGGTACCATCTTGGTACGCAGTGAGTGACGTTTGCAGGATAGTTAGGGCGCCTGCTATGATTCCAACGAGTGTAGTTTTCCAGTTTTTCATGAGATTTCCCTTATCTGTCACTGAATCGCGTTTTCAACCGCGTCAATCCAAGGCAAGAGCACCCGGGCTGGTGTCAGAGGATATCCCCCACCATTCATTTGTTGAGGGTTCACGAGGCTATCGAGTAAGAGCGCTTGGTCTTCCTGCTTCAGCACCAAGAACCTTGGCTCTTGTGTTTGATCTTCTTTGGCAATCGGCGGGAGCTTTGCCAGTTCCGTCTCGATCCGCACCGAAGCCCTGATTCCCGGGCCATCCTGATTGAATCTTTTATCGCCATTGATGGCCCAGACCATCAGTCCCTCGAATATGAAGAACTGCTTATCTTGTCCGTTTATCGTGATTACGTTCGATGGTGCTTGAATTCTAAGTTTCTCAGTCATTGTCCGCTTCTTTCCTGCATGTACTTTGCAAGGGCAGTTGGCCCATTTTCCAAGGCTTGCTTGAGCGATGGATCAATTTGTTCCATCAACACTCTGGTTGCCATTAGGTCATTGACCTCGACGTTAGGTGTTTCAAGTATAGACCCGACAGGTCTTGGTTTCAATCCATCGACAATGTCCATGTCGCATGGTCCTAAGTCCCTGAACGGCACCAGCCACGAGGTTCTGATTTCAAAATCAGAACAAGGCCAAGTGTGGTTGTAGTTACGCCAGCGTTGATAGCAGAAGTGCTCTGGCGCCAACGTGAAGGGTTTCAGTCCCGCATGATGCATTGCGCGACACCAGAGATCATCTTCACCCCATTGGTCGACCAGAGGGAAGTCCAAGGCGTCACCCAGCCTTGAGGCTATGGTGGGGCCGTGGAAGAGGTGGGCATCAGTCTCACCCTCCACGTACCAAAGCTGATTATCGGTTGTTCGAATGTAGAGGCTTGCTCGACCGGCATAGTCAGCCCCAGCTTCAGCAGCTTCTTGGATTGAATCGAGGTACTTGGGGCCGTAGTAGTCGTCAGAATCACACTTACAGATCCAATCATCCGGTGAGGCATTGGCTTTCAACCAACTGAGGGCCGCGTTCAGTGAGGCAGCTGCACCAGGCTCTGAACGAATGACGGTAATCCCCAATTTGAGGAAATTCACCCGGTACTCACCAACCCCGATTCCGTCACCGTTCTCAACGAGAACGAGGTGCTTTTCCGGGTAGTCTTGTCGAAGGTAGTTCTCAATCGAGTTCTGGAACCATCTGGGGTCATGCAAGCCAGTAATCATCCAGATCATGACGCGGCCCACCCGTACTCGACCTCCCAAAAGAACCGGGTAATTTCGCTCGCACCTGCAGCCGTAGCCCCGATGATGATTGAAAAGTTCGGGTTAGCCCACGAAGTGGTGATGTTAGGTGCAGCCTGACCACCATTGAGCACGTCCAAATGTCCGTTAGTGGCCGCGTTTGATATGTTGAATGTCTGTATTGTACCTGATGAAGTGATACCTAACGCAAATAGGAACATTTGGGCCGCACCATTGGTTAGATGACCGTTGCCCAGCCATCCGAGGGTAAACCTACCAACAATGGAACGTCCGTAAGTCGAAGAGGTTGGGCAGGCCACACCATGGATCGCAGTACTAAAGGTCAATGTCTTGGTGGAACTTGCACCCGTGAGCGAGAAGCCACCAAATTGTTTATCTACCCTTGCCGCGAGCGAACTACTGTTTTCGTAGGGATAAGGACTAATGGTATATGAGCCGTAGTCAGCACCAAGCCTGGTTATGATTCGTCCGCTATTCGCCTGTACTAGCTGCTTGCCCGATGCGAGTGCTGCCTGAACCGACTGATCAACCAAAGCCGCAGTACCGTTGACCTCAAAGGTTGCGGTTGGAGTCGAAGTTCCGACGCCTACTCGCCCGCCACTATTGACGTAAAGCGAATATACCATGGTCTCTGACCCAATAGCAGTGGCTCCTGTCGACACTCCTAGCTTGAGAAGTCCTCCTGTTGGTGACTGCGAGTCACTGACGGTAGTCATGGCGCCAACTTGGTAAGAGGTACCACCGCCAGACCATTTAAATTGTCGAAGCGTGGGCGCGTAAGCACCATCATCACTAATGAGCGTCCTGCCTGGAGCCGCCGCCGTTGTCCCCGCTACGTCGAGCTTGGCTAGAGCGGTGACACCGATCCCCAGTGAGCCTACGATGGGATTAGCCGTAAAAGTGTTAATCGATCCGTTCGACCATAGGACGCTATTTGCCCCACCAGGTGCGATCGACAGGGTTCTGTTAGCCGAGAGATCCGCACTAGTGCTCCCGTTGATGAGCAAAGGAGCAGTACAAGTGATCGTAGGGTATCCCGTGAGGTTGCTCCAAGTGATACCACCCGCCAACATGGCATTGGATATGGTTCCCCATGTAGGGGTAGCCCCGTCAGTATTGAGCAGAACTCTGTTGGCCGCCGTGATTGCTGGCGCAAACCCCGCACTACTGCCGTTCAGAGTTGCATGGAGGTTGCCCCCACCTCGCTGCCCGTGGGCTGCATCGTTCAGCGTAGTCCACAGATTCACGGTTCCGTCACTAAACAGGATCGTATTTGCCGAACCCACCGTAAGGTTGTTTGGGCCAACCACATGAGCAGAAATCATTGCATTGTCGTTGATTGATCCCCAAGAATTCGTTGTTCCGTTTGAGGTGAGAATTTGAGCAGACCCACCCGTAGCCAACTTGGTAACTGCAATAGCGGCCGTTGAAGATACGTTGGCGTTGGCAACGTATCCGTAGGACAGTGCAGAAGCACCAGAGACCTGCAGCACATGGCCGGTGGTCAGTGCACCAGCAGCCGGCACCGAAGCCCCGTTGATTTTCGCAACCGTCGGGGAGGTTCCGGTTCCTGCAAGGTCACCAGCTAACCGCACCACACCGACTGCACTCGTGGTTGCACTTGAGACGGCTAGGGTTCTACCCGTTGAGAGATCAGCGCTGGCCCCTCCCGCAATGGTCAGTGGGGCCGTACAGGTGATCGTCGGATAGCCGGTGATCTTGGCCCAACCAACCGACGAGACCATTGCATCGGTTATTTGTGACCATGAGCACGTAACAATCCCATCGCCGGCTGCTCCGCTCGTCAGAATTCTGTTCAGCGCGCCGGGGCCTTGGATCTTCGATATCCCGATGCCGCCGTCCGAGAAGAACGCACCACTAAGGCCGTTGAGCCAACCACAACTGGTGCCGTTCGTTGTCCCGAGCAGCCCAATGGTTCCACCGCCTGGCAGCACCGGTGCAAAGCCAGCAGCCGAACTTGTAGCTATCGCGTGCAGCAACCCATCAGCTTGCTGCCCATGCATCGCGGCGGTCATCAGCGTAAACACAGCCTCGGAACCATTCCAGCGCATCAACTGGTTGTTTGCTGTTCCGTTCGGAAGACCGGTTCCGCCGGTTCCTGCGAAAACGACCCTCCTGACATTAAGGACGGCGTCGTAGACAACGGCAGCTCCAACGAAGTAGAGCGCGGCCGTGCGTGGCTCCACCAGACTCATGTCACCGTCGACAATGACGGGACCGAGAACATCGTCAGTCCAAGGGGACTGCCAGGGGTTGTATGCTGAATTGCTCATTTCGTCGCTCAGGTTCGTAGCGCGGGGCCATAATGGACGTAGCTGCCCCACTGATCGAAGAGCGAACTTGCATAGGTGTTGTTGGTTCCGTCGCCTGTCACTAAAAGGTCTAGGGCTAGGTTTCCGGTCTTCGTTGCTTCGTAGACTATCGTGTATGTCAGCCAACGCTTGACGGTGTCAGCTAGCGCAAGAGTCTTCGAGACCACCGGTGCACCCGATACGCTAACGTCCTCTATTAGTCTTACGATGAACGACCCGAGACCGTTGGACTGATGCAGGGACATGGGACCTACGGTAATTGCGATCTTGTCTCCGCCCTTCACGACGAAAGTTGTGTTGGCGCCCACGATCGACTGTTCATTTACTCCATTGTAGATAGCCAATACCCCTCCTGGGTAGGACAGCGAGTCGCTATCCAGAACCATCCAATCGAGAGCAACCTGGATGCGGTTCGCGAGCGGCTGAATGACGTTCGTTTTGAGGTCGGGACCATAGACGGCGTCTGCCACCGTGGGGGCCTTGACCTGAGAAAGTCCTGCTACTGGAGTGATGTTATCATATGTCATGTGAGTTCCAATTCGAACGTGCCGCCCCAATTGCGCGAGCCGTCCCATGCGAAAGAGCCATCCCAGAGGCCCGAGTAGAAGTCGAAAACAAGTGCACGGCAGACCCAGTCAGCGGGCTTCCATTGCCGGATAATTCCGATCATGGTCGCGATCTGTTCGCGTGTGAGGTTGGTTGGCTGCCAGTCAATCGCGCCATCCCATAGATAAGTTCCGTCCCACAGTCGCACCGTGAGATTCACGACGACTCCGGACCCAGGCGGGAAGTGCACCCAAAACTGAGACCAGTACGGAGCGGCTTGCCCATCGGGCCCCTCGCGCGTGATGTCGGTCGTCACATACGCGGTGGTGAAACCAGCAGCGTGAAGTTGACCTTCGATTGCCAGCTCATCGCCTGCGAACTCCCACGCTTCCCAAACACCGTTGAGTCTAGCTCGATAAGTCGCCGGTGTCTCGTTCGGGTAGCGAGGCATCCGGCACTCGGACCCAGCCAAGTGCAGGCAATCGTCGGGGCTGGTCTCTTCCTTGAGCCACGGCGCCCGTAATGCTTCCGATGCACCCTGTGCCGTCGCGTCAGCAAACAGCGACAGAATGCCAGTGAATCGAGATCCCCAATAGCCCTGAAGCCACCCGGGAACGAGTGACTCAACCCATGTGCGCCAGTTGCCCATTAGCTCGTTGATGTGGGGGTGTAGATGAGCGCCCAGGCAGACGGGAGCGAGACGACAGCGTGAGATGGTATGGTCAGGTTTCCGGTCGGGTACGTGGGAGCGAAGCTCTTCACGCCCGGGACATCCTCGACCGCCTGCACGAAGTCTGAATAGGTGATGACACTCGATGGACCCGGGGAATAGTCATAGCCGCCGAGAGGACAATCTTTGACGAGCTTCAGCAGCGCCGCCTCGACGTCACCCTGAACATCTACAAGCAAGAAGCCCGGAGAATAGAACACGACGCCCGTTGGCGCGAACTCGAATGTCGGCGCCGCGATTGCCAATGCCCGCTTGGTTCGCGCTCCGCTTGAGATGTTGTTACCGAGGAAACGGCCATCGAGCTTCCCCTGAAGCGTTGTCAGATCTCCAGCTGCGATTGCGGCAGATTCCGCGCTTGCATACACGTCAACGGTGCCAGGGCCAGCCGGGTTATTGTCCTCGACGTACACCTTGGAATTCGACGGCAGCCACGCGAAGGCCAAGCGCTCGACGCCTGTGCGCGTTACTTCGATCGATAGTCCACCCCACTTACTCGAGTTCTTCGCGCGCAGATGCGGCGTTGTTTCGGCGTCAGCGCCATTGCGCACGAGCGACGTAGTTGTCCCGGGCACAACCTGATTGCTACAGGTTACACCGGCCATAGTGGTGATCATGCGGGTGATCGTGCCAATGCCGGGAAGGTTGCCGTCAGATCCGGCCACCTCTGCCTCGACTAGCATTGCAACGCTTCCGCCTGAGGGAATGGCTAGCAGCGGGTAATCAGTGGTCGCTTTGAGTCGAAAGGTGCGCGACGCGTCTGCAACCACTACCTTGCCATCGCCTGGCGCAGGGTATGGACCAGCGGACGCGGAACATGTAAACACAACGTAGTGCTGAGCGGCTACCGCGCCGTCGCGCGTATTGTCGAATCGAGAGGCGGATAGGTGGTCGAGAAAGTCGCCCTCTGCCGTGTCGTTGTAGCCGCCATTCAGAAGAGCGGCGATCATGTAGGTGAGAGCCGAATACAGCCACGCGAACAGCATGACCATGGTCAGCTGAACGGATCCCGATTGCCACGAGGTCGAGCTGAAACCCTGCCCAGCCAAGTAGGCAATGGCCATGGTTGTCGCCTGCTCAGGCGTCGTCGGCGTGGAGAGTTGTTTGAATGACAGCATCAGGCAGCCTCTGGGAACTCGAGCATTTCGATCTTCAGCGCGTCGGCGCCCACTACGAGAGTGAATGGCCCGTCCGCGTCTTCGATCACACAGTTGACGCGCAGTGTGTTGGCGTCACTGTCGAAGGTTGCCGAGCACTGAACAGACTCCGCCCGTTCGTCCTTCAGGAACTCGTCGCGGATCCGTGACTCGACCTCCCAGGTGGAGTCAGCGCAGGAATTGATCATCTCGCGCAGGTCGAACCCGTAATTTGGGTCGTAGAACAGCGGCCCCCAAAGGCGTCGAATCAGAGCCTGAGCCAGGCAAAGCCTACCTGTGACGACCTCCAGACCAGGGGTCAGGTCTCCGTCGCAGAAAAAATCACTACCTAGGTCGGCTGTCATGGGTACACTTCGTGCATTACCTTTTGATGGGAGATCAAAATGCGGAATCTATGGTGTGTGCTGCTGGTCCTCGGGTGCTCGTCCACAACTGACGTGCAGCCACAGAGTGAGCCTGACGCTACGGGTGGCTCTGCAGGTCAGACCGCGCTTGTTGAGGCCACTGGAGGCAGCTACGCGCTGGCGACCGTTGATCCGCTGGAAACCGGTGGTGAGGCATCTACGGGAGGCGAGGCGGCCACGGGCGGCAACACTTCCTCTTTTGCTACCGGTGGGGCGTTGGCCGGTACTGGTGGAGCAAAGGCTACAGGCGGATCGGTTTCTACCACTGCGGTGAATTGCCCGACCGGAACATCTGGGTGCGCCTGCTTTTCATCTGGGACGTGCGGCTCGGGGCTTACGTGCGGATCTGGAAAAGTGTGTTCCGCATCCATGGGTACTGGTGGGGCACAGGGTACTGGAGGATCCGGGCAAACGACTTGCCCACTTGGGAACCTGTACTGCCCATGTTTGAACGCAGTTGTCTGTGCTTCGGCTGAAACGTGCGAATCTAAGTACGATGCGGACACGATCTCTCAACTCCGCAAAGCTGAGTATTCGGATATCTTGGATAACCCCGTGTGCTGGCCTAGTGGGGGATCACCGGCAGCCAATTGCATACTGGATGGACGCATATTATGCGACTGCAGCCCAACTCAGGGTCGCTGGGAATGCGCACGAATATCGGCGGTTAGAGTTCCATGACCTGGCTTCGTCGCAATCTCTGGTGGGCATGGATCCCGTTCGGGCTACTGGTCTTCGTCGTCGCTGTGACGGCGGTCAGGTGCCAGAACGCTGAGCGGTGGAATAATTCGGGGCCGACTCAGGAGTAGTTCACCCCGTCTTGACCGTCGCCTGTAGCGCACCCCAAGCACCGGCGTTCGTTGGCAGAATGAACATCAGGTGAACGTCCGCGTCGGCGCCCAAGGCCGCTACTGCGCTCGCCTGCAGGTCCACCCCAGCCGCGGCTAGCTCGTTCGCCTTGCCGTCGAAACGGTACAGCATGAGCCCACTCGCTCCAAGGGCGCCACCTAACTGCGCCGACAGTTGCGCTTGGGTGTTGATGATCTGAGTACCGCCGCCGGCCAGAATCCCCGCCAATGCAGCTGACACCTCCGCTTGTGCCTCGATTGTCCCGACTATCGCCCCAAGTTCAGCGACCTTCGTCGCGATTAGGGCCATGTTCAGGTTGGGACCCGAGACACCGGAGTCAACTGACACGTTGAGCGACGCTGCCGCTGCGATGGACGTGTCGATCTTCAGCGCCAGGTCAGGGTCGAAAGACTTGATAGCCGCTTGGGCTGCCAGCTGCGCCGCGAGCGCTCCGGTGAGCGTCGCCGCGAGCGCGGCACCTCCTGGAATGGCTGACAAATCAGCAAGCGCTGTAGCCAGCCCAGTCGCAGCAAAGCCTATCTGCGCCCCGATGTCGAACGAAGGGCTAGGGATCTGCAGCTGCAGGTAGCCAGCGAGCTTCGCTTGAACCTCTGGCAATGACACCCCCACCAGGGCGTCAATGGCAGCTTTGGCGGAAGCTGTAAGCGTGAGCGAGGGCAGCGACACCCCGACCAAGGCGTCAATGGCGGCCTTGGCTTGCGCCGTGGCAGTTAGGGTAGCCCCCACCGAGAACTCTCCGACGTAGGCGAATGTCATCCGCGTAGCCCCGAGTTTCCGGGGCCCGTGAGTACCGCCTTGAGTGGCGTAACAACTGTTACGATTGCCGGGCCTAAACTTGTCGTGAGCGGAAGCCCCATCGGGAGCACTGCCTCCAGCTCGTCACCGACCCGAACGAACGGTGAGTGTGTGGAGTTCTTCACGAACTCGACATAGTCGACTGCGTTCCCGTTGGTCTCCCAGAGCGAGGCGTAGGGCATGGAAGGATTGCCGCCATCGAACCCCAGGCTCACGCGAGCGCCCTCGCGTACGTGCACCTCGAACCCGGGCAGGCCGTGCCGAATGCGTACGTTATCGAGACCGGTTCCGCGCATGCGCGCATCATCGGGGAGCAGCTGCAGCGTCAGGTCTGCGTTCTGGGCGACGACCGTCGATGGGTAGAGTCGCGTGTAAGCAATCTCTTGGCGCACGCCGGCAAGGAACTGATCCATGAGCCCGCTTGGGGTCTGTAGGTAAGCCGAAGTCCGCAGGGATCCGGACTGGATGTCGTGCACTACGTAGCGAATCTGCTGGTCGAGCAGGGTAACACCTGGCTCTAGATCAGGAGCGTCCGACGCAATCTCGATGACGCCAGCGGACCAATCCTCGTCGATGAGTTCGAACTTTGCCGAGCTCGCTGGGTATTCCTCTTTGCCGATCCAGATCGTCCCGTCGCGCAGCACGCGCCAGATGAGTCCAAGTTGGTCGAGCACCAGCGTCAGGCAGCGCCCAGCGGGAATGTCGCCGCGTTGCCAAGATTGTATCTGTCCATCCAGCGTTGCAGGGTCAACGCCGCTGGACAGAACCTCTCCACAGTCCGCGAGAATGTCGCGAACTACCGTGAGTACCGCGGGTTTTGAGTAGTGTTTGGGGTCGAGCTTCTTTTTGAGCCCACCTCGGCCGCCAACGATCTTGACCTTGACTCTGCCAACGAGTTTTCGCGGGCCCAGTACTGGGGTTCCAACGAAATCAACGTCGTTCGCAGATAGGGTATAGGTTCCGTCAGCGTTAGGCTTCGGGTCTTTCCCATCAAAGGATGCCTCAAGTTCCGCATGCCATGCCCCAATGTAGGAAAGGCAGGGCTTGGCCCACAGAAGCGGCAGCCCGCCGAATGTGTACGGAACGTCGCTCATGTTGAGCCGTTCCCGCCTGTGTAATCGAAGAAGGTATTGTGGGGAAGGTTAGGAGCAACCGAGTCAGCTTCGATCTTGGCCGCCATATTATTGAACAGCTGAGCCGGTGCGGGGCCAGCAGGAGTGGCGTGCTGAGCTTTCGGTGCAGTGACGTCTGACTTGGTCTTCTTGGCTTCCGGAACCCAATGGAGAGCCTCAATGGTTTCGACCTTGCCCTTGGATGCCGATGGCGGCTCGCCCTTGATCTTGGTGATGTAGATTACGGTGATGCCGCGCGAGTTGGGCTCTGGGTGCTTGATTCTCAGTGGCTTCTTGAGTCCACCCAGCTTCTGCGGATCAAGCCCAGGGAACACGGTTCCGCACCAGTGATTCCACTCCTCGCGGGTATTGATCTGAACCTTGATCGTGACCTTTGCTGGCGTGTAGCCATTGTCCGAGAACTTGGCACCGTCGGAGCCCTTCGACTTCTTGACGTCGATGTCGCGCTCCTTGGGGCACTCAACCGAAACGTTCTCGATGGTGATTCCGTCGATCTCGCAGGTATCCCATGCGCGCTGTTCCGCAGCTTCGCCTCCCCAGAAGGGGTAGCTGTTCTGGACTGTGACCGCCATTACGCTGCGTTTTCCCCAGCGCCCGCCATGAAGCCCATGAACTGGGTCTGAAGGCCACTCGCTACGCCTGTCCCGTAAGATCGCCCATCCTCCTCAGTGCCACCCGGAGGAGCAGGAACGGTCAGGTTGAGCTGCAGCGACGTGTCGCCTTTGATGTTGTTGATGTTCGGAACACCAAGCGACGCGGCGCCGCTGCGCACAGTTCCACCGGCTATTGAAGACGTGTCATTGGCTGCCGATTGAACTCCGGCGAGATCGACTGCCATTCCGCCACCGCCAATACCCAGCAAGCTTTTGAGCCAGTCGGGTATCACCGACTCGATGCCGTTGACTATCGCCGATCCGACCTCGGACCAGTCGATGCTGATGATCGACTCGTACGCCCACACGAAGAAGTCAACGATTCCCTTGAGCGTGTCGTAAACTGCCCAGGCGATGCCATAAATTACGATGCCAATCCCGACGAGTGCCGCAACAATCACTGCTCCAATTGCAGCAAACCCTAGCAGTGCAATGCCCACAACCTCGGCCGTGGCAATGACCCAGTCGAGGTGGTCGAGGAACCACTCAATGGTAGCGCCGACCACTTTGATCGTCGCCCCCACAACTTTTAGACCGATGCCAATGTACTCGTGAATCTTTGGACCGTTCGCCTCGGCCCAATCGATGAACTCGTTGAAGTAGCCGAGCAGGTCTTTGCCAATGCCGGCGACTTGTGGGTCGCTCGTAATTGCAGCGAACTCGGCACCAATGAGCGCCCCGATCCGCTGAAGGCCGGGCATCATTTGGTCACCAGCATCGATGAGAATGTTTTCCCATGCGCCTGCCATCTGCGCTTTCAGACCAGTGATCGTGCTGCTCGCAAACTGTTTACCAGCTTGCCCGAGCTCTGTCTCCCCGGTCTTCTTCTTCACTGCGTCGAGAATTGACGCGATGGCAATATCCGACGAGATGTTCCCACCCTGCTGCGCCTTTTGGTACTGGGAGACTGAGGTCAGTCCCATGCGTGACATGATCGATTCCTGAACGAGCTGGCCAGAGATGCCGCGCTCCTGCAGCTGCATGAGTTCCTCGCCCTGCAAGCGCCCCTTGCTCTTGATCTGGCTCATGGCGACGATGACGCCTTGGACTTCTTCAGCGTTGACGCCCACCGACTGCAGATCGGCCCCCATCTTGATGATGTCTTTGGCTAGCTCGGGCTTGAACTGCGAGCGCAGCAGGCCCTTGAAACTGTCAACAGTGCTTTCCACCTGAAGGCCCAACATGGCCGCGGAGTGTCGAACGTCGTCGAACTCAGCCGCAGCCTCACCGGCATTGCCGTGAAGTAGCTGTGTCATGGCCAGGCGCGATTCCTGAGCGAAGATGCCCGCCTCGGCCGCGGCGTGACCGAATTCGACAGCGATCTCACCGACCTTCCAAGCGAACTCAACTACAGCGCCCAGCGATGCCATGGAGGCTATGCCAACTCCGACCAATCCAAGCCTCAGTGCGCCAGCCTTGGTTGCGAATCCACCAAGCAGATCCCCGGCACCACCAAGTCGAGAGCCAAACTCACCCAGCTCACCGCCGGCCCCACCGAACTTACCGCTCAGTTCCTCGATTTCCTTGCCGGCCCCACCGAACAACGATGCGAATCCACCGCGCTTCTTTGGCTGCATCCAAAGCGGGTTCTTAGTCTGCAGCATCTGCTTCTCGAGCAGCTGGGCATGTTCGCGCACACCCCACCAGCTGCTCTTGACGTCAACGGCCTTGGTCGAGGTCTTACCGAGCCGTTGAATCGAAGTCTGAAGCTTGTCGACGGCAGCCGTCCCCTGCTTGGCTGGGCCAAGCAGGTCTGCAACGTCTAGCTCGACGTCAAGATTGACTGAGTCGTCGCTCATTTCTTCTTCTTCGGTGTAGCCGAGACTGCTTTCGACCAGCCCTTTATGAAGGCGACGACGTAGGACTGGAACTCAGCCTCCATCATCGCCCCAAGTAGGGCGTCGCCCTCTGGGGCGATTCCTCGTGACGCTAATATTGCGAGCCCACCCTGAATCAGGTCTAGGCGTGAGCTCTCTAGTCGTTTCCCAGGTCTTCGATCTCCGCCCCAGACATCGCGATTCCGAAGTCACCGATAGCTTCGTAAAGGAACGGTAACTTGTCGAATAGCTCAGTCTTGGCGTTGCCCTCTGGGCTCAGTGTGAGTGACCGGGCTAGCTGCTCGTACCCGATCGTTTGATCGGGCATCTTCGAGTTCTTGCTACCCTTCGTTGCCTGACTGAACCGCGTACGCTCTGAAGGGTTGGCCCTTCGAACGATAAGCAGCTCTCCGCTTGGCAAGCAGCGAACGGGGACACACTCAGGGTGCTTGGCTCTGCATTCCTGCAGGGTTGGCTTCTCAGTGTCGGACAGTGACGCATCCGTGACTTCTTCGATCTCAGACCCGCCCACCTCGAGCACTACCTTTTTCACCGATTCGGGCAGGAAAGGGAAATCCTCGAACAGCTTCACCTTGGCTTTGTCTACCGGGTACACGACGCAGGCCTTGGACAAGACCACGTTCGCGTTCACTCGGTTTCCTGCTCGAGCAACCGCTTCGTTGAAACTTGCTCGGTCCTCGTTCAGCGGGGGACGCACGATCAAAAAGACGCCGCCCCTAGCCCCGATGGCTTTGCACCTGGGTCCATGGACGGATTTCGCGTGTTCGAGAAGTTGCTTCTGCTCTGCTGTCAGTGCCATCTTGGTACTCCCTCGGGCTTCCGCGCCCGCGTTGGTTAGCGTCCCGATTGCAGGAGCTCAGGGGGAGAAGCTCACTGCCCGCTCGGGACCACACGGTCGGCTTTAGCGGGGGCATCCCCACCGCCGGTAGTTGGTTAGTCTGCCTCGTCCATGGGGTCTAACCCACCGTCAAGCACGTTCATCACGGACAGAGTGATCTTGAACGTGACTGGGTCAGGTCCCTGCTTGGGGTTCTTCTCGACCTTGGTGATCTTGCACTTCTCGAGGGTGTCGGTCTCGACTTCCTCGTCGGCGTCTGCGTAGCTCACCGTGTAGGTGAACTCTTTGCGCATGAACCCGGCGCCGAGCTTGTTTCGCCACGCGTGCCAATACGCGGCGCTCATGGTTAGAGTCGCATCGTCAGCCGTCAGCGAACCATCGGTTCTCCCAGTGTGTTTACGTCCCTGCCCCTTCCATTTGGTTGGGTCGGAGCTGTAGGAGTATTGGATGTCCGAAACGCCTTCGAGGTCATCGCCCTCGGTCTTGTTGCGCACATTGCCGTAGTCGTACGTGTAGTCGTTTACTGTTAGGCTCATTGTGCACCTTAGATCTGAGTAGCGAAGCCAATTTCAGTGGCGACTTGCTCGGTGTTCGCGAGCGGCACTGCCTTGGATCCGCTCTTGAGTAGACCCGTTGTGAGGATGTCAACGGTGCGGTCCACTTCGTACTTCGGAACTCCCGAAGTCCACCCTCGTTTGCCGTCGTCGCGAACGACGTTCACGATTCGGCGCTTGATGTCGCCGAGAACCGTTTGCTCGAGGTCCTTCGCGGCCTCGGGCAGAATGCGCCCAGTGCCGTCGGTCATGACTTCGAGGTTTCCGTTGACCCATTCCTGCTGACGCAGTTGAACGGCGTCGCTGATTTCGTCTAGAACGCGGCCCCACTGGAAGTGCTTGAAGTCCGAACCAGGCGCAGACTTGAGCAGAAATCCCGTGGAGTAAACCAACGGCTTACCGTTCACCGCCCGCCCTGGGTACGTGCACGGTGCGTTGATTTTCGCGTCGTACAGGGCAGAGCCGCTCTTGGTTGCGTCGTAGACTGGGACGCCAACCCGATAGAGGTTCGGGTCCTTGAGGCCAACCCAAGCCGGGTTCGTCCCGAGACCAACCATTGAGGCCCGGCGAGCTGCCTCGTAGACGAAGGGCAGCGTTGGGTTTCCCCAACCTTGCGAAGCCTTGAATAGCTTGAGCGGTACTTTGCTCGCGAAGTGCGCGATCAGGTTGGTTTGAACACTGGCGAACGCCGACAGAATCGTAGCCTCGACGTCCTCGCCCGTGGACATCAGCACGCGCGGGTAGCGCATTCCGTTGACCAATTGCGCGCAGAGCACGTCAATGCCAGCAGAGAGCACGGCAGCAGCTGAAGCTGTCGCCGAATGCCCAGTGAACACGATCACTGGCCAGCGATCGTATGCCGCCATCAGCGTTGGCCATGCCGCCGTTAGATCGCTCAGGTTGTATGTGGCCGGAATCGTCGTGAACGTGTAGGTTTCCGCGGCGACATAGGTTCCAGCGGGGAACGTGAGCGTTAGGCCAGAGTTCGGAATGACATAGGTGCCACCCGTCGGGATTGTTAGCACTTCACTGTAGAACTGCCCGCCGTCAAGCGAGTACTTGAACGTGCCAGTCCCGAGAACGCCACCAACCACCGGGGTTACGATCGCGCTGTAGAAACAGTTCGCATTGCCGGAGACGGTAACGGTCGGCCCTGAGCCGCTCTTGGTGATGGCGCTATTGGATGCCGCTACGCTTCCCGCCACCTTGAGCACATCGATAGGCGGACCGCTCTTGCCTTTTTCCTTGTTGGCACCATCTAGGCTCCAGCTACCCGCTACAACGAGCGGGCCACCGCCTTGCGCGGTTTGCAGAGACGTCGAAGACGTGTGAGTGCTTAGCCCTGCGGACCCGCCACTGGAACACCCAACGAATAGGAATCGAGTTCCTGGTGTACCCGAGAGACCCAGTCCGCCGTCGCGCTGGGTAATGGTTTGACCGGGGTTGGACATTACTTGTCACCCTTCTTTGCGAGCTCTTCAGCTCGCTTCTTTGCCTGTTCGGCGGCCGCCTTATGGGCGACGGGAATATGTTTCGAGCACGCGGGCTCGTGGGAAGCTAACCCGCTTCCAGCAGCCTTGAGAGCCGCTTGGTAGTCCTTCAGCGTGAGAGCGAACGGCTCTTTTCCGTGATGCTCATGAGCAGCCCATCCATGCAATTGCGCGGCACCCTTATGCAGGGCGGAGAAACCAACGGACTCGGGCGGGGCTCCACCAAATGTCACATTGGGAGTCAGAGCAACCGTATTACCGGTTAGCGCAGCGAGTTCGTTTGGCGTTAGGAGCTCGTCGCTCTTTTCTAGCCCCTCCAGCGTCTTTGCTGGCTGCTTTTCCTGTGTATTGAGCGCAGGTTCGCCCCCGCCACCAGGCGGCTTGTTCTTCGGTTCGAGCATTAGATCGAGCTCCTAGGTGTTGTTACGGGACAGGCTCTTCAGCAACTTGCTGTGTGAGCTCTTCGGTGTGAGTTTGCGATGTGATGAGCGCCTTGCGGTTGGTGCGCCCGCCATCGACGATGGGCACGGCCAGGTGCACTTTTGAGGCGCCCTGCAGGGCGGCGCCGTCGTTCATCCAGCCCGGCTTGTTCTCGGTGATCCAGTCCCATTCGCCCATTTCGATATTGGGGCCGCCTGAGACCGCGCGCATTGCTCGCCATAGGTTGTTTTTGATGACGCGGCAGGCGTCCTCGTCAACGGCCCAGACGCAAATGGTGAGCACCTGAACCTCGCCGCCGATGTCAGCGTCGACTATCTTGGCGGTCGTCGTCTTCTCATGGCTGACGCGGCCATACTTCCACTTGACGACGGGCTTCGCGACGTTCTCGTTCCAGTTCTTGGCCAGAATGACCGCGGGGATCGTGACGCCCTGCAGCGCGGAGAGCTTCACATGCACGGCGTCGATGAACGTTCGAACCGGGTCGGTCATTTGCTGCCCTTGAAGTGGTGCCGAAAGAACTCAGTCGCAGTTTCCTTGAAGGCCTCTTGCCATTCGGCAGGCATGCCCCGAGTGTCGGGGATCATCTTGCGGGCTACCATGCGGACTGAGCCGTCCTTGTTCTTGGTTCCGTCCTGGTGATATCGCGCATAGGGAGCTGTTGGCCCTGGAGCGATTCTCCATCGCAGCTTTCCGATCTTGGTCGCTCGCCTGCCCCAACCGCGTCGAAGGTTCGTCGTTTTGCCGACGAGAATCGAGCGACCGTCTGGGTGTTTCTTCGCGGCCCAGCCCTCGCCATACGGATTTGCTTGCTTCTGGAAGCCCTGCAGAACCAGGTCGACGGCTTCTTCGGCGAGGTTCATACCCAACTGTTCGATCGCGCCCTCGAGTGAGGCGATTCGGTTGCGAAATTCCTTCAGCTTCCCGATCGCGCTACCGCTGACCTTGAGCCTCACAGCAGCGCATCCCGCCAACCGCGGGACGCTTCGCTCGTCACGACTCCGCCAGAATCGGACCCGGTAACGGTCCCGTCATCCACGGGATCTTCCTCGACTTCCGCCGGCGGTATTGGCTGAATCTTCCCGGCGGCTACTTTCTCGAACCAGGTAATCGCGTCTTCATAACGCATCCGAAGCACGGCATCCTGAGCGTTCGCCGTCGGGTCGAACCCCTTGACCGACATGATGTTCCACGTCATCAAGACGCAGGCCTTCTGCTTGAGCGTCAGGGTCACCTGGTCGGCAGTGAGCGGCAGGGTGATATTCGGAGCGGCTCGCAGGTACGAGAGCACCTCGTCCCACGGCTGCTCCATATCGGATTCTGTCAATTCGAGCGAAGCGATGGCCTCGGACTTGATGCCCCAGCGGAGCAGGTCCTCCAGGATGATGGGGCAGTCGGACATTGGTTACCAATCCGCCCAGTTCGCGCGCACCAGAGTAACCCCCGACACGCTAACGATTTGCGTAATCTTAGAGTTGAGGACAGTTCCGGCGATCACCGTCAGCGTTCGATTCGCAGCGCTATCGGACATCGCCACGGTGATCGTTGCCGAGCCACTCACCGTGAGAATCTCGAGTGAATCGATGTACCTGCCCTTGACCGCATACAGATCGATCGCCGAAGTGAAAGAGCTATACTCCAGCGAATCAGAGATGCGTCCCGCCATTAGAACCCGACTTTGACCAGACAGGTGCAGGCCGCGGTTACGGTCGTTCCCCCAGTGACGTACTTGGAACGAATGTACTTCATTCCGGTGAAGGACTTCGTTTGTGCCGTGACACCGCCTGCGGCGTCGGTGATCTGCGTGAAAGTTGCCAACGTCTCCAGGTCCGGAGCCGTGAACGTCCCACCCTCGGAGCCCTCGATGGTGACGTCTAGGGTGTCACTGGTGCTCATGCTGGTCGAGTTGATGCTTGCCGTGCATGGCACAGGCTTGCCGAGCTCGATAGCGTCGCTGTACTTGGTCCCCGCCGTAGTGGTCAGAGTGGCCGCAGAGATGGACAGATCGGCTTGCTCGTAGCCGGAATAACGGCCAGCGAATGGCCCCAAGGCGATGATTGATCCAGACATTGCTTCAGATCCTTGCGGCGGCAGCCGCGGCAATTGCCGCTCTTGACGCGGCTAGGGTGAGTCCTGCTTCGAGTAGTTCATCGACCGTGGCGCCCTCGAAGTCTTCCAGCGCTACGTATCCGATCGCAACGAGCGAGGCTCGGTGTGGGAAGTCAGTCGCCAATGGCGTTCCTGGGGTTTCCAGGTGCTTTCCTTCCCACTCGCGCCAACGATCGTCGCGGATCGACTTGAGGTGTCGGTATCGCGCCAGATAGTACCGGCGCGATGATCCGAGTGTTCCGAACGCTCTCATTTGCGTTTCGGTTGACGCTGCTCGGTTTGTTGCACCGGAGATGTGACACTCTCCTCGATGCCTTGAATGCGAGCCTCATAGGTCTCGCGCAGGGCAGTGAGTTGAGCCTCATAGGTCCGGGCTTGGTTGAACAGCGCCTCTTGGTGTGCTTCCCAAGAGATAATGGCCGGCTGCTGCGCCTTGGCCTGTTGGAGGACGCCCTTGGGGCGGTGCCTCCAGAGCATTGCGCCCATGGTTACGCCACCGAGCTGGTGTTGTGTACGATGGCGATGACCCCCCGCTTGGTTCCCTGCGGGTGCCGGCGGTAGGCGTGCGCAACCGAGTAGAGATGCATCGCGCCGATGCTCGAATCGTTCAGGATGTCCTTGTCGGTCAAGAGCTCCAGGGCGTTGCGGTTGTACCAGAACGCCAAGGCTCCTGGACGAACCAGAAGGCTCGTGGCCTTGATGGTGGCAGTGGCGGTCCACACGTTGTCGACTGCCGCAGCGGTGTCAGCCATGGCCAGGGTGAGGCCGGTTGCGCCATTGTTGCCGACGGTCGAATCAACCGCGGTATCAGTGAGCGTCACGGTCGCAGCCGTCACGACTGGGGTCGAATACGTAGATCCGCCATCAGTCGAGAACTTGATGTAGCTGGTTCCGCGGGCGCCAAGAGTCGTGCAAACGACCTTGAGATTCCAGGGACCCGTTGGGGTTCCGGTGAGCGTGACCGTCGGAGGCGTTGTCCCCGCGGCTGTCACTGCGCTCATGGTCGATCCGGTGAGCGGACACTTGTCGGACTGGATGATTCGACGTCCGGCAATGCGAGTCACCAGGCCGTCCTCGCTGGTGGTGAGCAGGGGCCGACCGTTGGCGTCCTTGAGCTTCAGGCAATCCGCCATCACCTTGCTATGCACGACCAACACAGCTTTGGGGTCGCTCTCGTCGCCCCATAGGGTCGCAGCATCAACCACCGCGTCATAGTCGAGCAGACGGGGGTTCGTTGCTGAGTAGTAGGTCTTGGTGATGCCACCGGCCACGGCTGCCGTGATGACAGACGAGTCCATGTAGCGTTCAGCTGCCTGCATGACCTGATCGGCTGCCTGTGTCTCGGGAGAGACATCATAGCCACCGGTGTTGTTGGCCCAGCGCGTGACTTCGAAAGCCAGCGACGCCAGGGCGATCGTACCGGTTTCACTCGTTCCAGCGAACGCCGTCGGAACCGCGGGGGTCCCATCGCTTCGTGAAGCGAACGAACCGAGCGTGCCGAAGTATGGCACTCGCACGGTCTCCCCGATTTGATTCGGGTCGCTCACATTGAAGAATGGGTTGATACTGATGAGCCCCGCCGCCGCGGCTTCGCTGCCCATGAATGCGTTCTTCTGGGCGAATCGAGCGCGAACTGCCGAGGTGATGATTTCGGGGATCAGAAAACTAGACTTAGCACTAACGGTCATTGAATAGACCTTTCCGTAGCCGGCTGGATACGGCCTCTCTGTGGGTTGAATTGTGTATGCCGCAACCGGCGTTAGAGTTAGCGATTTCGGGCGTTGTATTCGGAGTAAGCAGCGTCAAACGCCGCGGGGTCGCTGTCGTGCAACTGGCGTTGTTCCTCGGTCGTCATGTCTTCCCACTTCTTCGAAGCGAGAGACGTGGATCGCGCTTGCTTGCGGCCATCACCCTTGAGCACAGGGACGGCCGTTTCAGCGAAGGCCTTGAGACCCTCGATGGTCAAGCTCTTGAACCAAGTGGCCTCTTCTTGGGCTGGCGTGAGCTTTCCGTCATCCTTGAGCTTCTGGACGATGGACGCACGTTCGTCCTGTGTGCGCTTTGCGCTAGCATCGGCTGCTTCTGTCTCGAGCACCGCAAGGCGCTCCTTTGCGTCGTTCAGGGCGGCAATCTTGCCCATGGCGCCCTCGCTATTCTTCGCGCCCAGACCTTCGAGTACCCTGGCGTAGCCCTCTGAGTCCGCATTAGCCTCATTGGACTGAAGCGCACCAACGACTCCTAGAGCCGCTTGGGGTGTCTCGACTTTGAGCATCGCAAGCAGTCCTGCGCATGCTTCGGTCGATGCCTTGAGTTGAGCTATCTTGTTGCTGACGTCTGTTTCGGTCGCGCCCTCGGGGAGGCCCAGGGCAGCGGCAAGTAGAGCGAGATTCATGTGCTTTTCCTCGTTGCTGTTGGATGCCGGGGCACTGGGCACCGGTGGTTCTTTGGGTGAATTGGAGCCACCCGAAGATGGATCCGGTTGAACTGACGGGGCGCTCGCAGCCATGCGAAGCGTCCTAAGGCTCGCTTGAGCACTGGTTCGCATTTGCTCGACCTCCGAGCGCAGCTCCTTTTCTGAGAGCGCCTTGGTTGGTTCCCCTTTGCCCTTGGCTTTACGCACGACGGTGCAGAAGCCCATCTTGAGAGCCTCGTCCGCCGTCATGTAACGGTCTTCGTTGAGCAGAGCGGTCGTGGCTTCATCGCTCATGCCAGTGCGCGCCGCATAAGCCTTGACCGAAGCGCCTGATAGCGTGTCGAGATCATTGGCGACCTTGCGCATTTCCTCGGCATTCCCCATGGCGATCGTCCACACGGGGTGGATGAGCATGGTCGAGGTCTCGTGCATCGAGATCGAATCGCCCGCCATCGCGATCAGCGAGGCAGCCGATGCCGCTCGAGCGCCGATGGTGACGTCCACATTCGCTGGGTGATCGGCGAGCAATTGGTAGATGGCCAATCCCTCGAAGAACGACCCACCTGAAGAGTCAATGTGCGCCTTGATGTTCTGGGTCTTCGGGTTGTCCTTGAGGACTTTCCGAATCGCTTCGGCGGTGACAGGATCTTCAGACCAACCGTCGCCGATGACTCCAGAGATGTTGAGCTCGATGTCGCTATTGGCGGCCATCTTGTACGAAAATGCTTTCATGCGAACGCCTCCGCCCCGCTTGCCCATCGAGGGGCGCAGGGTTGAATTAGGCAGGACGATTTAGACTGCGGAGGTTGCGACAGTCTCTCGGCTCATCCCGCGGAGCCCTCTAGCCTTCGGTGACGAACTTCTTTGGAATCGTCACGGGTTTGGAGTCGCGAAGGGAATTAGAACCTCGGACTACTCGCTCGTTAGCTTTCGTCCGATTTGGTGGGCAGTTTCTGGGCGTCGCTCTCTCTCAAAAACTGTGCCTATTCGACTGCCATTATCGCGTCGGGATCAAACACAACCGCTCCATCAATAGTCTCGATCGCTTGGATCCCGGTTTTGGGATAGAACTCTTCAGTGAACCAGTTCACGATCCCGTGGCTGTCCCAGCCTTCGGCTGAGTTGATTATATCTTTGGGATTCAGCCTTTTTATGAATATGTCAAACAGTTCGGCTGGATCGTGTTCGTCGTCGTTGTCCGTTATCCCCCGAGGGAGCCCAACTTCATCCGTGAGCTTGTCAAGTATGCCTCGAAGGTCGTCAGGGTTGGCTATCTTGACGCCGCTCTTGATTAAGAACTTGTTATGCCCATATACTCCCATTTGGTCGTCAAGTATGGCGTCGTCCCTGACGAACATGGCGTGACCCCAATGAGAAATGGGATCCGGGTCTCCGGTGAACCGCTTGAATTCTCCGGTATCGGTTAGCCTCGCCTTTGTCTCACCAAACGGGGTATGTATAGTATGAGAGACGGGACCCACTGCCTTATCCGGTATCACAACCGGATCGCTCTCCCTCAAATACTTCCCACCCTTGACGGCTGCCATGAGTTGCAGGTCAGGGTCAGGCGGATTCGCGCGTTCACTTGGAAGCGGCGGCGTCGTCAGGTTCGGCGGGTATCCGAAGCCATCGGTGACATCCACGTCAGGAAGTTTGGTGGTGATACCCAGTCGACGAGCGACGCTCTCACGAAGTGACCTGAGTCCCGTTCGGCACCCATGGTGCAACTGGGGGAAATGGGTCAGAACGAAGGGGTCATCCGCTGGCAGAACGACGTCTTTCAACGGCCTGCAAATCTTCGACGTCCGCGAGTCCCAAACGACGTCATAGGCGACATACGGACGAAGGGGCGCCACCGCAGGGTGGTGCATTTGGTCCCAGCGTCCTGCGTTATAGGCTTGGCTGGTGGCATTGCGGAAGATGAGCAGCAGCCGCGGTGAATCCGTGCGACCCCATTCGGCTTCGATGGCCTTGCCGGCCGTCTTCTTCCAATCGTCGAATTTGACGCCGTCGGTCAGCGCCGTGAGAATTGACTCGAAGGCATCATTGGCGACGTCCATCTGAGCGACGCCCGAGATCCACCAGGCTCGGCGCCGCGCGTAGGCTTCGAGCGTGTCTGCCTCTTCACGAGTGATGACTCGACGCGCAGCGAACTCCTCGACGGCTTCGGTGAACACCGCGGGGTCTGCGTCGAAATCCATTGAATAGTCGGCTTGCGCCATGACTACTCCGCCTGAACTTCACGATCGACAGTGTCGCGCCCTGCGAGTTGCCCCAGAATGAGAGCCGCCTCGGTGAGCTTCACGAGCTTGGTGGGCGGCAACTCATCGCCGAAGGCCTCAATGATGCGCCGCTTGGCGTCGTCGTAATCCTCTGCATCTTCGATCGCCGAAAGGACCGCTGCCACCATGGGGGACAGCTGCTTGGCGGCGTGCCCAATGCACTCTTGCTCGAGTCGGTCGGTATATTCGCGACCGACTGCGAAAGCGCTGGCTGACGCGGCCTCCATGCGGATGTCGAGCTCGGAGAGGGCCGCTTTCTTGGGCGGTTGCTTCTCGGGCTTTCCGGGTGGGGCAGGGGGTTGAGGTGCGCCCGGAGGCGGAGCATTTGGGTCAGGCGCTGGCGCTGCGGGAGCGGGCGCAACCGGCTTTTTGATTTCGGCTGTCGCTCCCTTGATAAGTTGCACCTTGCCCTCGAACCAAGCGATCTGGTCAATCTGGGCACCTGCGTCGACGTAACCCTTGAGCGCCTGCGCATCAGCCAATCGCGCTTCAGCGTTGGCCTTCTTATCTTCAGGAGGACTCGTGTCCCATTTGGGATAGGGCGCGATTCCCGCCGCAAAGTTGAATGTGACCCAAAAGACTAGGACTTGCTCGCGGATTCCAGTTGCGATCAGTTCGAGTAGCGAACTCATCACGACTGAGTCGACCGTGGCATGCACCGAGGCGGCCGCGTAACTGCCGCCTGTTACCTCGGTGGTGAGATTGGTACCTGTTAGACCGATATCGATCGCAGAGTTCGCGTAGTCGACCTGCTTCGTGAAGGTCGCGAAGGTGTTCGCGCCATCTGTAACGAGCTCTGCCTTCCACCCGCGCGGCAGAACCGCCACGCCGTTGCGGCCCATCTCGGACAGGTCGCTCGCCAACGCCCTGCGCTCATCCTTGGTGAGCGACTCGCCGGTGTCCTGCAGGTCACCAGCGGACCCACTCGCAGACATCGTATTGGATACGTATTGCTGCCCCTGGCCATGCCGCTCGGAGCTTGAGCCCCAATCGATCGTGGCATAGAGCTTCAGCAGCCACCAACGCGAGAGCCCTCGCCACGGTGCCTGATATGGCGCCCGGTAGTTCGAGCCAGCGACGATGATGATCCAATTGCCGTCACCAGGATCGACAGTATCTTCGGTCCCGTAAGCATCGTTCCCTGTGGTGCTTCGGACCTTCCAGCCTTCGACTGGATCACTGCGAAGGTTGCGCGGTGACCAGATTGAGATCTCAGGAACGACGCGACCAGTCTCCTCGTCGCGCTTCCATCCATCGATATGACCAAGGCAGCAGCGGAAGAGGCCCAGCCATGCCACCATGGTGCGCATCTGCTGCTCTGGAAGCGTCTTCCACCAGTCAGCATCAAGGGCCTGGCAGATCGGGTCTTTCTTTGACTTCTCTGCGTCCAACCCGGGAAGCTGAAACGCCAGCGGCAGCGTCGTTGCAGCATAGAGCCGATTCAGGCACTTGCTAACCCGCTCGTCCGCCATCATGGCTTCGCAGAGGTCGGCGGCAAGCGAGTAATTTCCGCAAGCGCACTGGAGTTCAGCGCTCCTGATCATGGCAGGCGACCAGCCAGCAATCACAGACGTTCGCGGCTCGCGCGTACTCGTCTCTGCTGTGTTGTTCTTGCTGGATTTGCTTGCCATCAGACTAGTCGCTCGGGGCGCTCGGCGGTACCCGCACCGCGCCCGCCATTGTCGTTATCGTCGCCCTTGCGAGAGGTCAGAAGCTTGTGGGCATTACCGAGAGCATCGACGTCGTCGTCTTGCTCATCGCCTTGGCCCGTGAATTCTCCAACAGATGCCATGAATGCGGGAAGCCAGCGCCTGGCCTGCTTCGCAAACTCTGGCATTTCGTCGAACGTAGCAACTCGATAGTCGGCTGGGGTTGTGCTCGGGAGCAATACCCTGCCGTCGTTCCACGCTGCAGCGACGTCCATTGATGAAACGAACTTGTCTCCCGGTGGTGGAGTCCACAATAGAGGCACGCCAGCTTTCTTGATAAAACTAGCAGACCCCTTCTCGGTTCCGCTCCCGCGCCAGAGCATCTTCGCGCCTTGGCGTCTGGTGCTGCGCGACTTCAGCGTTAGCGTGAAGTCGGGCGCCTCGCATTGGTCCCGGTCCACTGCAACGATGTAGAACTTCGCAGTCTCCGGATTCTGTCCAACCCTCCACATTTCGAGGCAGATCGACCAATCGGCTCTCTTGTTGGCCGTATAGGCCAAGTCAACTCCGAATCCGACCGTGTAACCTTCGGAGGGCAGAACCGTGAAGAATGTAGGATCGTGAAAGACCGTGCCGCCCAATGGGCGCGGTCGGCCTTGAAACATTGACCCGAAGAAATGGTCACCAAGCAGCTTCTTCTGTGCGAGAAGAAACTCAATCGGTCGAATCTTTGGAGCAAGAGCCTCGCCAACTTCCCGCCCTAGCGGGTCGCCCTGTTCGGCGATGGCGGCAAGGTTCACGTTCTCGAAACCCAGCTCCATTAGCTCAGCAGATGGGTCCTTTGGATCCCATCTGGTCGCAACCAGCAGCACCGAAACTTTCGGATGTATCCTGGTGATGATCGATGTCTTGAGAACGTCGATCTTCTTGTTGCGCTTGGTCCGAGACCTGGCTTCCGTGATGTCGGCGATGATGTCGTCAAGCACGACAACGCCGTCGACCGGGTAACCTGTGGTTCCTCCGAGTATCCCACGGACGAGCATATGCCCGCCCTCGGGCGTCTTCCAAGTGCCCTGCGCACCACTGGTGACCATTCCCCGTTCGGCCAGTTGCGCCCGGAGTTGGTTGCCTACCCAGAGAGCGCGCTCCTTGGAATAGCTAATATAGGCGTTGCGGCTTTTCGGTCTGCGCTCAATGAGTTGGGCAAGACCGGCTTTGCATAGCTCGGTTTTGCCATGCTGCGGGGGAGCCGATATTACGGCACGGACCGTGTCGCCCTTGGTTATCCTATCGAAGACGGCTGCAATTGGAGAGAGCCAGTCGGGACGGACCAGCGCCTCGTCATTGCTGTTTATCTCGCAAAAATAGTCAAGTAGCGGACTATTGATCGACTCAGTGAACCGACGGGGCTTCTTGGCCGCCCGCTCCTGGTCGAGCTGTACCTTTAGGCGTTTCATCGCCCGGATCTGTTGTATCAGCCCCAGGCTGCTCATTGTTCCCCAAGGTGTCTCTGGTGATCTTCAGCTCGCCCAGAATCTTTGCCGCACCCACGACATCGCGAATTCCAGCCTCTGGGACCAGTTCGCCGAGGCGTTTGAGCGTTTTTTCCAGCGTGTCCGCCAGTAGATCCTGGCAGCGCTCGGTGGCGCGTTTTCTTTGTGTCGCGATCAACTGCGACACATCGGGGCGCTTGCCTTCGTTGACGTCCTTTTGGTGGCGCTGGATGGTGCGGCGATTCACCTGGAATTGCTTCGCCGCCGCCGCGACGCCGAATGTCGCCGAGTGCGACAGCATGGCCGCAATCTGGGCAGGGTCGGAGAGCGACTTGCGTTGACCGCTGGCTTTTCGTCTGGATGCCATCCCGTTCCGTTGGTAGCGGGCGCCGGGCTTGAACCGACCCTCGACCTTGGGGGAAGAGTGCGCCTGACCGCGGACCGCATGATTTGCGCTGCCTACCGGCTCGCGCGTTGGGTTCGGTATTTATCTCCGGCCCCTAATATATGCGGGCAACCCCAATGATGCACTTGAGTCACTTGAGTCAGACGCGTTTGGTTTGACTACCCGGACCCACTCATGCCCATGGTTGCGGTAACCTTGACGCGATGCTCCCTGCAGCGGCACGGCTCATGGCACTTCACGACGCAGACGACGCCTATCGATTGCTCATTGGACTCCGAGTCCATCAGGACGATGGTCGATTCCTCAGGTGGGTCTCGCTGGGCGTTGCACCGCACACAGCGCCCTTCGAGTGAGAGGTTTAGGTCGATGGCGCACTCGTCGGTGATCATCCCATGTCACCCTGCAAGCCGAAGCTTCCTGGTGTCGACGCATCGGTTTTTGGGTCGTCGAGTGCGAACACCTTGCTCTCGATTTTGGCACCAAAGTGCTCACGAACGAGCGCAATAGCCGCTTCCGCACCCCGCATCGAGTCGAATACAGCGGCTTCGGACTTCTCATGGGTCCATTTCTCTGGCAGATGCGGCGCCCAGAAGGCCATGACCTTGGTTCCGCGAAGGGCATACGGGTGTCTCGGAAGCTCAGCCCCGCCCGCTTGGACGACGAATTTTTGACCCGCTTGCACCATATAGGCCCTTTCTAGCATGTTCGAATTCCCTTGACACTGTTTGTCCGGCCGCCCCCTAATAGTCCCCGGTTCGCGCGTCACCGGCCAGGTTCGCCTTCCTCTTGGCCCGCTTCGCCTTCAGGTACTCGGCGACCCGGATGCCGATGTCAAAGCCTGAGTCCTCGTCGCGTGGCTTCAACTCCTGTGGGATTCCCAGGAACTCAAGCAATTCGGCCACTGCGGCATGGGCATGAATTGGAGGGAATCTCGCCGAGAGGAACGCTGCCGCAAATGCCGACAGCCCGAACAGGGCCAGCTCCTCGTCGGTTGCGGCGTGACTCAGAAACGGCGGACACGTGGCCTTCATAGCGGCATGTCCTCGATGCGTTTGGGCTGAGGAGTGGGCTTGAATACCCCATCGAACATTGCGTCGACGGCCTGCTCGGCCACTTCGATTATGACTTCTTGGTTATCCCTCACCACCAGCCTATCGAACTCCTTCAGCAACTCGGCCCGCAGCGCGACGCCCCGGTTGCCTCTCCATTTCTTGGTGACGGTCTCGACCATGGTTCGGATTTCGGCCTGGTAGCTCTTACTGGTCTCGGTTTCTGCTTCGGTGGTCATTTTCGGTACATCCTCCTGATTGTGCTCTCTGCCATTGAGAGTGTTATCGGCCAACTTACCCCGTCATCCGCGGTCACCGTTAGGCGAACATAGTCGGACGGGTCATTCGGTGCGTCGCGAATGAATACAGCCAGTGGCGTTGGTTGCAGTTCGTCCATACTAACGTCGACTATTCGCCTGGGTAGCAAAGTTAGCGGTTCTTTGAACCCAATGATGCCCTGTTGGATTCTCATAGTCCCGGCACCTAGCTTCCCGGCCTCAGGTCGGCGTTGTCGCGTTCAACTTGAGACAGGCATGCTCCGATGATGTCGATTTCGAGATCAGCCGGTCGTGCCGCGTTCCGATTCCCGAACCTCGCCCGTCCAGGCATCCACTTTCCGATCCGCCTGAGCTCACGCAGCCGTTGGTATACCGGGGCCAGTTCGACCCGGATGGTCTCGCCCGACACGAACCATCCGCTACGCCCCGGCATGCGATGTGCCCACCCACAGCGCAGCATTGCCCGTTGGGTCTCCTGGCGCGACCACCCCAGGCCCCTGGCTAGCCTCCAGATGGGCACCTCTTGCTCGACGAACAACAACGTTTCTCTTGACTGCGCTGGCATCTTGGTTCATCGTCCTGACTGCAACTCCTGATCCCGCTGTTCCGAAGGCCCCGGTCGCAAGCTGGGGCCTTTGTCATTTCAGGCTTCCAACAGCTCGACCCCTTCGCTCGACCCCTTCGCTCGCATCATCCTCCCGCCGCGTCACCCCGCAGACCTTGAGCCAGTCCGCCTCTGCGGCATCTCCTGCCGTTTTCGCCTCCGAGTCCGCAGCGTCGAACACAGCGCCTTGCTTCGGGTCGCTCGACACCTCGCATTCGGTGAGCTTGAGAGTGAGCCATCCCAGCGGTCCGGAGCGGTCGAACTCGTCCCGCTTGGAGCTGCGTAGCAGCTTGATGCCAGAGGGAACCAAGATCGCAGCAGCCCAATAGCGCGGGCGGTTATGTGCCAGGCACCAGGCACCCGGCGGTCCCCAGAGTTGCCCCAACACCTGCGCGGACATGGGGGTCAGGGTGGCGATTCGACGCGACACCAGCGAGAACTGAATCACTCGCTCATCATCGATGCCATGGCGGGAATTGACATGTTCAAAGTGAGTCGGCCGGGCATCGAGATGCTTAGGCTCGGGCTTACGAGCAGGACGAACACCCATGCCCTTGCAGAGAGGGCACCAGCTGCCAGGGCGGACGTGGGCCTCGAGCTCTCGACGAATCTGCGCAAGCTCAGTGTCGCGCGCCTGGCGCTTAATCGCGGTGCGGATCTGCTGACCAACATCTTCCCAGGTCACCTGGCACGGTCCCATGCAGACGGGGCAGAAGATGTCGGGGCCGACGATGCCCGTTGCATACCACTCATCTTCACCTTCTCCGGTGTAGATTCGCTCGCAGAGCACGCACTTGCGTGAGACGAACATACGCATCGACGCCATCTCGAGCACGGCTCCCGTTGGGCTGCGCTCGAACAGGCTGGCGCCGTGAATGAGGTACCATTGCAGCTGGGCAAAGGGGTCTTGGTCTTCGAAGCGCTTATTTTCTTTCATGCCTTGCCTCTGCCAGTTGCTTGGAGCTTGGCTTCGAAGTCGCGTTGGTTCATGGAACATCTCCCGGCTCTGGCAGCTTCGCAATGGCTAGGCGAAGCTTCGTCAGAAGCACCTCCGCAAAGTCCGCCTCGCTTCCAACGAAACTATCGAGATATTCTTGCTCGAACATAATCACCAGACGGCAAGGTACTTTAAAGATGGTATTCGACTGAACTGGGCCACGCGCCGCTATATAGATCGATCCGAAGAGATCCTCGTCAACGTCGGCCAGTTCGTAAGAACTACCAGCAAGAAGCTTACTAAACTCGCCCATGAAGACATCACGTTTCATGTCGGCTCGACCTTTGCCTCTGGAAATTCACCTCTGTCATCACCACTCCTTCGAATCGCCAAAGAGTTCGTCGTTTTCCGGAGGTAATCTTCTGTCGGGTTGGTTGTTGTATCCATAGTCGGGAGCTGGCGGGATTCGGTCGACTGGGTCTGGTCTAGTTGGCGGAAGTGACCTACAGAGCACCGATGCCATATCCGCTGCGAGCTGACGATCCTCGACTGAGTGCAGGACATCGAATCCGGTCGCGAATCTTGGGTTGCGTCCGTCGAATGGATAGTTCGCGTCGACCCAGACGAGCCATTCGGACTGCGAGGCGTGAAAGGGTTGGTGGATCATGACTCAATGATCGCCCCTTTTCTGCCGCACGTTTCAAGCGCACGCCTAATGACAGCGTCGCCGTATCGCTCCACGAGTAAACCGGGACTCAATCCAGACGTCGCAATAGTGCTGACTCCGTTGTCGTAGCGACTCGCTAGAACGTCGGCGACCGCCTGTGATTGGTGAGGACGTTCCCAACCCAGATCGTCAATGACAAGAAGTCTACAGGAGCGCGCTGAGGCAATTCCGCTTGGTTCATCGTCGCCCAGCTTCGCCCTGTCTCGTAGGTTTCCAATCTCTCTGGCGCTGGTAACCATCAGATCTCTGACTGGGTTTTTCCAAGCCGGACCTCCATCGAAGAAAGTCATGTATTCACCATCCATACTTCGGCTCGGCTTTTCAGGCTCCGCGTTGGCCTCTCTCACCGATCGCTCCACAGCAAGCTGGCACGCGGCGTAAGCTGAGATCGTCTTACCCGCGGCAGTCGGCCCTACCAACAATGCTCCGTCGTTTCCTCGGTAGGATTCGATCCACGCGAGTAGCTTCTTTGACTTCACAATTCCAAGGATCTGCGTCGACGTGAGTTCGCAAATGCTCCTGATGTGAGTGAACCTCGATCGGACCTCGCGAAGCCAGCCGTCACGATCTGTTGAAAACTTCTTATCAAGCCCGGCCTCGATGCGCTGAACGAAGTCGTCGTTCGCAAGGAACCGCTCGATGACTTCTGTCGGCACGCGCGGATTGATGAATTGAAACGTGTGCCAATCCCCGGCGTGTTCAGCAGCAACCAGTCCAACGCGTTCGCACGCTAATTCAAATGGATCCTTAGTTTCGTTGTTCTCGCATGGTGCTAGCGAGCCATCCGTCGTCGCTGGTGTCAGTTGGCTGAGGTGGTCCATATTTTCCTTTCGAATTTCTGTTGGCCGTCTTCGGAATGTGAAGCCGTCCACGCCCCGCTATGGCGTCGATCCGATTCCTGAAAGTTGAACTCCAGTCACACGGGCGCTTCAGAGTTCCGGCGCCGGCTTCGTGGATCCAATAGAGCTTGAAGTCTGGCAGGTGGGCCAATATGACGGCCGGTTCGCATTCGTACTTGGAGCAGAGCGCGGCCAGGCACTTTTCAGTTGGGGTCCAGCCCTCCGAGAGCACGTGCGCCGGTTCGTGGTTGGCGGCGCGCTTTGCCGGCTGTGGCTTCGACTTGGGCTTGTTCGCTGGCTCTGGCCCGCCAGTGAGCGCAAACGCCTCTCCTGAGCCAACGTCGGCTGATTCTGGATCCTGAATTACCACCGCTGAACCATTACCAACCATTACCAACCCATTAGCGCTTATTGTGTTTGTGTTTGTGTTTGTGTTTGATCTCTCTTCTTGTCTCTTCTCTTCTTCAGGGGGGATGCAAGGGGGGGGCTCGGACTGACCGCGTTTGACAGCGGCCGCTCGGCACTTCTCAACCCGACGCCGGTTCTGTTCGGCGGCCTTCATCTCCATGAGCTTGTCGCGGTACTTGACGTAGTTGAGCACGCGCCAACCACCGTCTATGGCCTCTAGGCGGCGCCCCTCGTTGTCTTTGGTTCGACTATGGGGGTCTGGCGCCTGAAATTCCTCCAAGGCCGCCACGCACTCGTCTAGGCTCACCACGGCCTCACGGGCTAGGCCCGGCACCGATGCCTCAACGATACCGTTCTTGTCGGCCAAGAACATCAGGGCGAACCAGACGCAACGAGTCGGAGGAGGAGAACCCCAAACCGTGGACTGCATCATAGACCGGAAGATCGGGACATAGCCGGCCATGCTTACTTCTTTCGCGTGGACTTTTTGCCAGTGAGTTTCTTGGGGCGATAGTCGTCAAACGACGTCTGAAGCATGCCCTTACGGAAGTGGCGCTCTAGCTTCTGCCAAAAATCCTCGCGCCGGTTGCTCGTGCTCGCAATCACCGCAATGTCATGTAAATCGTTGCGAAACAATTCGCGAGTTTCCTTGGCCATCAACTGGTGATGATTCTTCTCAAATTCGGGCTTTGGATTGCGCTTTTTGATCTCGTCCATGACATCATCACCAAGCGACAGCCGATACAAAAGGTGAATGATTCCAGCGATCGGCTGATACATCCTGCCGTTGACGAACACGGGCCAACCATACAGATCGCAGATTGGTTTGAGTTCGGCTTCGCTCCACATGAGGTCCCAATCACAACGCGCATTGAACTGAAGTATTCGCTGCTCTAGATACCCAAGACGCTGCGCGGCAAGAAACACTCGGATCAACTCGTCCAGGGCAACCAATCCTTTTGGTTTGCCCGAAAGCACTGCGACCTTCAGCGCCTCTTCGCGCCGCAGGTGAAATTCGATAACGGTCCTTTTCCCGCCATGCCCTAAGGACGATTCCCGAGGTACTCGGATAATATCGGAATCATTCAACTTTTTTGCTTTCAGCAGCCTCTTGATGAGCTCTCTACAGTGAGCCGGATCCGGATATTCAAGCCATTTTCCGAGGTCAATATCACGCGTGCGCGGCTCTCGGTCTTGGTACTCCGTGCTCACAACCAATTCGATCTGCTGCTTGTTTGCCATTACGCCACCATTACCAGTAATACATTACTCGATCAACCCCAATCACCTAATCCAACCCTCCCGCCACAGTCTTGCCCGTCACTGGAAGCAAACCCGCGTCCTGGTCAGGCTGGGGCGGGGCAATCATGGGTTCGCGCTTCCCTTGTCCCTCGAGGCCGCCTTGCGCCATTGCGTCTCAGTGGCCGACGCAACTCGGTTTCGTAGCTCGAGCAATTCCCGCGCCTGCGCTTGTCGCTTTGCTTCCCGGTTGGCCCGGTCAAAGTCGCGGTTGCATTGTTGGCAGTACGGGCCGCGGCCATGGGCAGGGCGATGCTCGGGGCAGCGTGGGCAGGGTGGCAGATCGGTCATTGCTTCAAATCCTCCTCGAACGACCAGCATCCGATCGCCTCGAAGGTGCCGGGCCTGTCATGGTGTTGGCGTCCATTGATGCGAATGTCGTTTGCTGATGCCGCGAGTCGAATCGCCCATGAATCACGGGTGCCCCATTGAACTTCGCAGAGCCGGCGGGTGTAGACGGCGCCGAATCCGCTTTGCTCGGTTACAATCAATTGGTTCATTTGAACAGCCTCGGATCGGTTTTCTGAGTTAGCAGCCGCACATCCACACCATGAACCGCTTTCATCAGCCTAAGTTTCCAGGCACTGAGTTGCGTCAGCTGTCCTTTGATGTCAACGACAACCAGACGGCGTTGTTGTATGTAGTCAAAGTCGCTTACGTAGTGACCAATCATCACACCACCGATTTCGATGGGCCAGCGCGTTTGGAGTCGAAGGTTAGAGATCGAACCCACGCGCTGCATCACCAGAAGTTCTGGATAGAGTCGTCCTTCGGCCTTTGACCTGAACTTGATTCCTTCGACAACGCAGAACTTGTTGCCCATCTTGCTGCCACGGCCGAAGCTGGCGACATTCTTCCGCCCGCGCTTGTGTGCCGCTTGGAGTCTGGGGAGGTCTGACAGGTTCATAGCATCACCTCCGGGTGTCTACGGGTCCACATACGCATAACTCCGAGGCGCAGGAACTTGATGATTTCATCTTGTGTAGGCTTCGAATCGCGAGCATGGGCATAGCGCTTGGGCCTGCGGATCACACGCGTGTCATACGTCGGCAACGCATCTTTCGGATGTTCCCACGGCCACGGCTTGAGCCAGCATTCGACGATACCGAACCTGATGTCGAGCGCCTGCTTTGCGACCTCGACTAACGCAGTTGGCACCGCAAACCAACAATAGGGCACGTTCGCGTGTTCGTGGCCCCGATGCTTCTTCGCGTCAGCAATGAGGTCTGACTTCGAGATCTTGATCTCGACTTCGTGAAACACGCCGGACTTCGACAGACAAAGCAGGTCTGCTTCTCCGTGGCTCAGCAGGCCCCACGACACGTTTGGGACCGATGCATATTGCTTGCAGTGAAATAGTCCGGACGTCAAACAGTCCTGCATTCTGGCCTCGGTCCATTTGAAGTCCGCTTGCATTTCAACCTCCAACTGCGGCGGGTGCCGCTGAAGCTTGGTCGAACAGGTCCATCGGTTGCATCTCGGATACCTCCCGAATCAGCGTCACCTGCTCGCGGGTCTCGGAGGTGATTTTCCAGGATCGGCCCAGTCTGATTCTTGATACCGTTGTTTGAGCGATGTCGTATTTCCTGGCAATGTCCACCTGTCGCCCTTTTGATTGACGAATTCGAGCCACCTGTCGTTCGTTGAGTTTGGCTGCTGGATTTGATGCACCCGGGAGGCTGGCGTGATTGGTATGAGGGTGCCGCCGCTTCCTTTCCCTATCCACGGCATTGTCCGATCCATGCTTATCCGGTTGACACCCAAGAGGGTTCTGCTAGTATAAATGGGTGACCAACCTGCAATTCCCGACCAGTCTCCCCGAGTTTCAGCATCTCTTCCCGAACGATGCAGCCTGCTCAGCCTACTTGGAAAAGATCCATTGGGCCGATGGATTCAAATGCAGGTGCGGATGGACTGGGGAGCCCTATCGATTCGCAAATAGGCCTTGGGTTCTCAGATGCCGCAAGTGTCAGTCCGACACGAGCCTGACCGCCAACACCATAATGGGTCACACCAGGACGCCGCTCTCCACATGGTTCTGGGCATCCTACCTTGTGACTACTATGACTCCAGGTATGTCGGCAGTTCAATTCCAACGTCAGTTAGGGATCTCTCGCTATGAGACAGCATTCCAACTTCTTCACAAACTCAGAGCCGGTATGGTTCGTCCTGATAGGGATCGCATCGGAGGAGAGGTTTCTGAGCACGTTGAGGTTGACGAGACATGGGTAGGTGGACGTACTAGAGGAGAGGGTAAAGGAACTCACCACCAGACCCTGGTTACAGCCGCCGTCGAGGTGAGAACTAGGAAGGCCAAAGAGTATGCGGGTGATCCCCACAGTAAGGCCCTTCCTCGAAGGGGTGGGCGGTATGCTGGGCGGCTTCGTATTGCTGTAACCCCTAATCGTACAGCAAAGGCCCTCACTGGATTCGTCCTGGACTCCGTTGAGCCTGGGACGATGGTCATTACTGACGATTGGGCCGGTTACAACGGTCTGAGTGGGTTGGGTTACAAGCACCTTCAAGTTACAGAAGGCGATGACCACGCGGTAGCCGAGGAATACCTACCCATCGTTCACCTCATTTTCAGTAACCTCAAAGCGTGGTTACTAGGCGTTCACCATGGAGTTAGCTCCCAACACCTACAGGCATACCTGAATGAGTTCACTTTCAGGTTCAATAGGAGATTTTATCCATTCAATGCTTTTAGATCCCTCTTGGGGCTCGCGGCGGACGTTGAAGGGCCTACCTATGACGGCCTGTATCAGGGGACTTGGAACCACCCTCTCACTGTAACAACTTGAGAGCCATCATTTATACTCTCGATACCCCTGACATTTGCCGAGATTGTACATGACTCGTGAAAGCCCTGCTGATAGCTTTCCGGCCAGTCTTTCAGGCTTGACTATGACCCCACGGCTACCCTTGGCCGTAAGTACCACCCTCTTCAACAGTTCGATTACTTCTTCCGCCCCTGGAATAACATCACTTTGCTCCAGACCATCCGCAGCGAGAGATGGATGATAGCCCAGACCCCCAGCTTCTTCCTGAGCTGACCGGTACCCAGTTTGAAACTCACTCAGCATCGCCTTATAGGTCAGCGGATCAGGCCCTGGATCTGAGGAGACCTTCCAGCGTGGGTCATTAGCGTTCATGCAAAAACAAGTTCATAAGTAGATCATGCGGCTTTGGGCGTGACGCTAGCCAAAGCTCTCTTTCTCCCAACTTGAAACACAAATGCTCTAGCAGCTTGAATCGATGACTCGTACTCACCGCCTGTGTCGCAGGTTCCTCCATGATGAATAACAGCCCATTTCTTAGTTCCATCCGCAGTTTGATAGGTTCCAACAGTGACACAACCACGGAAATCAGGGTGTTCTGCTTGGGCTACAGATCCAGCTTCGATGAACCGAACTACTTGCGGGATCTCACTCTTTAGAGGGCAAGCGGAGTTACACTGACCTAACACGAGTGGGGAGCCGCCGGAAGCCAACCATCGCCCTACTGAAGGGGGATTTCTAGTCGTCTCCCAATTCTGGGGTGGTTTCAATTTGCATCTTGGTAGGGGGCTTCCGATCTCAACATTCAGGGCATTTGCCGGACGTCTAATAAGTTCTGATGTGACTAGGTGCTCACAGGGGACATGAACAGACACAAGTTGAATCTCTATCACATGAGAAGGGTTTCCGTCATTCAGTCGGACAATTTGGTCTGATAGTCTATTTTGGTGGTGGGCAAACAAGGAGAATGCCTTTCCCGAACCAAATCCGTTCAAGGTTTTTAGTACAACCTTGACAGAATATCTGTACTCCACCCCCATTGGCTCAATAGCCTGAATTCTACAGGTTACGCCTTTTGCGAGCTTCTTTGCCTGACAACCCTTGGTGATCCTAACTTTTGAACCGACGGTCAACATGATAATCTACTATAGCATTTGGCTCTTGGGTGTCAACCGGATAAGCATGGTCCGATCCGGTCCCTAGCCACAGATGATCAGGCCGAACACATTTTGGATTGTCGCACTTGTGCAAGACCCATAAGCCGTCCGGGATAGCCCCATTTGTAATGAGCCACGAAACATGATGAGCAGAAACATAGGCGCCGTGATTTCTGATCTTTCCGTAGCGCTGGCCCGATGCCTTCCAAACCCAACATGGACCTAGTTCTGCTCGAATTACAGGGCCACCACGATCAACCTTTGCCCAAAACCGTTCTTCCAAAGGTAGTCGTTTCATGTTGCCTCTCCAAACAAGTCCGACTGCAGCATTGGCGAGTCATCCAGCTGAGGAATCACCAACTGCTGTCGCGTGTCTGCCAATAGTTTAGCAGAAAGCTCCGCGTGCTCGCGCGAATTGTCGATGCCAATCGCGCGGCGCCCCAGCATCTTCGCCGCCACCAAAGCGGTACCCGCTCCACAACACGGATCGCATACGAGTTCACCGGGTCTCGAATAGTCGCCAACAATCCCAAGCATCGCTAGAAGTGGCTTCCCTCCAACCACACGATCGGAACCACCGCGGCTGTTTATCTTTCTTTCGCCGGGCACCACATAGCAGCCGGGGAGTGTGCCGAAATGCGAATACTCCTTGTTTTTAGGCCTTCCGACAACAATCCAGCACGACCAATTCGAAGGCCCGTCGCCCATCATGCGCACGCGTGAGCCGGTCTCAACTAATGGCAGCGGCGCGAACCTGAGCAGTTCGTTACATTCGAAACTTGACCCCCAGTGTGGCGCTAGAACGTCGTCTGTAATCGATACGCACCATCCCGAGCATCGAGGGACCCACAGGTCGCAGAAGTTTTCGACGTCGGTTGGCGAGAACGCTCCGTAGTCAATGTCTCGGCGACCGGATTCACCCTTAGCTGCTTTCCGCCGCGCGTAAGCCGCCTCACAGGCTCGCTTCGGACTGTGCGACTTGCCGTAGCTAGCGGCCCGATCCGCGGTCAGTTTTCCGCCAGCGTGTCCTTGATGGGTCTTCTCCGAATACGGCGCGTCAACGCAAAGCAGGTTCGCCTTTCGGTCGCCCATGATCTCGGAGACGTTCGAGGGATCAAGACTGTCCGCTAGCCAAATCTCGGACGCTTCGTCGCGGCGGATGAGCTCAGGGGTCATTCCCATTCGGTTGCCTCAACCAATCTGTCGACGTCCAACGCGGATCCGTCGTGCAATTGCCATTGCCCAGGACGCCAATCGCCAACACCCACGCCATCGCCTTTGATGTCTTCCGAAGGCAGCTTGCGCGCGATGTCCTGTGCCTCTCTCGCGCTTGGCGCCTCAACGTCAACAAATACTGAAACGTGCGCCGTGCCCCAGACGCGGTATTTCATGATCGCTTCCTCTCAATCGCAAACGGCAGCGAGCAGTCGGCGTAGGTTTCGGCCATCTGCGGGGTGCGGTGTTGGCGGGGCTTTGCCTTGACATTCTGCCGCTCCCGGCATTCGTCGCAGACAATACCAACGGTCACGGGTGCACCACAGAGCGTGTCAGCGTATCGACCATGTTTCTTGCCGCATTGGTTGCCGCGACAGGTACAGGGGCGGCGGGAGGGTTCAGGCATGGGTCCTCCAGGGCAATTCCGTCCACTGTCGTCCATCCAGCTCGGGCATCGAGACCAGATTTCCATTGCGCATGAGTTGCTTGAGAAAAAATGCAGTACCAGCTTCTGCGCACTGATCTCGAATCGAATGCGCCCAGTCTTCGTGCATCGGGCGAGCTTTGGGGCCGCTTTCGCAGCCGAGAATCACTCCGTTGATGCGCTTCTCGTCGTCTGAGAGCCCAAGCCAATGGCCGTAACTCGCCTCCGTGTCGCAGTGCATGCACCAGGGGGCATCGCCCGAATCGTCGATTTCCTCGAGATGGCAGTTGTCGCAATGAGGCCGATCGAAGTCAATCGGACCCAGCAGCGGCTCAGCCGAAACGATTCGACTAGCCGCCGGAGTCCCCAGCAGCCACGGGATGCGCTTATCGACTTGCTCTTGATTCTCAACCGAGACACCGATCGCGATGTTAGGTAGGGGCCAAGTGTTGAAATCGCGAATGTCCAGACGATCAATCGTTCCACCGCCGGTCGCAATGTCCCAACACCTGGACACCGGAAGCAAACAGCCTTTTTGAATCCACTCGAACCACTTCCGCGGATCGCGCTTCGTCAACACGACGAATTGATGTCTGGGGCATGCCGCCATCACACCAAACACTGCAGCAATAAACTCGGACGGAACCTTCTCGTGGAACAAATCTGACATCGAATTCACGAACACGGTGCGCGGCTTCTTCCAATGCATGGGGCGGTCGAGCATGTCGGGCACGATTCGAACTTCACCGGTCCAGCGCGGGCCGTGTTTGCCGAGCACCGTCAGACCTTCGTACGGGCCGTCTTTACCGCTAAATCGATGGGCTTGCTTCATTGCATAACATTTCTCACATCCCGTGGAGCACGGAAGGCACCCGCGTACCGGATTCCATACTTCGTCAGTCCATTCGATTGATGTCTTTCCCATCACATCCGCTCCTTCATGGCCGCGATGGCCTCGACCCATTGCCGCACAGCTTCCATTCGCTCACTGCGCCCTCACTTTCGCGACGAGGACACGCGCGCAATGATCAACCGTGCCGCTTGCGATGTTGTTGTTGGTCTCATCCGAGAACGCTTTCCAGTGGATTCTGTCCTTGGACCATAGTTGGCCGACTTCGAATCCATCCCTAAGCAATTCCCACGAGAACAGCACGTCATTCGGGTCGTCGTGATCCTCGTCGTAGGACCACCTCAACCCGCTCGGCACAATCAGGTACTCGCAAGCCTCCGACTTAGCGGTGTACTGCAGCCGATGCACGCGGCAGAGGCCGTGGACGGGCGAGCGTTCCGTGTAGAATAGGCAGTCGCGACAGGTCGTCATGGCGGACCTCCACAATTACGCGCCAGCGAAAGCAGGGCTTCGGCGAATGCGGGCGGGGTGCGCGATGCCTCTTTAGACCAGACACGCGCTCGGTCTCCAATGGGCTTATCACAGTGATTGTGCGAGCCACTGACTACCGCGGAGCCTTTCGAGCGCTTCCAATCGAGAGGCCCTGGGGGACGTTTTCCGATGTAGACGAGCCATGTGCATTTCCGAGCTCTATGCCCGTACGTGGCCTGATTGATCGAACAAACCCAATACCCTCCAATGTTGTATTGCCAGGCGCGAGTGGTCGGACTGATGACCCCAAATCGGCGGAACGCTGCGGAATGAGCGGGATGCTCAAGTACTCCTCCGTAGCGGCTCAACGACAACAGAGCGGACTCAAAACAACCGCCGTCCTCGCCCTTGGGCAGCCCATAGACAGCCTCACGAAGTCCAGCTAGCGCGCACCAAGATGCGCACGGCGGATGCGCCACAACCGGCAGCGTCCCCGCGTAGTTCCTCGCATCTCGAGATTCGTCCCAGCAGTTTTCCTCCCCAATTAGACCGGGGTACGGTCCGCGCGGATCAACAAATAACGCCACTACTCCCGGGTTCACCTCCGCACATCCTGATTCTCGCGACGTGGCCGCAATGCCTCTCGCGCCGCGTTGACCATGTCATCGTGAGCCATCTCGACGACTTCACGAGCCGACAGCCCGAAAGCTTCCTCGGTTGCCTTTGCGTCGCCTTCGTCCGTAGTCAGATGATTGGCGATGGTGACCAATGAAGCGAACTGCGCGTCGTAAGATTGCAGGACGGACTTGAGCAAACGCAGAACGCTCTGCTTCGACCATGGCTCGGATTCCTCGACCAATGCCTTAGCTCTGGCATACCATTGAGGACGCTTCGGCGGTTTGAATCGTTTCACCGCTTCACATCCTGATTCTTGCTGACAACGAACGCGCCGTCGGGTCCGTTGATGATCGCGCAGCAGTTGAGGGCACGGAGGATTGCGAGCAGGTGGTCCGCTCCTGGATGGCCCCATTCGAAGCCTTCAATTCCAGCAATATGCCCGCGAGGAAAATGACACTTGTCCTCGAGCTGCTCGCGCGTCATCCCCTTCGCCTCACGGGCGCGGCGGAGTTGGGTGGCTAAAGTTGGGCGGGTCATGGTCGCGACCTCATTCGTTGGAATTGTGCAGACAACAACGCGGCGCCGATTTCCAGCTGCACAGACTCGGCGATTGACCGAGCAATTTTGAGCGTCGATAAGGCTTTGGGTATCTCCTGTTTTCTCGCTTCTTCAATCAGTCCAGCCGCCAAACGAAGACGGCTTGCCGGATCCATTCGCTTGATGCGCTCACCGAGTTCAGCTGCTTCGCTCACCTTCCGCCCTCCGATGGTTCAGTTGGGTTGGGGGAGGGGAGTGCAGCATCGTGTTCCGCAACGCACTTGCGCATCAGCTCGATGTCAGCTTGTGTGAGTTCGATCCACGGCCTCTTTGCATCCAGCGTCAAGATCACGGGGTCACGCGTGATCTCTATCTTCAGCCCAGCCGCCACGAGTTCGACTTCAACCGCCGCTCGAACGAAACGAAAGAACACCTTCTCTCCGAGCTTCTCCGACTTCCTGGCGAGTTCGTTGTACCCGATCCATTGAGCGTACAGCGACCACGGCTCACCGGCTTCTTTGGCAGTCAGGCTGCTCTTGCGTGTGGTTTTATTGGTCACGTTCCCACCTTGCTCCCGTCGGCCCATACGAACTCGCCACTTTCGCCAACCGGGAAATGCTCTCTGCAATGGCAGCAAAATGTGCCGCTGTAGAATGATGGATCCCTCGCATAGGTCTCCGCTAGCGCCTGGCCCATCGTCGTTCTCGTGCCGCAACCTGACGCGAGGTCGCGGGCCGTCCAGAAGCGCCCAGTTGTTGGGCCTCCTGCTGGGTACGTCTCAAACTTCATATAATCTTGCCCGGCGTACCGCTCCAGCTCCTCCGGAGTCAGGTCACGCGTCGGATGCTTCGGGCGCGCTCCGACGTGCGTGTAGGAGTTGCGTACCGGTCGCACGAACCCCTTGGCGCGCTCGGCTTCAGTGAGTACGACGTAGCCCTTCTGCTGACCGGTACTTGGGTCGATCTCCCGATGGTCTCCCGTGACCGGAGATCCGTTCGTCAGGCAGCGAGCGTTGCGGTCAACTTCTGGTGGATTTTGATTGTTCATAGCGGGAAATTCAACCTCCGACAGGTCTCTGCGAAGCGTGCGGTGTCGATTGAAAGGCCGTAGTTTTCAGCGCGCACGCCGTCGAATCGCTTCGAATACGACTCACTGAGTTCGTTCGCCTCGATGGTCAGCTGCGCATTCCACGAGTCTTCCGTGATGATGTCCTTCTGCAGCAGCAGACCAACCAGGGCGTTGAGCTCGGCGCGAATCAGCAGAGTGGCCTCACGGTGCTCGATGACTGCGAGGTCAGTCTCGTCGATTAGCGCCGAATGTCCAAATCCCAAGCAGGCCAACTCGGCTCGAAATTCGTCGAGCGTGATTGCGCGTTTCTTCACGAGCAGATTGACGAGAGTTTTGCTCTCGGCGCGTTCGACGCTCGTTGCGTCGCGGTGGTCACGGATGGCCTGTGTCTCGCGGTCGGACTTCGGGCGAGTGCCCAACTGCCAACCCGCTAGGATTGTCCTCCACTTGCAGAGACGCTCGACCGCGGCGCGGCACTCGTCAGCTATGTTTGCACTGAATCCCATTTTACAGCTCCCCTGGACACAACTCGGCCCATGTCCCAGCCATGGCCCCAACCACGAACCGAAAACCGACCCCAGCAAAACCACGCGTTTTCGCGCGACCGCAGCGGTCAACTCGGTTGAAAAAGCCCGAGAAAGCCGCTAGGGTCTTTCCGCGCGGAATAGAAGACTTTGTTCTGCGATGGCTCATTTTATAGGCTTTCGCGTAAAACGAGAATTTCTCAGCCAAGGTAACCGCCAGGTTTTAGTCCTCGACATTTACCCAGCCGTGTTCTGCGTCGTATTGGCGGGCGATCGATTGTCGGTACCAAGCTCCGGGCAGCTGGGTCAGCTTGTGCTCCTCGTGATCGATCGCCAACGATTCGGACACGCGCTCCACCAGACGGGTCCCGTCGCCCAGCTGGTACACGTTGGCGACGCCAACTAGACTGTGCGAGTGCCCGGTTGCCGAACCACTAACCAGTGAATTACCCGGGAGTATCTTGAGTTTTTTGACGTCCTGTGGCTTGACGCGGTGGAACACCACATCTCCATGGCGGACATCCCAATCAGGCACGAGACCACGGTTGCACTCTGCGACGGTGGGCCAGCTGCCGTCCCGTCGCTGCGTGCGCCACGCTCGAGCTGCTCGAGCAGTCTCGAGACCAGGATCCACTGGGTCGATGTACCGCGGCTGAGTACCATCCCTGAGGACCGGCGACTGCATGCGCAGGAAGCGCGGCTGACGGTCCGAGAATTGGTCATTCAATTCCAGCAGCTCGTAGTGCAGAGTGCAGCGCTGCCCGTCCTCGCCGTGTGCCTCGATATCACAGTCGTCGATTACGGTTGCGCCCAGTGCCCCGGTGAATTTGTCCCACCCCATGCGCTCCGCCAGGGCCCGAGCGATCTCGCTGTTTCGGATCTTCCGAATCTCGGCAGCGGTGTACGATTCCGGACGCTCGATGAGCCGAGCCGGCACGCGTACGCCGTGCCAGTAGTACATCGAGTAACCGTCACGCCACTTGATGGCCGGACCAGTCTCACAGTGACGTCTACCGCGTTCGTCGAGCGAGATGATCTCTGGTCGATCGCACACCGTGGCTAACTTCCGGTACATGCGGCGCGGTCCCGCATGCAGTGCGTAGGATTCGTACGCGTCATAGAATGGAGAGCCGTTCCAAATCTGGGCGATGTGCTTGAAGAACCCTGCGTAGACGCAGTGCCACGGCCGCAGGTTGCCCCTCTGAGAGTAATAGCCGTACCACCAGCACCGCCTGATGCACCGCACGAGGAAATAAGCCAACAGACCGATCTTTTTGGCATCGTCAGCAACAGCAACAGCAACAGCAGCAACAGCATCAGCAGCAGCAGCATCAGCAGCAACAGCAGCAACAGCATCAGCAGCAGCAACAGCAGCAGCAGCAGCAACAGCATCAGCAGCAGCAACAGCAGCATCAGCAGCAGCAGCATCAGCAGCAACAGCAGCAACAGCATCAGCAACAGCATCAGCAGCAGCAGCAGCATCAGCATCAGCAGCATCAGCAGCAGCATCAGCAGCAGCAGCATCAGCATCAGCATCAGCAGCAGCAACAGCATCAGCAGCATCAGCAGCATCAGCAGCAGCATCAGCAGCATCAGCAGCAGCAGCATCAGCATCAGCATCAGCAGCAGCAGCAGCATCAGCAGCAGCAGCATCAGCAACAGCATCAGCAGCAGCAGCAGCATCAGCAGCATCGTCAGCAGCATCGTCAGCAGCAGCATCAGCAGCATCAGCAGCATCAGCAGCATCAGCAGCATCAGCAGCGATCAGTCCACGTGGAATCGCTGGAGTCTCCAGATCCCGCAACCTCCCGAGGGCCACGAAAGACACCAGGCGCGCAGCGCGTCGTGATGCCTCCTGCATTGCAGCAGCCGCGACTGGCCCACCAAAGATCCTTTGCTGCACGCTCGGATTGGCGCGCAGGTACCTTACGCCCACCGCAATGCCGCACGCAATCCGTGCCGTGACGGGCGACGCTACGAACACGACGCGCTCTGGCTCCGGACGCTTGATCGCCACGTAGATGGCTCGTAGTGACCTCTCAGCCTCGGTGCGGTCCTCTGCGGTCATTGGATCCGTCCGCAGTGTGTTGTCAATCCACTTCTGCTTCCAGGCTTCGAGCTCGACGCGGTGGGCGTCAGTGATGTGATACAGGTCTGTTTTGCTTTTCTTCATTGTCTTTCTCCGCCTACGTAAACAAACAGGTTTGCGCGTCGCCGCGCGTCGATTTCGTGGATGGCTTGCCGCGGCGCGCTATTCGCGCGTGCTTGGCACCAGAGAGCATTCGGAGCAGGGCTTCGTGCTCCCCATAGTTGCCGCGCTCCAGGATCGCGCAAAACTCATCGATGACTGGAATGCCATGCTCCGTCACCATTGAGAGGATACCGGTTACGTTCTCCATGCAGAGGGTCTTGGGCCGCATCTCGCAGATGAGTCGCGCAAACTCGAAGACCAGGCTATTGCGGGGGTCCATGACGTTTTGTTTGCCCGCGATGGAGAACCCCTGGCAGGGTGGACCACCCACAATTAAATCGAGTTCACCAACATCGAGACCGATCGACTTCAGAACGTCAGCGCCCGAGATCTTGCGGATGTCGCCGAACCAGAACACTGGCACGCCCGGGACGTTCGGATCGCGGTTGGAACCGCTCAGGGGAACACTCGATACAACCCCTTTTTTCTTGCGCGGAGTTAGTTCTTTTTCGAAGCGCTCGCGGTCCGCCTCCTCCACGAATCGAATATCAATCGGGTACGCACCCAGGTTGACCATGTAGGTCATGGCCGCGACGGCATCCCATTCGACTGCCGCCAGCACGTCGAGTCCAGCCTGAATGATTCCGAGCGAGAACCCACCACAGCCAGCGAACAGATCGACAGCAGTCAGCCTGCGCGCGCTGCTCGGTACCAGCAGCCCCGAGGCACGCTGAGACCAGCGCTCGCCAGTTGGGTCGAGCAGGACGAGATCGGTCATTGCGCCAGCTTGGCCTCCTCGATCAACCGAGTCCGCAAGTCCTCGTTCTCCCACAGCAACGTCCGTCGCTCCAGGAGCAAACCGTCGATGGCCTCGTGGGCATCGCGTAGGCGACCCGACGGGCGCAACAGGATGAAGACAATGACGACGTCACACGCCGGCGCTATCCAGAATTGCCAGGTCACGCGCCGGCTCCAATCCGTCCAGAGCGGCACCCGATCGACGACGACGAGCGGCTTGGAATGCCCCTGCGCCGCTTGATTTCGTGGGCGGCGTCGACGTCGAGAATGCTGGGTACGTCAACGAGCTCCGCGATTGGCGAGTAGACAGCCAGCGTTGACGCTACATTGATCCGCTCGAGTCGCGCCTGCAGGTGTTTCGCCGCCTTGGCCGCCTCGGTGATTTGCAGGTCGTCGCCCGACGAGAACGGAAAGATAGTCTCATGCTGGGCGATGCCGTGCGCGATGCGCGATTCACGGCTGAGCACGATCACGAGGTAGTTATCTGGTGCGATCATTCCGCATCCTCCAGCTCTAGACCAACACTCGTATGGGCAATTCAAATCCGTTTTCTAGGCAAGCAATTGCGTAGGCCCGAGCAGCATCGATCTCTTGTAGAAAGAACCCCAGACACCGTTCCTTGCCAGAGATTTCTATCCTTGCTCTCCATCGTTGCTCGGACTTGATCCAACATACCCCAGCACATTTGCTAGTTTTTCTAGAATGCTTGTTCTGTGAGTTCATTCGTGCTGTTGCCAATCGAAGGTTGGAACGCGTATTGTTCAGACCATTTCCGTCAATATGATCGATCTGCAAATCTCGTGGAAAATTCATAATCTTACGATGCATTGAAACGGTTATTCGCAGCCCGTTCTCTTGGATGACGTGGGTTCTGGCGTAGAAAATGGATCTGTCCTTGCATGCGATCCACCGATGTCCCGAAATTTTTTCCATGTCGCAATCATCGATTAGCGCCGCGCGCCCCTGGCTCAGAACTACCTCCGACATACCGTTTCCTAGCGATATGATCTCATTAGGTTTCTTTATCCCTCTCGAATGTCCGAACATTCCCCTGGTGCAAACATCGGCGTACTCAATGCCCCACTTAGCAATTCTATGCTCCAGCGCCCGTCGCTTGCTGCGCTCCCTCTCTTTGTCAACATTTCTTACGTAGGTCATGGTTCACCGTGTTGCAGAAACATGAGTCTAATTCTTACGATGTCCGTCCTTTTGGCCCTGGCTTCAGCGTCTTTATGTGAACATCCGCCGCCGTTGCCATAGCCCGCGAATGCTCCCCTGGTTCCTCCACATTTTCCCCGATACCCAGCGAGTAGCTTCGCGGCAGTCCAGGCGCCATTGCTGGTCGCCGTCTGCGAGGTGCCCGCGAGTCCGTCCCATTGCTGCTGAGTCCACGTTGGAGCTCGGTGTAGCTGCCAGAGTCCTCGTGCCTGGTGCTCGATGTGGACGACTCCCTTGAGTCGATACCGCTTGGCGTCGCACTGGTGCGGACCACAGTCGCCACGATGCACGTTGGACCGCAGTGCCGTCTCTGCATCAGCCAAGACGATGAGCTCAGCAGCAACCTGCAGCGGGTCGCCAGCGATTGGCTTGCAGCTCTCTCTCTCTGCAAATTCCCCGCCACAAGTCGCGTGCTCGGTGGCACGATTGATCGCTATTGCCACGGATTGTAGACGCTCGTTGCGGCCCTCTTCTTCGCGGTCCACTGCCGGGACTGGTAGTGACGCGAGTACGATTGCTATGGCTGATGCTAGATTCATCATTGCTCCGCTAACCCCACAGGCATCTCATGGGCACGTTGTCGAAGCCCGCGCTGCTGTGCATGGCCAGTGTCACTGCGCAGCCCTCGAGAGTCTACCCACCCACTTGTATACAGTGGTCAGCGAAACCTTGTGTTTTTTTGCGATGGCCTTCGGGTGCATGTCGTTCGCAAAATCGGTAACGATTGATTCGCGCACGTCGAGCCCAACGCGTTTGGATGGCATCCGAGCAACGCGCTTCAGGGCCTTAGCTTTTGTCTTGTCGTCCAGCATGCCAACCCTTGTGCCATGGCGCGGAAAAGCCGTCAAGCAAAAAGGCGATTGACACCCCCAATCGTCCGCGCTATCACTGTTCTGTCGCCGCCAGTCGCGCGTGTCGTTGCTGGTGGCGCTACTACAGGAGAGCAAGTGGCAATCACAATCCCGATCACGGACGCGATGACGGCCTCAATTGTGGCGCGGCGCGGACCCTACACGAGCACCGCAGTCGTCCTGCTGGCCATCGCCCATTACCTGGCCACCCGAACGCCAGCCCAGACCCTACGCGCGCTCGAGGAAATCGGGGCGGCCAGGCGGGGAGGCACCAAGGGCGGCCCGGGTCGTAATCCTAAAACAGCTCAAAAACAAGCGGTTTCGAAGAATCGTACATCGGGAGTCAGAAAAGGCTTGCAACCACGGTAGCGCAGTATTATGGTTATCGAGTCAGCAAGGAAACCAACCATAAACGCAACGACGACTGACCAACCAAAGGACACTACAATGATCATCTCTAAGAAATACGCACAGAAGCTAGTCCGCGAAGGTAAGGCAACTCTCGAGCCCAGCACCACGGTAGACGACAGTGGGCATCATTGGCAAATCGTGACCCGACGCGACCTCCAGCGTGTGGACCACTACCAGGTTGACTGACACTGACCCCAACAACCAGCCCCGCCGCTACCAAGCCGCGGGGCTTAGGGCGTTGAAATGACACTACAATGACCACGTTCTTCGCAGTAGCAGACGCAAATGGACTTATTTCGCACGAGCTCAAGGCAACAAATCTCGGAGACGCAATCCGCGAGCTATGCGTTGACGCGCTGACTCGCGACGACGACGAGTTGCGCGCCATTGCCTCCGACCTACTCGTGCTCGTGAGATACCACGAGCAGAAAGCCAAATCATGATGTCTCAGCGAGCCCCCCACGTAAATCAGGCAGATATCCGACTCAATGAGGACCGTCTACTCATCTGGTCCGCGCAACGACTCGACGAGGCGTTCGTGGTTGCACTGCGTGGATACGCTGCACAGCTCTGGGATCGCTATCCCGAGATGTCTGTTGACTCGGTCAAACACACAATGAGCGATCATGCCGAGCGCATCAACGCCACATCGCGTGAGCTACGAGTCGCGACGTTCAATTTGCATTTCGTGCGCGAGGATACTCCAGCTCCAATCACACTGCGCAGCACCGACACTCCGCCGCTACGCTGCAACGAGGTCGCGTGCAAACACTACCCATCGTGCGATCGACAACCGTCGGGGGATTGCTTTGAGTTACTGCGTGGTGAGCCCGGAGGCGGAGCGGAAGACGACGCGTCTGCTGTCTGTTACCAGGCCGAAGCATGCGCCGGAGAGCACTGATGATTATGTCACCAACTCCCCAAGACGCGCTCGACTATTTCGACAGGATCTGGATGGTACGCACGGCAGGTGCTAGTGAACGAGCGCAGGAAATCGCGGCTGAGCGGTACGCGAGCAAGCCAACCGTGCTGTGCAATGGCGAGTGTAAACTAGCGCACCATTGCGACGGAAATAGGAAACGGTCCTGTGAGTTGCTGCATGGGTTCGGTCGGGTGGCATCATGAGCTACGTAGGCATCCCCCAGGCAGCGGAAGCTATCGCGATCAAACTCACAGACACAGCAGCTCGCCTGCGCGCTCTGAACCAGGCCATCGTGCGCCCCGACTTGGACGAGGCTGGTCCGCGCGCCTTCGCACTCGATAGCGTCAAATCGAGCATCAAATGCTTGCAGGAATTGCAGGGGCCACTCGAGCCGAAGGCCGAGAAGAAAGCTGCGAAGAAATGAAGCGCCTCTTCACAATCTCGCTTCCTCGCCGCGTCAAAATCCGAAACCTCTGGATGCCGGACGTCAACGCAAGCGAGGCGGTCCGAAACCCGGTGGCGGGTGAACTCCTTGCACTCGCCGAAGTCCAGCGAATGCAGCGAGCGAATGACGAATGGACCGCTGAGCACTATCCGGCGCTTTACCTGCGAGGGCAGAACGATGGGTAGTCAATCATACGAGTGCAACAGCTGCGTACATCACGAGGTCCCGAATCACAAAGACCCCTGCCGTGGCTGCGTCAACGGAATGAACTACGAAGTAAATCCCCCAACCACCCAACGCAGCAGCGGAAATCTCAACCTCGCTGAGTTGCTGCACCGAATAGCAGTTGCGAACCAACTCGCTCTTGCGGCCAAGCCTATCGTTGACGACCTGCGCAAACAATTCCAGCAACATCCAATGGTACTAGCATTCGACGACTACGCAGAGGTCACGATCGATTCGGAGATTCGTCGGCAGCTGAAAGAACTCGATAATTTCCCGGCATAATTGCCCGGGCCTGAGCGTATTAGGATCTACAATGTCAACACTCAAGCGACGCCTACTCAAGCACATCATCGACGACGTTCCGCCAGAGATCGCCGCGTGCGAATCGGACTGTCGGAGCACTCGGTGCGGCGGTGAGCACTTTGCTACCTGCCAACTGCGACTTGAGGTTGCCGCGGCATTACAAGACGTTCCCACCCTTCAGGGCTCTGCTTGCGAAGCTGGCATTCACCCGATCTCGTGAAGCGTGGCGGTTAGCGCGGCAACCGTACGGGTCGCGCGCTCCTGGCTGTGAGTTGAAACCAGCCGAACATTTCAGGAGGAATCATGGCAAGCATCGAGATTGATGACATAGGTCCGATAACGCATTTTGATTACGAACTGCGCGGCCACGGCGTGCACGTGCTGCGCGGAAAGAACGGCTGCGGCAAGAGCACGATAGAGCGCGTCGTCCAGCTCATCACAGACGGCGCAACCGACGTTCGCCCGACGAAGCGCGACGGTGCCAAGCGTGGCTCTGCGGAAGTCTGCGGCAAGGTTCTGAGAATAACCGAGAAGCAAAGCCGTTTCGACGGTGAACTGCAAATCGAAGGCCTCGAAAACCTGTCAATTGCCGACCTGCACTCGCCCAAGTTCGAGACAGTCGTCACCCGAGATCGCCACCGTATCAAGACGCTATGCCGCATTGCGGGCGCTGGCGCTGACATCACCGAGTTTCATTACCTGCTCGGCGGTCGCGAGAAGTTCGAGGAGATCATTCCTCGCGACTCGATGAAAACCGACGACGTTGTCAAGATGTCGCAGATGGTCAAGTCGGCAATCGAGGTGAAGGGCCGCGAAATCGAGCAGTTGAAGAGCAATGCCGAATCAGACGCGCTGGCGCAATCGACGATCGCGAAGTGGGTCGATACCGCGCAGCCCCATGACGAGTCGTTGCTGCAGCAGGTGTGGCTCAAGGCGTCGCAAGACTATGGGGCGCTGCAGGAAAAGCGCCGTGCGTATCGCGCGGGCGTCAAAGCGGCGGAGGAAGCCCGAGAGAAGCTCAAGGAACTGCCGGCGGGTAAGAGTGTCGCAGAGGCTAGGGCGGAACTAGAGATGGCAAGAGATGCGCGCCAAGAAGCGGCCGACGCGGACCATCAGGCGTTCGATGCCATCCAGTCGTTGGAGCAATTGCTGCGCGAGGCCAAGTTGGCACGCGAGACCACCAAGGCCAAGTTCGATGCGGCCGATCGCGCCGAGATTTCCGCGCAGGAAGCCCTAACGGCTGCCAACCAAGCCGTTGAGACCCGCGGCGCCCTGGACGCTGCAATCGAGGCAGCTGGCATGCTCACAGAGACGACCGAGGAAGAGGTCGACAACGCCGCGGAAGCCGTGGGACGCGCCAAGGACGCCGCTGCGCTGGGTCTCAGAATCCGCCAGGCTATCGAAGCCGAGCAGAAAGCGAAGACCCTGTTGGCCAAGGTGAATGAGCTACGCGCGCAGGCGGAGCGATTGCGCGATGCCGCTGCCGATGTGCAAGACGTGCTCACCGCGGCGATTGGGAAACTGCCCAACTGTCCGCTGAAGATCAAGATTGACAGTAATGGCGATCCACGACTCATTACCGAAACGCCACGCAGCCCCGAGACGCCGTTCGACGATTTGTCCGACGGTGAAAAATGGTTGATCGTCGTCGGGTTGGCGGTTTCGAAGAACAGAATGATTGTGTTGAGCCAGGGTGCTTGGGGCGAGCTTTCTGGCGAATCGCAGGCTAAACTACACGAAGCAGCGATGGCTTGTGAGTGCTTCGTGCTCACGGCCAAGGCCGACAACGGCGAACTCCGCGGCGAACCGTACCGTGTCGAAAGTGTGGAGGCTGCGCAGTGAACGAACTCCTACGTATCGGCACAAGCGAAATGATCGTGCTTCACAATGGGCAGGATCGCGAAGCGTGGATCAAGTCGCGCAACCAAGGTGTCGGGGCTTCCGAAGTCGCGATGCTGTTCGACTGCGGGTACTCGGAGTCCAGCAAACTCGACCTCTACGCCCGAAAGATCGAAACCGAAGGGCTGCCACCGTTCGAAGAAACAGAGCCTATCCTATGGGGTAAACTGTTGGAGGATGCGATCATTTGCGAGCTGGCCAAGCGAGCTGAGCTCGGAGCGGAATCCGAGGGTTGGCAGCGAAATAAGTGCCTGCTGGGCAACGCCGCCTACCCGCACCTGATAGCTACCCCCGACGGCATGACGTCCGATTGTGAACCCATCGAGGTCAAGAACATCTGCCACATGCCGCACAAAGAGGAGTGGAACGACGGCGAGATCCCGCTGAAGTACCAGCTACAGTTGCAAACCCAGATGGCTGTCATGGGAGCCACGCGCGGAATCTTTGGCGCCCTGATGTTTGGGGGTCGCTTGGTCTGGAATTGGTTCGACCGAGACGACGTCCTGATTGCAGAAATTCGCAATCGAGCGATCGACTTCTGGGGCCACGTGGAGCGCCGTGAGCCTCCCGAGTCGAACGGGTCCAAGTCGGCGCATGATGCCGCGTTTGCTCTGTCGAGCACCATCCCACCGGTTGAGTTTTTCCACGGGGAAATCGAGCAATATCTGCTAGACTGGGAAGCCGGAAAAGAAGAAGAGAAGCTTGCGAATGCAGCGGCGAAGAAGGCCAAAGCAAAGCACTGCGCGGCCGCCGATGCGCTAACTCTGAAGATGGGCAGCGCCAGGCATGCGATCACTACTACAGGGTGGGCCTTTGAGAAGTCCATCAAAGAACGCGCCGGATTCTACGTGAATCCCAGCCGAACCGAGAAATTGAACATTGAACCACCGAAGGGACTGCGATGAAAACTGAAGCGAATGGACGAATGCTAGCGAAGACCGACAAGTCAAAAGACCAGGGACTTGCCCCCGTTGACGTCATGGCCAACCGCGTGAGTCAGATGAAAGGCGCCATGGAGCAGGTGCTGCCGAAGCACATGACAGCCGATCGAATGCTGCGCGTGGCAATCATGGCGGTGCGGACGACTCCGCATCTCGCCGAGTGCTCGTCGGCCTCCGTAATCTCGTGTTTCATGGCGTGCTCGATGCTCGGACTAGAGCCGAACTCCCCATTGAAACAAGCCTATTTGGTTCCGTATTGGAGCACGAAGCTGAATGGCTACGAATGCCAGCTGCTCATCGATTATCGCGGCAAGATCGACCTTGCGCGACGCAGTGGTGAAATCGCCAACATCCAGGCGCACGCAGTCTATCAGGGTGACTTGTTCGACTATGAACTCGGGCTCAACCCGACTCTCAAGCATAAGCCATCGGGCGATCCGAAGCGTGTGGACCCGAAGAACCTGACGCATTGCTACTGCGTCGTGCGTCTCAAGGAGCAGGGGACCGAGCCGATCTTTGTAGTGTTGAGCCGAGCAGAAATCGAATTGCGCAGGATGCGCGGGGCCAGCGGAAAGAAAGGGCGCGACGGAAAGCCTATATCAACCCCGTGGGATACCGACTATGAGAAGATGGCCAAGAAGACCGCGGTCCACGAGTGCATGACGTGGGCACCGCGTAGCGCCGAGATGGCCATGGCGGACGATATCGAAGAACGTGCCGAACGCGGGGCCACGATACTTCCGACGCTGCCAGAGAGCATCACTTCCGCAATGCTCGAAAGCGGGATGGCTACCGAGCGAGACATGAACGAGCCCATCGACGTCGAGCCTGAAACACAGACCGAGAATGTCCAGTCCAAGAAAGGCAACGGCTCCGCACAACCCGCCGCTGCCGCCACGCCCGAACCCAAAGTAACTCAGCCGACAAACGACGAAGCTGGGCACAACATCAACCCGAAGACTGGCCACATCTTCCCATCCGAAATCAAGGACGTCAAAACCTGGGCCAAAGAACGCGGAGACGAGCAACTTGTCAGCGCATGCGAAGCTGCGCTCACCGGTGACGACGCAGCCAAGGCGGTCGTGATTGCAGCGCGCGACGCGCTTCCGCAGCGAGAGGTCGAGTAACACTCTCAACGCGCGCCGCGCCCCCTCTGCTGTGCGCGCGTTGCCCGGGTCCCGTAGAAATACGGGGCCCGAATCTAATGCAGGAAGGATTTGAGCGATGCCGAACAGTGAAGGATTCAGAGCCATGTTTGAATGGAACACATGCTTAGGGTCTATCCCGAACAGCAAAGGCTTCCTTCTGCGCGTGCGACTCATTGACGGAAGGGAAACGACGACGATTGTGGACTTTACTCCCGGCGTTGGCCACCACTTGCGCAACGTTCCAATCAACACGGTCGCGGCGTGGAGGTCGGAGAATGTACCGACGCCAATGGACTGGCGTGCCTTTGACGCGAAATACGAAGGGGTTATTTGATATGTGTGAATGCGGATGCGCTAGCGATTATGATCGGCTCTTTTTGCAAGGGCCAGGAAATACGTTTTACATGCTGGAATTCGGCCCCGGATGTCATGAGTGCGATACACCAGCCGGCGTGATCATTGGACAACACGAGCTGAATGCTAGGCCTGAACTTGGTCGTGAGTTCTTTGATGAGTTGCCAGTCATTGGCACCAGAAAAGAGCTTGCTGTTGGTGTCGCGTCTCCAGGATCTATCGCAGACCTGTGCGTCAAAGAAATCTGCGATGCGTTCGGAGTAAAAGACGTTCTGGACTTTCCAGAGTCGTTTGCATTCGATGCCGATGAATTCAAGCTGCAGGTTTATCGACACGTAGCAAAAACTCTCGCTGATTCGGTCGCTAGGTTCCCAAAGCGAGCCGAGGAACTATGCAATTGCAACCCCGAGGAGCAGACAGGGAAATGCCATCGCGGTGGTTGTCCAGCATACGAACCAGAATGCACATGCTACGAATCCGGATCCCATGCTGGGCACGAGCCCGGGTGCTATTTCTACGCGACGAGCGAGCGGTAAGCGAGGAAACGATGAGCCACGAAGAGATCCGCGTCGAGGTGCTGTCGAACATATTCGATGAGCAAGGCATTGCCGCCACCCCTGAAGCTATTGCGTCGATAGCCAGTGACTTTGCATACCATATGGACATGGAACGCGAGCAAGAGTCGTATCAGTTCACCGGAGCAAAGCAGGAATGTAGCGAATGCAAAGCGCTCCGTGCCGAAGTAACTAGGCTAGAGAGCAGCCTTCAAGTGTTCTGCAAAAACGTCAGACAGCGGCACGGGCTCAGCGAAAGCGCCCCGGTGTACACGGAAAATGGGCGCGTGCTTTACGACAGAGAGTAGCCGCATGCAAAGGAATGATTTGAACGATGCCAAAGATGAAGTTGCCGGATAGGTGGGAATGCGATGATTCGGGCGCTGCCGTTTGCACATGCGACGACACTAGCCGCGTGCGCGTCAAACATGGAATACTTGGTCCAGATATCGAGCGCGACATGACCGCTGAATTCAAGATGCCATTTCGAACCAATCCTGTGACTCGTAAACTGTTACGGATCGTTCTAAGCAGTACCCAACAAACTTCTCACGCGTAATATTGGAAAGGAATATAAAATGCCTATTAAGAAGACAATCAAGAAAACATCTAAACTGCCCTATGTGATCTTCCGCGGAACCGGAGCGGGGGTCCACGCTGGCGAGCTGGTTTCGCGCAATGGTACCGAGGTTGTGCTACGCAAGTCGCGGCGCCTCTGGTATTGGAAGGGCGCTGCCTCTCTAAGCGAATTGTCACAGTTTGGAGTCAAGTTTCCAAGCGACTGCAAGTTTGGTGTCGTGATCGAGGGTGACTCTCTACTACTCGGCTTGTGCGAGTTATTGCCAGTCACCGCGGCCGCTCGCACCTCGATCGAGGGTGTAACCCCGTGGAGCGCGTAAAACACGGCTACGGCTCCGGCTCCGGCTCCGGCTACGGCTACGGCTACGGCTCCGGCTCCGGCTCCGGCTCCGGCTCCGGCTACGGCTCCGGCTACGGCTCCGGCTCCGGCTACGGCTCCGGCTACCGCTACGGCTACGGCTACGGCTCCGGCACTGTTAGTTCATCGCTTCGGAGCCGTATGCGTTGAGCCGCATCAACACTATCGGACGTTCTGTCCCGGAATGGGTAGGGGCCTCACCGGACAGCAAGATTCCGCCCCACGTCAGGCTTCGCATCTTTGAACGCTTTGACGGGATTTGCCAGATCACCAAACGAAAGATCAGGGCAGGCGATGCTTGGGCAATTGATCATGTTGTGCCTTTGGCTGATGGCGGTTCACATCGGGAGAGTAATCTTGTCCCGGTCTTGGAGGTCGTTCATCGTCAGAAGACGAGCCAAGAGAATACGGAACGCGCGAAGGTTCGGGCGATCAAGGCGAAACACTATAGTATTCGCAAGGCGGGGCCTGTCATGCCGGGCTCAAAGCGCAGTCGCTGGCGTAAGAAGCTATCGGGGGAGGTCGTGGAACGATGAAACTCTATAGCCCTGAAGACGTGCAGGCCATGTTCCCTGAAAGCCGCCGCCCATCCCTCAAGCGCCTTATTGCCAAGGCCAAGGAAGCGGGTTGTTGCGTCAAGCTGGGGCGGGGCATAGGCTTCACCGATACCCAGGTCCAAGCCTTCCTAGGGTTCCTCACATGCTCCGCCTCAAGAAATACCCCAAGCGTTCGCCAAACTGGTTCATCCGTGGCACCGTCGCCGGGGTCGAGCTATTTGAAAGCACGGGAACTCCTGACAAGACGCGCGCCGAAGCCTACCGCCTCAAACGCGAGCGGGAAGCCTATGACGCGATCAATCTCGGCAAGGTCCAAGCCGCAACCTTCGCAGACGCCGTAACCGTGTACGTCAACAAGGGCAAGAGTGAGCGGTATCTGACGCCGCTTCTGGACCACTTCAAGGAAAAGCCATTGCCAGAGATTGGGCAGACCGAAATTGATGAGGCCGCGCGGGTGCTGTACCCGCACGCCAAAGCGTCAACCCTCAATCGGCAAGTGTACGGCCCGATGGTGGCGATCCTGCGGGCCGCTGCCAAGGCCAAGCTTCCGGGTGCGGCGGTGCCGATGGTGGACAGGCGCAATGAGGAAAGGCCGCAGATCACCCCAGCCGATGACGGGCATCTAGACGCCCTATTGCCTCACCTTTCCCCTAACCTTGCCGCCTTGGTCTTGCTAATGACCTATACAGGCTTGCGGACTGGC
>JBDKSR010000452.1:0-3923 GCA_039680545.1 Bryobacteraceae bacterium | reverse complement strand
CTGAGCGTAGTGATCACAGAATTGATCGCCTTGCGGCTCGTCTCACCGGCACGCGTCACAACGATCACGCCGTCAACGGACGTCGCCATCTGAAGCGGCTCGGCAAAACCAAGCAACGGTGGCGCGTCGAGAATCACGAGGTCATACTGTGATGACGCTTCTTCCAGAACTTGCGCCAATCCTCTTCCCACCAGGTCAGACGCCCGTCGTGACGGAGGGCCGGCAGGCAGGATGTCCAGTTCAGCCACTCCTTGAGGTTTCACGAGTGCGTCCCGCCAAGGCAACTCAGCAACCAAGACGTTCGAAAGTCCCAACACACTGGGAATGCCGAACCGGCGATGCACACTCGGCCGGCGCAAGTCGCCGTCAATCAACAATGTTTTGTGTCCCTGTTCTGCGTGCGCCACGGCCAGATGCGCGGCAACTGTTGACTTACCCTCCGCAGGCGAGGCACTCGTTACCAGAATCGTGCGCAGCCTCCTGTCAAAGTCGGTCAGAAGAATCGAGTTACGCAAGGTGCGAACCGCTTCGTCGTACCCGGTCAGGGCCTGGTCCCGGGTGTCGGCGACAACCAGAGCGCGGCTCGTATTATTGGCCGCTGCCGAAATCGTACCGAGGCGCCCGCGCCAATTCTTAACCGACGGCAAGGTCCCGATGACTTCCGTGCGGAGCACCCGCGTCACCTGCTCGGGGTCACGAATCGTGTCATCCAGCACGTCGCTCACAACAGCGGCTCCTACCGCCAAGATCGAGGAGAACAGGAACGCCAGAATCACATTCAATTTCACGTTTGGAAACACAGGATCGAGCGCCGGACGCGCCGGGTCCGCGACACGGATCGTACTGTTCTGAAAGCCGGCATTAATCCCAGCCTCTTTGATCTTCCGTACGAGTTCCTCGTACAGTGATTTGTCGGCATCGGCCTCACGCTTCAGCGCCTGGTATTCGAAAGAGCGCGAATTCACGCGATCGAACTCCGCCTTCGTGCCGGCCAGTTCCCGCTTCAACATGTTTTCCCGGCGCATTGCTTCGCGGTACTCAATCTCGACGCGCTGCCGGATGTTCTGACGGGTTGATTCCAACTGGCGCTCCACTTCCGCAACCTGAGACGCCGCCCGGCGGTACTCAGGGTGGTTAGCGCCGTAGTGAACCTTGACCTCGGCAAACCGTGTCTCTGCGTCGTTAAGCCGGTCGGACAGCTTACGCACGGCCTCCCCCTGACTCGAAACCTGGGCTGCTTCCAAAGTCCCGCCCTTGACCGATTCATACGCCGCCTCTCTCCGGACACGATCCGACTGGGCGGTTGTGTACTCGGAGTTAAGCTGCAGAAGCCGGGCAGACAGTATGCTCGTCTTCTCCTCTGGGTTGATGACGTTCAATTCCTGTTCGAACCGTGCCAAGGCTGCGCTGGACCGTTCCATCTTCGCCTTCAGTTCGTCGATCTGCTTCTCCATGAACGAGGACAGCGCGACCGAGGACCGATAGCGAATGTTAAAGGTGTGCTCAAGGTAAGACTGGGCCACCCCGTTGGCGACGTTCGCAGCCAGGCGCGGGTCGGTCGAACGATAACTAACCTGCAGCAGGTAAGTGTTTTGTGGACGCGTCACCTTCAACTTCTTCAACATGACAGGGGCGTCCACCGCTGCGGCCGATCTGAGCCTCGGTGTGCCGGCGACATCCTCCCCGATGTCTCGCAGCTTGTATTTCTCGACGACGGGCCGGAGTACGGAATCCGACTGGATTAGCTTGATTTGAGTGGAAAGGAACTGCTCGGTATCGTTGGTGGACAACCGCGCAGCCTCCTCGCCAATTACCCCTGTGGGTGTCTGCCGGTCAACGTCAACAGTAGCGGTGGATTCATAGACCGGCGTGATGCGTTTGGAAACGATGAGAGCCGCGACAGTGCAAGCAGCCACGAATGCCAGGATTTTCCAGCGGTGGCGCCTCAGAATCCAAAGATAGTGCGATGCAGGAAGAGATGGCTGCTCGGGTTCGGAATCCACGAGGAGCGGCGGGGCGTAAGCCGTAGCCGGGTGAGGATCGATGACTGCAGGAAGAATGTGCTCCGTGTTTTGCTGTGGCATGAATTGCTCTTTCAGCGCGCTAGTGCCAAATGAGGACGCCGGAAGCCGTGGCGGCTCCGAATCCGGCAATCCGTTCCAGCGCTTTGGTGGTAGCGCGGCGGCCGCTGTTATCCGGAATGTACAGGATGTCGCTCGCTTCCAGCGGCACATCAGGTGATTTCCTCTGCATAATCTTCTTCAGTTCGATTGCGATCTCGTGTTTGGACCCGGACGATGACTCCCGGCGGTAGATGTAGGCGCGTTTGGACGCATAGGGAGCCAGTCCCTCGGCGAGCGCCAACATTTGGAGAACGCTCGTTTCATCAGCGTCCTGCACGGGATAGGCACCGGGTTTCTTCACGCTGCCGACCACGAAAATTTTCCCGACCTCCGGAACGCGAATCTCCTCGCCTCCGACCAACGTCAGGTTCAGTTCCGGATCGGCGGCATCGATCAGGCCTTTGACGGGAATCCGCTGCACGAGCGTCGCGGTTTTGCCGTCTTCCCCGTGTTGCGCGCGGCTCAGAAGTATCTCCGGCCCGGCATCGCTCCTGAGACCCCCTGCGCGGGTTAAAGCATCGAGCAACGTGACGGGCCCGACCGCCTGAAACGTGACAGGGTTACGCACAGCACCAGCCACGCTGACGGGCCGGCTATGGTACTCGGCTATTGAGACTGTCACTACCGGCTCGACTATCAGTTCTTCCGCCCGAAGAGCTTCTCCCAGAGACAATTCCAACTGAGCCGGCAGCAGACCTTCCGCGCATATTTGCCGTTTCAGCATTGGTAAGCGCACCAGTCCGTCGGCACCCACGCGAACCGTGCGTGAAAATTCGGGCGCACCATAGACAGAGATGTTGATCAGGTCGTTGGGGCCGATCTTTTGCGCGGGCAGATTGGCGAAATCGCGCTCTACTGGAGTCCCCTGTTGACCCCAGGCTGCAACGGCTAGAAACAGAAATAGAACTCGGAACATGACTGGCACCTCACAGCAACGAGAGATTTGATCGCTCTTGCGGCTCCACTCGGGAATCGTCAACGCCTCCCGGACCCGCTTCATTGAGACGCGAGGGGCACGTCCCCGCGGCTCCCGTCCGGTGTCTCATTCAGGAGTTGAACCAAACCGGCCAAGCGGGCCTCAAGTTCGGCCACCTTGCTTCCCAGACTCGACAACCGGGCATGTATCGAGCTTTCCGGAGTGTCGTTTAGCCCAACAGACCGCAGGACGACGGTCCGGGCGAAGTCGGAAATGCTCCGGGCGCCTTGCGACGGGAAAGCCGTCTTCAATTTCTCGTACTCCTCCTGGCTCAGGCGAAAATTAACAAGACGTTTTCTAGGTCGAAGAACTGACATAATCAAAAGGACTCACCGGATCCGGAGAAGCCGACTAACTCCGTCCATCGATGCCCGCTCCATGCGCTGAGAGAACGGAATCCGAATCGCCACTGATTTACAGCCGGTGTACGGAAGCAATCAACGCTCTCCATCAATCCATCGGTGAAACGGACGAAGAACTTGAGTGTATTTTCGGGGCTGTTCTGGGCAAGAAAACCGATTGGTTCGCTATGTTCCTGAAAACGTTCGTAATATAGGTGAACATTCTTTGCGGAACCTTATGCGGTCTGGCGCGTATATAGTTCAAGGGAATAACGATAAGCTGAATCGTAGGGACTAATCGATGGCAGGAAACGGAAAGAACGGGAACGGAAAAAACAGACGGTGGCGGAGGCGCCTGATTTGGTTGGGAGTGTCCGCTGTCGTCCTGGTGGGAGCATTTTTCGGCGTCAAGGCGGCATTGCGCCCCGACAATAAGATCGATGCCGCGAAGCTCTCCGAAGTGACGCGCGGCGACATCGCAAG
>JBDKSR010000451.1:0-16610 GCA_039680545.1 Bryobacteraceae bacterium | reverse complement strand
TGACCCTTCTCGATCCTTGGGTGCTGAATATCCTGCGTGAACTGGACCGTGTGCGGTGTCTCGGTTTTCATTGCCGGTCCGTAATCCGCGTTACGCATACGGATGGCCTTGCGGCGTAATTCCTCCCTTTTGGCAGGGTCGGGCTGCCCGTGGATTTGGTTGACGACGCGCCGGTCTGCCGGAGGCGCGATCTCCACGGCCAGGAAATTGGCCAGTCCGCTATCGAACAGCGGCCGCTTCATGCCGGGCCAGGACGCCGACACAGGCCAACCCGCGCCATCAAGCCGGATCTCCGGTGTAGCCGGCGCAGCTTCTCTGGTTTCCTTCAGTAACTGGATGGAGTGCGCCGGGAGTTTCTCCACCCATACCTCCCCGGCCCACCCGCTGAAAGAAAGGCTCGAGGCGTTGATGACATACGTGCCTTTTGGCATTGCATCGATCTTCGAGCGCATGCGCCGGGTGAGCAGCCACGCGGCGTGTGCCATCGGGCGGTAGGCTAGTTCGCTTTTTTCGGTGTACTGCGCAATGGTGCCGAATTCGTACGGCGCCCGGACGCTCGTGCTCGCTCCCCAGGTGTGCTCGTCGAAGAGGCAAAGGTCGCGAAGAATCTCCTCGACCGCTGGCTTGGCATCTGCGGGGACGGGCCCGAATGCGGGCGAGAGCGCCGCTGCGAGGCTGCGCTTCGCGACCCGGCTGGCGGCGACCTCGCGTGGGCCCGAAGCATCGCCGTTGGCCCACCAGTCGGTCCACTCGCCGGCCATCTCCGGGATCGAGCCGCCCACAAGCTTCTCGAACTCTAGCGCCGCTACGGTTGCGGTGGTCAGGCGCAGTCGCGGCTGTAGTTGCAGCTTGTTCCAGGTATGGATGAAGGGTACCAGGGTCGGATAGGGCCAGCCGTTGTCGTATGAGGCGGGATGCGTGAAGGTCATGATCAGCCGCTCGTGAGGATAGCCCTCGGCCTGCAGCCGGTCGATCTCTTTTCGAAAGCGGGCATGCGCGGCCCGCACGCTGGCTTCATCGGATTTCAGCCCCTGCCGCGGCGCGTCCAACCAGGTCATCGCTCGACCGTAGTGTTCGCCATTGAACACGAACAGGCGCTGGCCGTTGGGCATCTTCCACCAGAACGCTGACGGACGGTAGAACGGGGTCCCTCCGCTGTCCACATTGAGGCCCATCAGCAGATGCCGCACTCCGCGGTTGAGCAGGGCAACGGCTCCGGCGCGCGGGAATCCGTTGACGTCGTTCTGCATGGCGACCGTGGGGTTCAATTCGCGCCAGAGTGACGCGGGAATCCACTCCATCATCTGACGCCACTGCAGCGCGTTAAGGAACGGAGTCTGGTTGAATGGCAGCGCCATCACGTCCATCTGGCCGGCGTGCACCAACCGTCGCAATTGATCGCGCCGTTGGGCGGAAGCCTTCTTCCACCAATCGTCGAGAATGACAAGCGACTCGACGGTCCAGCGGAAATCGCGGTCGGCGATGCAGAGGTCGATCGCCGCGTCGAGAAACCGCCGTTGTTTGTCCATCACGACAGACGGCGTGTCGGTGTAGCCGACGTCGGTGTGTGTATGGTGGATGATGTCCATCTGGTGGATCCGCCGGGCAGAACCCTGACTCGCTGCCCAAACTGAAGCCCCGGTTCCTGTGACCAAGAACTGCCGCCGGTTTAGCATGTGCTTATTCTCCTCCTGTTACGCGTTCGTCCACTGTCCGCCGCAAATGAGAATCTTATCGTTAAGCGCCTTCTTCATGCGGCGATATCCATGATGAAGGCCGCCCGGCACAGTTGCTTACGTGACTCGATAGCCGGTGGGTTGTTCGCAGCCCTCAAGAGTCACAGAGTCTGCCCGGCCCAGACAAAGAACAAGGCGAAACGTAGTACCTGCTTCGCCAGTACACGTGATATGACGCCAATGTTCGACGACGCCAACGGCCCGATGAGCCGGTGCTCACCGAAGTAGCTGTGTGCGAATACAGTAACAAGAGTGGCCACAATGACTGCAAGCAAGAAGAATCTCGCCATACGCCATTTATGTTCCGGCGTCCGCCAAAGTAGCGTTATGAACGCGCTCCGCTATGGGCGAGTGTTGAATCAGTGGCTTGACCGTGTAGAGAGCGATAGACGCCGCACCGAGCGCAACCATGAATCCGGCCTGATCCAGCGTTACCGGACCTCAACGCCGCTAACCCTGGGAAACTGGGCATGACCCGAAGTTCGCTAAAGTATTGTGTTCAAGGAGGTCAGATGTCAGAAGGCAGGAGCGTTGCCGAATGTGTCGGGTTACTGTTTGAGAACGACCGGTTTGCCCGGGAGTCTGGGATTCGGATTGTGGAAGTCCGGCCGGGGTACGGCCGCACGCAAATGGATGTAGAGGCGAGGCACTTGAACGCCGTCGGCATCGTGCAGGGTGGAGCTATTTTTACGCTGGCCGATCTCGCCTTCGCCTTGGCTTGCAACTCGAATGGCACGATGGCGGTGGGCTGCCAGGCGGACATCAGTTGGTTGAAAGCTGTGCGTTCCGGGCGGCTGACGGCGATAGCGGAAGAGGTATCCCGAACTCGAAGCATTTCGACCTGCCTGATCCGCATCCTCGACGAACGCGAGGAACTCGTGGCCATCTTCAAGGGAGTTGCCTATATAAAGGGCACGCCCCTCGACCTCCAGTCTCCGGATCGGTCCTAGATCAGGTATCGCGAAATCAAACAGATGGACGGGGCAAGTCCGTCGCTAGGAAAACGTACAACTGCGCGGTATGCGACTCTCAGGTGGGATGGCTCCCCAGCGTGGATTCGAACCACGATTCACGGCTCCAAAGGCCGCTGTCCTACCATTAGACGACCGGGGAACGAGGGTACTGCTGCTTTCAGTCTATCCTACAGCGCGGAAGAAACGCCACCGGTTTGCACCGATCCCGGCTCACCAGTCCGAATAGCGCGTGCCGTCCAGGCTGACGGCCTCTGAGCCACTGCGCACATCGAAAATCCCCGGCTCGCTCTGGTTCCTGCTTGCCGCTCCTGCTCCCGGCGTACGGCTGCATCCCACATTACGAGCGGGAACCGGCCCGAAGCTGGCTGTGACGGCCTAAGGTTCAATCCGGTAAACGTGGGCTCCGAACGGATCGAACGAGTCCCAGAACGCCCCCGCCGAGAAAGCGAGAGTCCTGTGCTCGAAGAGAGCTTCCACGCGCTTGAATTGCTGCAATAAATTCCCTTCGACGTATCATTTCTCTAAAGTCCGTAATCGCGCCCCGTGAGGTTCTTGGTTTCCCAACCGCGGCTGGTGGCAAATACTTTCACCTCATAGGGCCGTAGGCGTGTTACAAAGCCGCCGTGTTCAATTGCGGCGGTCTCATTCCCGTAAAGCAAAACGAGTTCGTGCCCGTTCAACGTGGTGAGTCCGGTCACTTCGACACCCATATGCGCGTGGCCGTCCTCGTTAACGAGAGCGATGAGCCAGTCCTTTCCGGACTTCCTGCAAATCCACGTGACGCCACGCTGATCCGGCTCCGCCCGGCCGTTGGCTTCCGTGAGGACGACCTTTGCGGATTCCTGCTCCGGCGCGGTCAAGAACGGCTGGAGCGATGCCAGCTCGCTCGCCATGGCGTACAGTGACGACCGGAATGCCGCCTGCTCGGGTTTCAGCAGGTAGGTGCCCCAATAAAGAATTCCCTTGGCGCCATTCGTGATTGACGCGTAAGCCATCAGCCGCGTTTGTTCATACGACGGGTACGCCGGTTTGCGCGGACCATACTCCGGCAAAGCGCTCCAGTCGAAACCTTGAAGCACCATCCACACCGGCCTGCCGCGGCCTATGCTCGTATACCTCCGCGTATAGTCGGCGACCACACTGATGGTTTCATTGTCCAAGCCGTTCACCGGGTAAATGTCGCAACCCGTAATGTCTATTCCGTCGATGTACTCCCGGATGAACTTCATGTCACTACGGGCCGCTTCGTTGATCCAAAGAGGGTGCCTGCCTCCATCCAACTTGCGCACGAGGGCAATCCCTTCGCGAAGCTTGCCCATGATCTTCGTCCCCTCGCGGTCGGTATACTCGCGAGCGAGTGGAGTTTGCAGCCACCATTCGTTCTGCTGCTTGTAAATACCGTTGCGAAATTTACCGCTGAAGGCGGTAAATCCCCACACGATTTCGTCCGGTCCCTCCAGGACGGCCAGGGCGGGGTGATCTTTGACAGCGTCCACTGCTTTTCGCAGCGTGCGTGCCGGGTCATTTCCCACTTGCATGGGCAGGCTGACCCAGCCCTTCATCCCGGCCTTCGCCACGCGGTCAAGATCCGCCCGGTTATTGCAATGCACCAGATTGAAACCGGCCTCCGCCATCTGTTGTAACTCGGCATCGGTTTTCGGCAATTCGTACATCCCGATCGGGTATAAGGGATGTCCCGATTGAGTCTGCAAGAAACCTTGCTGCGCGGCGGCAACGGCAACGCTCAGTAAGCCAAGAACCAGAATTCTCATACTCCTCCTGGAGCGTAAATATCCGGATATGCTGATCACCGGCGATGTGTCGCAAACGCGGACATCGCGCGTCATCGAGCCTTAGAGTCTAACAAATCATGCTCGATCTGATGCAGTGTTCAGCAGTGCGGAACGCCCGTATTTCGGGCTTTTGGAAGGCGTTTGCCCGATTGTCGTTAGATGCCTGTCAGGCAGGACTAACAGCTGTCATCGTCATCATCCGTGCCGGCAGCATCAGGTGCGCTCACCAAAGGATTCGTCCATACTGTGATCCCCTTACCTGCGTTTCTGGAACATGCCTCTGCGCGGCGAGAGACTTAGGCGCAAGTACATTCGGATCGAAAACCCGGTCTCCGGGCCTGACTTCGCTTTAAGAGATTGCGCCAAGAGATTTGTGGCACAAGGCCAACGGTGGCTCGCCAAGAACCATGGTTTCCAATCACTTCTCTGCTCGCTTCTGCAGTAACGCAAGTAAGGTTGGCAGTTGGCAAGAGAGCACCTTTCCCCGACTGTAGCCCAGGCTATCGCTGAACCGAATGCTCGGATGCACTTTCCGGCCACTGGATGCTGGGACGCCGCTTTTGCATGGCGCAGTCTCTCAGAAACAGGTTGATGAGGTTCTGATAAGGCATGCCTAGTTCTGCCGCCATCTGTTTGAAGTAGGCCACCACCGCCGTATCCAGGCGGATGGTGATCTGACGCCTGAGTTGCTTGGCGTAGGGATTCTTGCGGGACTCGGAGAAATCGTATTCTTTTCTCATCGAAGACTCCAATACATTTCTTCTTCGCGGGCTGTCGCGCGCCTGGCAGAGATCAATCGGATCACAGAGTCGGCTTGCCGGTAACAGTGAATGACAATGAGGCGTCGTGCCTGAAAGCTATAGCCCAGTAGAAGAAACCGATCTTCGTTCATGGAGTGAAGAGGATCGTCGATCAAGCGGGCGTTCTCATCCAGAAAGACAGACTGTGCTCCCTCGAACGGCACGCCGTGCTTAACCACGTTGGATCGTGCCTTGCGCCGATCCAGGCAAACTCTATATTGCCCACAGCATTATTATAGCAATACGAAGAATTCGGAGCGCTCATATTGTTCGAGAACAGCAGCCCCTCGCTGATCACATCTGCTAGGAAACTGACTTCGGCCCTAGATGTACAATGCATCCTGAAGCCCGAGGAGCTTTGATCACAAGCTATTCGTGCCATCGGTCTCGCGGAAACTCACGCACGGTGTAACGCCCGGGGAGGGAACGTGTTGGCCGCAAAGCTGGCGCCGGAAGACGGAGATAATCATGCATAACGGATGGTCGACGCGTCTACGTATTGCACGTGCGAGCCTGCTCCTAGCCGCCTACCTGCCCGGGCTAGCTACCGCCCAGGACCTCCAGGGTTGGGGTGTTGACTCGTCAGTATCGGCGTTGCAACTTGTTCGCGTGGAGCAAATGGGGTCCACAGCGAACGGGCCCCTCATGGTACTCAGCCTCAAGAACATTTCCCAAGAGCCGATCTCGGCACTGGTCGTTATTACCCCCGATGGTGGCAATCACCTGACGGACTTCTTCGCCAGAGAACCCCTCGCACCGGGTGCAACATATTCGTTCCCCTACGGAGTTCGTGACTCACAGACTTCGGAACGCATTCTCGGAATTTCGGCCGTGGTGTTCGTCGATGGTACTTCTCAAGGGGACCGTTCGCAGATCGAATTCATCAAGGCGTACCGCCTTGGAGTCACCATGGAAACGGCGCGAATAAACCGAGTTCTGGAGTCCTTCGGGACGGAAGACGTTCTGAAGGGTACCAGCGTGGCATCCGTCATCGAAGCTGTTGGCGGGCCGCCGCGGTCCGCCGCTGAGGCTGTTGAATCTCTCAGGCAGATCGCAGGGAATCAGGCGGCCGCTCTCGACATAGCAGCAAGCGATCGAAAGACCCGCTTTCCATTATTCCAGGGAGTTGTTGTCACCTGCCGGAACGCTCGCCGGGATTTGGCGGAGATCGGTGAACAGCGTAAGTCGTCAGCGCCTGAATCTGCGCAGGTGGTGGCGAGCCAAGCGGGTGCCCAAAAGAGCCTGCCGGTGTATGCGACACGGATTCGGACGCTCATTGCAAAGCAGAAAGCGGAACTGGAGGCGATGCGATGAGACGTCTGATAACCCATCGAAGCCAGTTGCAAGGGTTGGCGGCCGCCAGGATATCGAACGCGAGGCTGTGACCCTCGTTGAGAACCAGCGTTGTCCAGATGGTGGGGCGCACGGTGGCGCCGATCACGTGGCCGTCCTCGATATCGAACACCAGCCTGAGGCCGCAGAGGTCGGTTCGCAGCGGGCGCTTCATCCGCAGGTGGTTGAAGTAATCGTACGCGTTGTAAATCCTGAGCAGCGCGAAATCCTCCGCGACCTGAAAGATGCCGGAGATGGATACCCCGGTCGCAGACGCATCGTGGAGTGTGGTCGTCGCGCCGCGACGAATGAAGCCCTGCAACTGGAACCTGCGGTGGGGTTCGAAGATGCGATGAGATCCCGTCCCACGGAAACATCTGGACTCGGAGATGATTTGGACACGCGTATCAAAGGAGGGGACCAGCGGCACCAATCGCAATCTGCTTTGTTCTACGATGTCGGAGATGGGGAATAGACGACCTCCAATAGCCACCAGCCTGAAGTCCACCGTAACCTATCCATCAGCGCTGTTCTCACTTGAAAGAGATGAGGTCTTGCCCTTTGAACGATTCGCGTACAACGTGCTTCACCTGGCTATCGATGTTCTGCACGCGAAGTTGATGCCCGAGAGGGTCGTCGTTGATTTTTCGAGTGCGGCAAACATTTCACCCTGGACAATCAATGCTTCTGTCAAATGTGAGCTGGATTCCGAAGGACGACCGGTCGCATTTAGGTTCGTGATACCCGAACTCCTCCCTTCGCTGCTATATATCTTTTGCCAAAAGCTCGGGGCCGAACTGCTGGAGACTGGCACAAGCGACGTGCGAAAGAACATCCAAGCTTTCGCCGACGGAGGGAGCGCTGGAGTCCGAGAGTACAAACAGCACGGGCTCGCCCACGCTATCCGTGCCTGTTATGAATACTATGGGTTCACAATCTCAGAATATTCGCAGGTGCAGAACTCATTTGACCTACTCACCAAGTTAGTGGCATATCACGAGGTTGGCCACGCGTATGCCGACCACCTTACATGCGGATCGAACATAAATCCTGTAACCCGGAGAGGTTTTGAACTCATAGCTGATCTTCTCGCGACAACGTGGTTCTATAATTGTTACATTCGAAACACTCCGGACGACAGTGGCTACAGGGAGGCGCGGGGGGTTGCTTCCCACTCAGAAGCGATATTCACAAATTGTATTGAGGCGCAAAGAGCCCAACTCACGCTACTCACCTTGATGGCGTTCGCAGGCGGCCAGCAGAACGGTGGACGACTGACGGTCAGCGGCGGCATTTCGCACCCGTCAGGTATGCAGCGCCATATGGTCCAGCACGTGCATCTAAGAACATTGATCGAGTCCAACTTTGCGCACGTTCTTTCCAAGGAGCAACTTGCCACTCTTAAGGAGGATTGGATCAGCATTCTTGAATGCCTCATCAGATCAGGTATTGTTCCCGTAGCGGATGCCATGAGCCATCTCGACCCTCAGGAGTGTGACACGATTGAAGCAGCAGCGAACGCTATAGAGTCGATGAATGTCATGGAACTGAAGCCAGTTGTTCCATTCCTACTTGAAATACGTGAGATCCAAGCTGACGCCTTGGCAGGCCGACGTCCGTCCTTTTTAGAGTGATCGACTCTGAAAGGGCCATCGCCGATTCAGAACTTGACCAGCTAACTGCGACTGCGGCGATGGAGCGTCACGTCTAGATCGCAACGGTCAAGTCGCTGCCTGTGTCCGGGTTGGCGACCGCCAGGATATCGAACAGAAGGCTATCGCTCTCGTTGAGAATCGGCGTCGACCAGATCGGGGGTCTCAAGGAAAATAGGCAGTGGGAAGTTACAGTCTGGGACGGTGGCTTCCCAGCGAGGATTCGGTGACGATTCACGACTTCAAAGGCCGCTGCCCTTCCATCAGACTTCCGGGGAGTGGAGGTGTTGTAGCATCCGGTCGAATCCTACGGCGCGGAATGAACGCTACCCTTCCGCGCGGAAAGCGGCTCACCAGTCCGAATAGCGTGTGCCGTCCAGGCTGACGGCCTCCGAGCCGCTGCGCACATCGAAAATCCCGGGCTCGCTCTGGCTCGTGCTGGCGGTCGATTCCTCCATGATCACGCGCCACGTCTCATTCGAGCGCGTGATCGGGTCGTAAGGGATCTCCCGCAAGTAGCCTTCCGTGACCAAGTCCTGAAGCGTCAGCGGCGCTTTCTGCTTGTCGAGCGTGTACTCGTCAATCAGTGTCCGCATCGTGAAGAGGTTGTTCTTCAGGACGCTCTCCTTGGCGCGCAGGATCGAGCGCTGATAGAGCGGCACGGCAATCGACACCAGGATCGTCACGATCGTCATGACGATCATCAACTCGACGAGCGTAAAGCCCTGCCGTGATTTACCAGTCCGAATAAGCCGTTCCATCCGCAGCTTTCTCAGTGCTCTTCGTGTAAATGTCAAAAACGTTCTGCCCGCCCCAACTTTTCGAGTCGGGTTCGTCCTGCATACTGCGTATTCCCCAGTCGAAGGAGTTCGTCATCGGGTCCTTCGGGATGCGGCGCAAAAATTTGACCTTCTTGTCCACCGCGCCGGTCAGCTTTACCCCCTCAACCAGCACCGTCAGGGTCTCCGGATACCCCTCCGTGTCTACCTTCACCGGCCCCAACATCCCCTGGTCCGAGTAATCCTTATAACGGTCGATCGCGGTCCGGACTTCCCGAAGCGCATATCGCAACTCACGCTCCCTCTCGCGCCGGATCCTGTAACGCGCCAGTGGAACCGCCATCGCCGTCAGCAGGGTCATGATCGTGAACGCGACGATCAGTTCCACCAACGTCAGTCCGCTTTGGTTCTTCCGCCGCATCGGCTCTTACTTGACGGCTACCGCAACCTGGGGCGAAGCAGTCAGCACCGGCTGCATCTGGGAACTATTCAGAGTCACGTCAGGTGCGGCGATCGTGGCCGTTCCTTCGCCGATGACCTCGAAGGTCAGCGTGACGAGCGTCCCGGAGCCATCGATCCCACCGGCGCCGGGCTGGCGTCCCAGGTTGATCGAGGCCTCTCCCTTTTCGTTCAGGATATTGCGGGTGAAGATGATGTCCTTCCCGTCGCTGCTGAGTAGTTCGCCGCGCGCGACGTCGGTCAGTTTCAAGACGGCCGGGTCAAACGTGATGCGCATCGGGGCGGAGAACAGGTCACGCATATTCTCAGCCTGAAGTTTGACTGTCACTTTCGAGCCCGGCTTCGCTTCGATCACTCCCGGGCTGAATGAAATCTGTGGCTGTGCCTGCGGAGCGGGCGGACCGGGCGGTGTTTCGGGGGCCTTTTCCTCGGGTTTTTCTTGCACTGGCTGCGTCGCTTCGGGTTTCTGCGCTCTTCGCTTTCGCATGAGCTGCTCGATAGGAGAAGGAAGCGTGCCCGGCGCCACTGCCGGTCCGGGCGCCGCTGCTGGCTTTCCCGTATCGGATGTCGCGACCGTGCCGGTTTGGGGAGCGAAGCTCACCTTGACGACGCGTTCGCTGCCTGTTGCGATTCCCTTGAAGTTGTCCCTGTGCAAGTCGGGCGTGCGAACCACGTGCGGGACAAGCACAATCAGCAGTTCGGACTGGCTCTTGTTGACGGTCTCACTCGAAAACAGGCGCCCAAGCACCGGAATACTCGAGAGACCCGGCACGCCGCTGACCGACTTACTCTCGGATTCCTTGATCAGTCCGCCCATCAGGCTCATCTCGCCTTCCTTCAGGCGGATGTCGTGGCTCACTTTTCGCTGACCGACGACAGGCTGGGAATATCCGCCGATGTCGACGCGGGAGTTGACGCTCGATATCTCGAGTTCGACATGGAGGGACACCTCGTCAGGGCCGTGAACTTTGGGCGTGAGGTCCACATTGACGCCGACGTCGAGATATTGGAACGACGAATACAGGGAACTGCTGGTGGTGCCCGCCAGGGTTTGCACGCCGCCCGTCGAATACGGTTGACGCTCGCCGATCTTCAGGGATGCCTTCTGCCCGTCTACCACCCGAACCTGTGGCGATTGAAGGATCCTCGTGTCGCTGCGGGACATTACCGCTTCGAGCAGGGCGCTGGGCAAGGTCACCGAATAATCGCCGGATGAGACTCTCCCCAATTGGGCAAGCGTGATCGAACTGGTGGTAGTGGAAGAAGACGAATCGCTGCTGCTGTCAGTCGTTGTGGTCCCATTCTGCGGGTTGAAGACAGCGCTCGTGCTGATGCCCGGCGTGCCATCGCTGGCAGTCGGCGTGAGGCTGAGGCTGCGGTCGTTTGTACGATTTACCTCCATCACCATAATGTCCACGACGACTTCGGGCCGGGGCCGGTCGAGATCGTGGATCAGCAATTCCGCAAGGGCGACCTGGGATGCGGTTCCGCGGACAATGATGGCGTTCTGGGAACTGAAGATGAACACGCGTTGGGCGTTGGCCACCGTCCGGATCGTGCTCGATATTTCGTTCAATTCCTGAGCGGTCGTCACGTTGATGAGGTAGAAGACCCTGGCGACGGTGTCTTCGTACTCGGCGCGCTTCTGCTGGCTGTCCGCCGTCACGAAAACCGCGTTGGACGAAATGGGCTTCCAGAACGAGCGCGTCATAATCGCCAAGTAATCGAGAGCTTCATCAAGGCTGGCATTGGTGAGCTCAACGTTCATGGGGCGCGTCTGCGCCTGCGTAGAGTAGTCAGGGTCAAACAGGACGTTGACTCCGGCCCTCTTCCCGATGGCCTCGAACATGACCTTGGGAGGCTGATTGTTCATCTTGATCGAAATCGGAGTACGGGAAAGCGGGCGCAGTTCCGGAACCGTCTGCACGGCGGCGAGCCGCTCCTCCACTTCACGCTTGGCTTCGTCGATCGCGGTCATGCCGCGCTTCGCGCCCGTCTTGTCCTCTTCTTTCAGCTTCTTGTCCCGCTCGATGATTTCGAGCGTGCGCCGTACTTCCTGTTCGGCGATGGCTGAGGAGGGATCGATGGCGAAACCCCGCTGAAATTCGGCGAGGGCCTCCGCCAGCCTGCCCTCGGTGCGAAGCTTCTGGCCTTGTCCGACGTGATACTGGGCAGCCTGGAATCTGACCCGGCGGCTGGCCATCTGGTACGCGACGTCGGAGGGATCTTCCCTGAGCGCCTCCTCGTAGAGTGCGAGTGCCTTATCGAGGTCTTTGCGTACCTCGGCCTCCCGCCCTTGCGCGAGGAAACGGTCTCCTTTTCGGGTCCGGGCATGTCCAACGCCGGCCACGGTGACGAGGAGTGCCGCGGTTACGAGAATCCAAAGAAAGCGGTTCGGTGTACGCATCTTATTGGTTTTTCAGGCCTGTGCTAAAATAAAGGCGTCACGATCGCCTTCGCCAGTCACATAACTGGTTGACGCAATTCAGTTTGCCTCCGTGCAGGCGAAATTTCAGACCGTGGAAAACCGCATCAAAATCTTGAGTGACAACCGGCACGCGGGTCACACCTATCTCCTGTTCGAGAGATTCGAAGCCGGCCTGGCCCTGACGGGGACGGAGGTCAAGTCCGCCAGGGAGAGCAAGGTGCAGCTCAAGGACAGCTACGCCGAGGTTCTAGGTTCCGAAGCTTGGTTGGTTAACGCGCACATCAGCCAGTATTCGCATGGAAATCGTGAGAATCACGATCCTTTGCGCCGTCGAAAGCTGCTTTTGCACAAGGAAGAGATCGCAAAACTGCTCGTCAAGACGCGCGAAAAGGGCCTGACTCTCATTCCTACGAAGATGTACTTGGTTAAAGGCCGGATAAAGTGCGAAATTGCGCTCGCGCGCGGCAAGAAACTGCACGATAAGCGCGAAGCGGAGCGGAAACGTACGCAAGAGGAAGAGGCTCGGATAGCTCTCCGGAACCGGTCCCGATAGCTTTTTCAGGGGCCATCGAGAAGAGTCTATGGATATTCAGCTTGGTTTCCAACCGATTGAAAAAATTGAGGCTTGTGCTCTCATTGTCATCGCGTTCGATAAGGAGAGTTCCGGCGCGGGTTTGTGCACGGGAACGGTGCAGAAAGCGGACGCACTGACCGGCGGGTGGATTCGCGAAGCGTACGAATCCGGCGAATTTTCAGGCAAATTTGCTGAAACAGCGCTACTTCACCGTCCGCAAGGGCTGAAAGCGGGTCGTCTTCTGGTCATTGGCGGCGGCAAGGCGGAAAAGTTCAATTCGGCAGAGCTTCGCAAGCTGGCCGGCGTCGCCATCAGAACGCTTAAGCCAAAGGGAATCAAGGAGATCGCCCTGGCTCTCGACGACCCATTCGCGGCTGAAGACGACGTCGCGGCGGCGGTCGAAGGAGCGCTGCTGGGGGATTTCGAGCCGGATCGCTACAAGACGGAAAAGAAAGACCAAAAGTCGGTCGATCGCTTCACGATAGCGTTGCCGGCGGACAAAAATGATGCAAAAAACGCGCTTTTAAGGGGCAAAATCATCGCAGAATCGCAGAATTTTGCGCGGGATCTGGTCAGTGAACCGGGCAACCGGCTGACGCCGTCCGTCCTTGCGGCGCGCGCCGGAGAGATGGCCGCCGAGTGCGGGCTCGATTGTGAAGTGCTGGACCCGAATCGTATGCGCCAGCTCGGCATGGGCGCCCTGCTTGGAGTGGCCCAAGGCAGCAGCGAACCACCCGCGTTGATCATCCTGCGCTATAAGCCGGAAACGCAGCAGGAAGGCGCGACTCACCTTGGGCTGGTAGGCAAGGGAATCACCTTCGACTCCGGCGGGATCTCGATCAAGCCGTCCGAAGGCATGGACAAGATGAAGTACGACATGGCGGGCGGGGCTGCGGTCATCGGCGCCATGAGAGCGATTGCGACGTTGAAACCTTCGATTCCGGTGACGGCTGTGATCCCCGCTGTCGAGAACATGCCCGGAAGCACGGCGCAGCGGCCGGGCGACATCGTCACTACACTTTCGGGTAAGACAGTCGAAGTTTTAAATACTGATGCGGAGGGGAGACTAATCCTGGCCGATGCGATCACTTACGCAAAACGGCTTGGTTGCACGCATCTTGTTGAAACGTCGACACTTACTGGAGCCATAGTAGTCGCGCTGGGCCACGTGAACGTCGGCGCGTTTTCGAATGACGACGCACTCCTGGAACGTGTGTTGGCCGCATCCAAGGCGGAAGGCGAAAAGCTCTGGCCCATGCCACTCGACGACGAGTACAAGGAAGCACTAAAGAGCGCGTTCGCCGATATACCGAACGTCGGCAACCGGTGGGGCGGCGCCATAACCGCAGCGATTTTCCTCAAGGAATTTGCAGAAGAGACTCCGTGGGTTCACCTGGACATCGCCGGAACGGCCTGGCTTGACGAGCCCAAACCGTTCCTGGCGAAAGGTCCATCCGGCGTCCCCATCCGGACATTCGTTAATCTTGTGTTGAACTGGAAGGACTGAAGGACAGGGACCGTATCCAGGGTGTTGCTCTGCTTCCCCGTCTGGGTATCGAAGGCGGGACGGAGCTCCCGTTTCCATCCACCTTCGGCAGCTTGGCGCCCTGAGAGGCCCTCGCTCCGCGAATCCCATTCTGATAACGATCCCTGACTCCAGCTTTCTGGAACAGCCGGGACAGGTAAACCTTGACGGTCCCTTCGGAAATCGACAGGGCGGAGGCGATCTCCCTGTTCTTCATCCCGCACTCCAGAAGCTCAAGAAGCTGACTTTCTCTGTCGGTCAGCCGGACAGTCTCCTGCCACGGCGCATCCAACGCCAGCTCATCATCCAAAAACACCTCGCCGCATGCGACGTGGTGAAGGCACTCAACAAACCGTCCACAAGTCGTGGTCTTGCAAAGGACACCGCGCACGCCTATCCGGATCGCGCGAACCGCTAGTTCGGGAAGGATGTTTCCCCACAGCACCACCCGGCAATTGGGGGCAGCGGTTGAAATGTCCGTGACCAAAGGAAGGACATCGGAGGCGTCGGCGTCGACCAGCATGACGTCGGTCCGCGCCGCCGCAGCCGCCTTGGGAAGCACCGACATGTCGTTCCACATGCCCGCGATCTCGAACCCATCCACGTCCAACAGAAGGGAAAGAAAACGGGGAGCGCTCATCGGGTCGGAGGCATATAGGCCGACACGCAACAAGGTTCCACCTCGCGGATTCGGGTAATTTTTACCCGTCATGTGAAAAATATTCCTCCCTGGCCGGCGATTTCGCCACGATTTCGTCAAATACGCAAGCTCAGACAAGGAGAGAAGCAGCCGAAGGGCCAAATCCGGAGACATCTATGCTTTGCAACAGGCTGCCAAGTATGCGATATCTTATGCTCATCCCATGAGATCCGATTCTGTTCTGGCTCTCCTCAAGTTCGGGCCCCGGCAGTACATCGAACCGTTCGTGTCAGAAGGTCTGTTGTATATGAACCATGTCGAATACTTTTCAGCACTGGAAGCCGGACCCGAGCGATGCGACCCGAATGAGGGCTCCCTTTTCATGTTGCAGCCGCGCGGCGTAAGAATCGGCTTTAGAACGAATCCTGACGAGCCCTACAAATCAGTAGGTAAACTTGTTCGGCCCGTACTGTTTCGTGGCCGCACATCTTCACTTCCGAACATCTTCTGTATGCATGGAGTTCGAGCAAGTACTGCGACCTCGCTCGTGGATCCACGGAACTTCAAGTTTGGCGACACCTTTGTGCTTCTTAAGGACGGCAATGAATTTCTGAAAAGGGCAGTGCGAACCGCAAGGGACCATGGTCTCGAAATGAGGTGCCGCCCGGTGGAATACGTAGACGAGGTCTCTCAAAATGGGCGACTCGGGCCATTCCGGAAGTATTCAAGGTTTTCGTATGAGAGTGAGGTCAGACTCACCGTCTCCCCAGGAATACCTGGTCACCGAGAACTCCGACTCGGTGACCTATCGGATATTGTCGCCATGACAGGCCGGCTCGATGCCATCAACGATCACATTAAGTTAATTCCTGAGTAAGATCCGAAGCGCACAGGTGTAGCCGCGGAGTTCGGCCACTTGGCCTTGGACAGACAGCGCCGTTTGGATCGGTTCCAAGACACCGAATCTTTCGGCCAGACGGCGAGCAACAGGGGCCATCTCTCCACCTGCGCCAGGACCACCGTGAATCACTGCAACACGAAACGGTGCGAGTCCGTATTTTCTGGGTTTCATCGTGGACGAAGCCTCAGGATAGAACACGTTACCGGTGGAACTCTGATATGGGAAGATGCATTGCACCGTGTGGCGACTTCCTAACAGACAGCCTCCCGCCGCAGCGGGAGGTCCCGGAACTCTCAAAACCTTCAGGCAACTTACATGGTCCAAAGAGAAGAATGGTCATACTCACCGCGCCCGCGCTCCCTTCTCTCGCACCAGTTCCCGTCAAGAGACGTATCGACACAATTGACATTCTCCGCGGCGTCGCGATCTTCGGCGTACTCGCCTCGGACATAATCGGTCTGAGTTCGCCGGAACATCACTTCGGTCCAAGCAGGATGTGGACCGACTCGGCAAACCGCGCGACGGCTTTCCTGCTTGACGTACTCGTATCGGAGAAGTTCATTACCCTCTTTTCCGTTCTGTTCGGGGTAGGCTTTGCGATTCAAATGGAGCGCGCCGCCAAGCGGGGGGTGGTATCGCTCGCCTTCTATTGGCGCCGGATCGCTGGGTTGTTTTTCGTAGGCCTTATTCACGGATTGTTCGTCTGGGAGGGCGATATTCTGACGACCTATGCCGTCTTCGGCCTGTTTCTAGTGCTCTTCCGCAACCGTGCGCAAAGAACTGTTCTGGGTTGGGCGATTGGCCTTCACGCTCTTCTATTCGCAGCCGCACTCGCGGCATGGTTGGTTGGCGGCAAACCCACCGCCGCACCCGACGAGGTAAATAGACTCTTGACGCTTTACGGCCAGGGTACCTGGGCCTCGATCCAGCACGCCCGTGTGGGCAACTTCATGGAGCGTCACGTCGCATCTTTTCCCCTACTGCTATTGTTTGTTTTTCCGCGCATGCTGTTCGGAC
>JBDKSR010000450.1:0-10782 GCA_039680545.1 Bryobacteraceae bacterium | reverse complement strand
TCTTCCCCATCGACCTCGATCTCGCTGCCAGAGTACTTTCCGAAGAGAACGCGGTCGCCAACCTTTACGTCCAGGGGTACCACTTTGCCATCTTCAAGGCGCTTGCCCTTTCCTGCCGCTACGACTTCGCCCTCTTGGGGCTTCTCCTTGGCGGAATCGGGTATAAACAAGCCACCCTGCCGTTCCTCAGATTGCTCGATGCGTCTGACCACGATGCGGTCATACAGCGGTCGAATTCTCATACGTCACCCTCCCTTACCTCGGACTCGTTATCACTCGTTCAGTCACCTGTGGCTGGACGATCGCCTCAGTACCCCACAACCGATGGTGCCAATCGTGGTTTTAACAGGAACAATGATGAGCCGAAAACGGCGATACTGGCGATGACCAGAAAGAACGCCGGGCGGCCGGCAAGGGCAAACGCAGGAAGGATCGGATTGTACAGCAACGCCATTCCGGCAAACAGGCTCGCCCAACCGTACCTGCGTACCCCCGCTGCCAGAAAGGCGACCCTCACGGCGCCCGCGCACACCGCGAATGCCAGCACAGCCTGGTAGTCCAACGCGTGACTCCAGAAAACCAAGGCCAGAAACAACGCGGTCATCGCAGCATACTTCGTCAGCTTTGCTCGCGTTGCCACACCGCGTAAGTCCCGGAGACGGTTCTTCTCCTGCCAGTCGTGCCAGGAAAGACCTCTCTTTTCATCAGCCACTGTTCTAATCGTATTCATATCGTTTCACCTCAGAATGTGAGCCCCATAGTCCGGGCGGCAAGCCACGGAACTATACTCTTTTGGTACGTTCCTCCGGCCGGTCACGACAACGCGTTCCCTTGCGGGTTAGCGTGTTGCAGCCATACCACCGGGTGACTCCGCCTCTTGCCGTCGTCTTCGACGATCTCTGCCCAGTTCACGTCGTGTGCGAGCCGGCTGAATATACCAGGGGTGCCTTGATGCGGACCTTCGGCCAACACCACGTTGTCCCCTTCCTTGAAACCAGCCGTTGCCAATATCCGGGTATTAGACATTTACCAATCCCCTCCTTAAGATTCGGGTGAGCCCGCCGTTGCTCTCCTGGCGCGTCCTTCAACCTGCCGGTATCCCCAGTTGTTCTGGGCGGCGGAAGTCACCCGCAAAACTTCCACAGCTTCAAAAGGTGTTGCCAGGAGATCGTACCCACCCATCGTCAGTACCTCGGCCCACAACCGATCGTCCGGCCACCGGCACGACACGATGAGGTTCGGCGGTGCGGCGTGTCTTGCCATGTAGTCCAAGAGTTTCCTCCAACTGCCGTCGGGCAGTTCCGGCTCGGTCAGGACTACAGGAATCTCGTGTTGATCCAGGAACTCGATGGCTTCGTGGCAATCGCAGACTCCGTGAGGCCGCAAGTTGGAAGCCAGGAAAATCTTGCCAAGAGAAAGGCCATCGCTTTCGGCAATGCCTACAAACAGGATGGTCTGCGTCTTGATTTCGTCTTCCATCGTGCCTCCGTTTGCACGTGCCCCACTCACGGGCGAAAGTTGGGTTTGTTCGCCAACCTGGCCTTCTCTTGTTGCTGCCGGCTCTCGTCCTCGTTCTTCTTCTGAAGTTCGATTTCTCTTTGCGGAGCCTCTTGCACGTCCAACCGTGTCGCCTCGGTGATTGCGGTTCGCGCGAGGGCGTCTAACCGTTTCGACATTGCTACCAATGTGAAACTCGGCTGGCGGGAGAAACGCACTAGGCTAAACGAGTACTGCGCGTCTTCCCACCGGGCGAGGACATCTAGCGTCTCGTTATCTTCATAGACGGAAGAAACGACGATCTTGGCGGCGTCCCTCGTGGCAGGTCCGTATGTCGCGGATATACCCTCGATGAGGTCCTCAGCCGTCAGCCCCTCGGTCTTGTACCGGTCGTAGCTAACCACAAGCCGATACAGTTCGCCGTTATAGAAGCTGAAGACGACTCCGTCCACCGATCCAACCTCGGTCGACGGCCCCACGAGTTGAGGGTGCCAATCGAGCTCTTGGATGAGAGCCGGACGCTTGTGCATCACCTTCGCGTCGGACGTGTCCATCCGTGCCAACCCGGCTATCGTTGGGATGTCTGCTCCGAGCCGAAAATCCCTGTATCTGGAGAGATCTCCGGCGTACAACAACGGCGAAGTCAGCACGGCACACGAAAGCGAAATTGCAATTACGCGTAAACTTGTCATCTTGCATGTCCCTCAGGGTGGGCGCTCTGTGAGGAGACCCCCAAACCTCATTTCCAGTTCTAGAGCGATCTACTCCCCGGAGTCCGGTCTGTAATCGATGGGATCGACAGCAGTGGTTGTGTCTTCAGTGCTGCCAGGGACAACGCAAATGGCACAATCGAAACCAGGAGAAGCCAGCGCCCCCACTCGCCCTGGAACGAAACGAATGGGAAAATGGGGTTGAAAAGCAGGGCAATGGCGGCAAATCCGCTAGCCCAAGCGTACTTCCTCACCTGGTTCGCCTGCACGGCCACCACGGTGGCGCCAAGACAGACAACAAAGGACAGCAAAAACTGCGGCAGTTGCGAATTTGCCGTAGAGCCCCACAGCGCCGCTGCTACAAGCAACGACCCCATACTGATCCACTTCATGATATTTGTAAGCATTTGGAAATCTCCCTCTCCTCTGTGTGCAAATTCCTCTTTGTCAAACAACAGGGCCCATGAGTTTGACCGGCCCTGGCCAGAGACCGCTCAGCATCAGCCAAACACCGGCGCAGCAACTTTGTGAAACGTCGAATTCGAGACGGCATAAGTGTGAACCTCCGAATCTCCGTCGATCATCTTCTCCAGGGCCTTCAATACCCCTGAAGAAGACATCCGGCCGTAAGCATCCGCGTCCTCCTTCCTGTCCCACAGGCTGATTTCGACAGCCTCATTCCCCCCTGGAACGAAGAAAGTGATTTCATCCTGGAAGCCTTTTTGCCTTCGAAGCAGGGGGACCTCCTCTTTCTCAATCACCCGGGTAAACTCCTCAAGGCCATTTGGTTTCAAGCGGATGGAGACACTCCGAGCAAACATATCGGCCTCCCTGGTCGTGTTGGCTAAGAGGGGAAACTGCAGAAAACCTGCTTAGTTCAGATGATCTGCAGAGTGGGCGGAATTGCTCAGTTCTTAACCAGTATAGGTTAAGAGTCCTTGCTTGTCAAGCGTATGATACCCTATACTGATAGAAGACTAAACCGTATTAAGTTAAGATTGGACGGAAAGTATATCCGATGGATGTTGCCCTGGTGATCAAGAACCGCTTGAAGGAGTTGGGGCTTGGCCAAAAAGATCTGGCTGCTGCCGCTCAGGTGACCGAGTCCTACATCTCGCAGTTGCTCGGAGGAAAGAAGGCCCCACCCACGCCTGACCGGACGGATATTTACGAGAAGATCGGAGAATTCTTGAGGCTCCCGAGCGGCGAACTCGCGAAGCTGGCGGATTTTCAACGCGAAGGGGCATTGAAAAAGAAACTTGTGGACCCGCCCCGCCCGTTGTTCCAGGGATTCCGTGAGTTGATACTTCGCAAGTGCGCGCCTGACAACCAGAAACAGGTTCGCGCGATTTTTGAGAAGGAGCCCTTCGGCGAACTCGAACGGCTCGTCACGCAGAAGCTCCTGGATGTGGCCAAGCGAGTCGCCAAGGAAGAATTGGAGAGTGAGAACTGGCTCCGCCTCGTGGCCCGTCTCAGCGGCCAGACCTATGAAAAAATGCGGGTCACTATCCTGGAGTTTTTGGAAACCGATGTATTCCACGTCTCGGTTGAGAACTGGGTCTCGTTTCTCGATCCGCTGATCGAGGCTTGGGACGTGGACCTCCGGACTTTCGGCGTGGAAATAGTCTTGAACCGCAGATTAGCCCTTTCACCCGTAAAGCGATTCGAGTTCGTTGAGAAAGAACCCGGACCGCCCTTTGAGTTGGAGCCGGGATTTGAAGCGTTTCTAGAAGACACTTCTCTCAGCGCCGACGCCACTGACCAGGAAATTGAATTTCTGAAGAGACTGAGGTTCGCGGATAGACGACCCACGCCACTTTACTATTACCGCGAGTTGCAAAACCTCCGGGATCCTCTACACTTCCGAACTCCACATACCGAAGTCGCCGGCACATCGCGGCCGATTTAAAGTCCCAGGCGTGAACCCCTCGCTATTCTGAGCACTTATATGCTTGACCCACCCGTCCATTCGGACCGACAGATAAGCTACTATCGGTGACATGGAGATCATCAGATCGCTTGCTCAGGCTGCGGTTGTCCTTGGCCTCATCGTGTTAGGGCTGGCTATCGTGCGCATCAGCCACGCTCTCGTCGGGATCAATCGCAGCCTGGAGGAAATTGCTCGGACCATGCGGACAGGGACTCCGAGTTAGATCGCCGCCCCATCGATGCTTGGTGAATGAAGTATATAGACGCTCTTTTCTGAGATTCGTCTCAGGCCCAACGCCCGGATTCGCTTGTGTAGGTTCGTGCGTTCGCTTCCGCATGCTCCCGCATTCCGTTCACTGCACCCTTCCCACCATCAGGACCGTCGCCTCCCGTCTCTTGCGGCCCGCCGTGTATGGCCAACAAATTGCTTCGGATAAGTGAATAACCCAAGGAGGTCACCGATGGCCAGAATCTTGTCCGCACATACCCTCGGACTGACGGCAAAGTCTGCGTCTTCGTCTGCAGAGCTTTCGTCGCATACGCGCCCGCAGAGCCCGGCAGTTGTTACCGATCTTCTCTCGGTGAGCGCGAACGCCACGTTACATCTCTACCTGTCCGATCTCTTTCAGAAACTCCGATGGGAAGTGGACTGTAACATGAGCTTCAAGAAAGCAGCGGAGTCCGTTCAGCGGAGAGACACTGCCGTTGTTGTCTGCGAAGAGGATCTGCCCGATGGTTCCTGGATATCGTGGGTAAGCAGTCTCCGCTCCACTCCGAACGCACCGGAACTGATTGTCATCGGTGACCATCGCGCGCTGCGATACGAAGTTATGGCGCTAGGAGGTTTCGACGCGCTGATTCGGCCCCTTCGCGAGACAGATGTGATCGACGCGGTCACCAGTGCCTGGCGGTACTGGCAAAAGCGATTCCAGCATCAGGATGACGGAGGTGTCCGATGTTCAGATGCCTGAGGCCAGGATGTCCGACGCGCTGCGGTAAGCATGGCCGGCTCAGTTGCCGGGAGAAGAGTCTCTTGCTCGTGCTGGCGGTCTTCCTTGCACTGGTGCTGGTTGCCAGCCTGAGGACTGGAGTGAAATCCCTCGACCTGCACGGTCAAAGTTCATCGGACAAATCGGAAACGGTCACTGTCCCGGCGCCTCAGGTAGTCGAGTTGACGCGCTACGCCTAGGACGCCCACAGCAAGTGGAAACCGGCGTCGTCATACATGAGGCTGTGTTACTCTCCCCCTACGCCGGCGGCCTCCGGTTGAAACAGAACCTTCAATACCTTCAGCCGTCGCATGCCCTTTGGCACCGGCCATTCGATGACGTCGCCCACCTTGTACCCCAGCATGGCAGTCCCTATCGGCGCCAGGATCGAGAGGCTGTTCTCCGTTCTCGCTTGTGTGGGAAAAACGAGCCGGTAGACCTTCGTCTCACCCGAGTCCAGGTCCTTGAGGCGAACCTCGGAATTCATAGTGACTACATCGGGGGGAATCTCATTCGGTTCGACAACTTCCGCGCGATCAAGCTCCCCCTGGAGCATGTTGACGCACTTCATGTCGGAAGACCCCGCGGTACGCAGTCCTTCGATCAGATGCTGCAGTCTCTCGAAGTCAGCTTCAGTTATAAAGAGACGATCCTTCATGTTTGATCTCCTGCCAGGATGCACTAGGCCTTCCTGAAGAAGACATCTTGCAATCCGCGTGCCAGCGCATTTGGCGCCTCAGTGCGCGCAAAATCGTGTCAATCCGCGGCCTCGCTGCCCGAAAACGCACACCACTGGCTGCTAACGTCCTGCAAGGGTGCCGCACGGGACGCCCAACTGCTCCGAAGACCCGCTTCCGTCATGAGGTTCCACCCAATCTCCAATGGAGCCTCGATTGCTCCAGATTGCATGAGGCAGACGAGATCATGACCGCTGGGAGACTGGAGGAAACGTTCAACATCTGCGAGCCCTTTCCAACCGCATTGCGGATGGTGCGGAAAGCTCTTGCGCAGCAGGGCCTCCGCATTCCTAATGAGTTGGACGTCGCCGCGCGAATCAGGCAGGAAGTGGGTGCGGGCGTCGCTCGGTGCACCGTGTTTTACGTCGATGACCCAGTGCTTCTGCTGGAAGCCATCGTTTTTCATCGCGGCGCCGGTCTAGCCATCCCGCAGCCGCTCGTCGTCTCGGGCATGGACAGGCACACCGAAGTACTCATCTGGAACGCGTCTTCGCTAGTGGACGCAGGACTCGCCGCCTCTGTTCGAGATCCATTGCTAAACCTCTACTCACGGATTGTCCGGGCACTGATGACGATCGCGGAACCGGAAGGCGTCTCTTCGGCGCTCAGCCGGATTTCCGCCTCAATTTGAATTACCAAGGAGACCAACCATGACCCAGACCTTGAAGCAACGCCAACAGGAGATGTCGGCCGCGGCAACGTGTACGAAGCCGCCCCCGCAACCGCCAAAGGTACAGCCGCAATCCCAACTCTTTCAGACTCTCGATGAGTTACACATCAGGCAGGGAGATGCGCCCACCACCAGGGACCGTCTCACCGTTTGGGGCGGCGGCCTGCTGATCGGACTGATTGTGTTCAGCATGCTGTACCTGGTGATCTACTTATTGGAGTGATAGGCATGACCCACCTGACAGTGATCCAGTGCGAGTGCCGTGTCCAGTGGCCGCCGTGTGGATGTACGCTGTGGAAGGAGACGCGCCAGGCAACGGGCGCTTCGCATTGACGTCGTGATTCGAATATCAGGGGAGCCGTGGCGAGGGCGTATGATCGGCGCTGCCGCCGTGCTCGCGGCGGGTGCGATCCACTGGATTTGTGGACCGGCGTTCACCCCGGTCTACTTCCCTGCCGTGGCGCTCGCCGGACTCCTCGCGGGTTGGCCCGGGGGACTGATCGCGGCCCTTCTGTCGTCAATATTTCTGACCAGACTGTCGCCCGGGCCCTTCCGGATCGACCTGCTCGTGGAAGTCGTCACGCTCCTCGCCGTTGCTCTCGTCACCGGACTCCTGACACAGTGGACTCGCCGTCAGAGAGACCACTATCAGAAGTTGGCCGAACAACTCAGCGGTGTCTACGAAAAGGTGCAGGCTAATCTCGAAGGCATGAAGCGGGCCGAGAGACTCTCGGCGCTCGGCCAGTTGTCAGCCGGTCTCGCTCACGAGATCCGCAACCCGCTGGCAAGCATCTCCGGCGCAGCCTCCATCCTCCGGCGCAATCCCGATCTCGACCCAAAACAAGCGAAGTGCGTCGACGTGATCGCCGCCGAATCCCAGCGCCTGAACGGACTTCTCACGAATTTCCTGAACTTCGCCCGCCCTCGCCAGCCCCGCTTTCAAACGGTGGAGATCGCGGCTCTTCTTGACAACGTTCTCGCACTCGCCCGCCACGGCATTCGCGGTAAAACGGTGCACTTCGACCGCCGCATTGAACCGGGACTCCCGCGCGTCGAATGTGACCCTGAGCAACTGGAGCAGGTGTTATTGAACCTGATGATCAACGCGATCGAAGCCAGTCCCGACGGCGAGACGGTCACTCTGCTTGCCGCACCCGGCGACGGGCAGGTTGCCGTCCGCGTCATTGACCGCGGCCACGGCGTTGCTCCCTCCGACGTCGATCGCCTGTTCGATCCGTTTTTCACAACGAAGGAGCACGGCACTGGTCTGGGTCTTCCCGTTGCTCATCAGATCATGAGGCAGATGGGCGGCTCGCTTCTGGCCCAAAGAAACTCCGGGCAAGGTATGACGTTCTCCGTGATCCTGCCGCCCAAACAGGAAGGCACATGAATCCGGCACGCATTCTGGTTGTAGACGACGACGAAAACCTGCGCTGGGTGCTTCAAACGCAGATCGAGGATATGGGCTACGCGGTGTCCGTGGCCGCTGACGGGGTCGAAGCGCTGGCCGCGATCGAAAAGCAACCTCCGTCTCTCGTTCTCACGGATTGGAAGATGCCCGGCATGTCCGGCATGGAGCTTTTGCGCAGAATCCGAACGGAGTACTCCGAGGTGCCCGTCGTCATCATGACGGCCTTCGCTTCCATTCAAAGTGCGGTCGAAGCCATGCGCGCGGGCGCCTACGATTATCTGACGAAGCCCATCGACTACGAAGAGCTGGGCCTGGTCGTGGACCGCGCCCTGGAGCATTTCCGCCTTGTCGAAGAGGTCCGCAACCTCAGAGCGAGCCTCGATCGGAAATACGGATTCGAGAATATCATCGGGCACTCGGAGGCCCTACTCTCAGTCCTTGAGACAGCGGCCCGCGCGGCGCAAAGCGATTCAACCATCCTCATTCACGCGGAAACGGGCACCGGCAAGGAGCTTCTGGCTCGTGCGATTCACTTCAACAGCCGGCGTCGCGACAATCCTTTTATCACGATCAACTGTGGCGCTATCCCGCGCGAATTGCTCGAATCGGAGTTGTTCGGGCACGTCAAGGGTTCATTCACCGGCGCAGTCGCGCACAAGACCGGCAAGGTCGAGATGGCCAATCGAGGCACGCTGTTTCTGGACGAGATTGGGGAAATGCCGGCAGAGTTGCAGGTGAAGGTCCTGCGGCTCATTCAGCAGGGAGAACTCGAGAAAGTTGGAGCCACTTCGCCGGCCAAAGTGGACGTACGATTCGTCGCGGCTACGCATCGCAATCTTCAGGCCATGATCGAGGACGGCACATTCCGCGAAGACCTCTACTACCGGCTGGCAGTAATTCCTCTGGAACTTCCGCCTTTGCGCGATCGCGCCGAAGATATTCCCGAGCTGGTTCAGCACTTCTTCCTCAAGGTAAGGGAGAAGCAGGAGCGCCCGGATCTGGTTCTTCCTCCCGCGCTATTGCCTCGTTTTCAAGACTACCGCTGGCCGGGCAACGTCCGGGAACTGGAAAACGTGATCGAGCGCATTGTCGTTCTCGCCCGGAGCTCTGAGATCACACTCGCCGATCTGCCGGACTTCCTTCTCCGCGATCGTCCTGCCGTCGATATGCTCCAACTCGAACTACCTGTGCGCGGCATCAGCCTCGAAGCAGTCGAGAAGGAACTCATCACGAGGGCTCTCGAAAAATTCGACGGCAATCAGACCCACGCCGCGAAGTACCTGGACATCAGCCGCAAGGCGCTTATCTATCGGATGGAGAAGCACGGCATCAGAAGGAGAGTTGCCGAGGGCGAAGACGAGGAGATCCTTGACCGGCCGGAGACTCCGCCTTTGCACTGAGAAGCAGGCCCGATGCCTCACCCGGCCGGCGTAATTCCAGTCTTCGCTGCACTCCCCGCAAGTGTTTGGACACAAGTTCCAGATTCTGAAAAGCGGCCCTCGGGATCGGGTACCGGTGTGCCTCACTGACCTCGAGTAGTGCTCTGATGCTCTCCACGTGATCCGCCGCCAGTCCCAGGTCGGTGCTCATTTCCCACCCTCCTGAAGCGGACCAATCCGTATGCTCGCAGCCGCAGCCAACTTCGCTTGTCTCCTTCACCGGCAGTGTCCGTGTGCTTGTCTCCGCTCGTGCATGAGCTGTCCTGCGCCACCAACGTCGCATGGCCGGTAGTAAAACCCCGAAGACGGCCAACGCAAGTGCAAACCGGCTGGCGGCCGAAGCCCCTATCCGCACCAGCCACTCAGAGACCAACATCATCGAACCGAGCAGCAGTGTGGTTGCCAGCCAGAGTCTAGCGATCGGCGACATACCTTTTTGCTACAGCACATCGCTTGCCAGTCAGACGACGGGCCCGGCGCGGACGCGCCGCGTCGAACGGGCCGCCCCTGTTACCACCGCCTGCGAAGACACGGCGCCTTCCTTTGGCTGCAATCACAGCCCCTCTATTCGCCTGCACCACGGTACGCTCACGTGTTTCGCTGACCCAAAACGTCCAGCAATGTCCCTTTTCGGGCAGTGATCCGGCATCGGCGCAAGGCTGCACAGGCCTTCGGAACCTTGCAAACTACTTGAGTTCTGCCTCTTACAGCGATCACTTCCTCTCGCCCGGCGGCGCGTCAGCGTGGTCCCTCACGTGCACTTTAATAAGCGAACGAACACAACACCTTCGAGAGGGAGGATTTAGACCGTGCCCGATATCTTCGGCGATCTCAGGGAATGGGGAGCAGTCCTCATCCAAATTAAGAGATTGAGGTTGAGCGAACATCTCGACGAACACCAGGAGGGACTGATCCGCATCCTTCGATACCGCTACAACTGGCAACTGAGGCAAGCAGCCTTGCGCGCCGTGGCGGACCTCCGCAATCCGTCCAAAGATCTCTTCGAGGTCCTCCTGGCAATCGTGACCGACGAACATAGCGACTTGGATACGAGGTTGCTCGCCTGCGATGCCGTCCGCCGCGTGGTCGCTCTGAGCCAGGCGCAAGGGGGGATCGATCACTTCGAACCTGCGGCCGCCCAGCGAGCCGCCGAGTTCCTTCGCGTACCCCAACCGCCTGTCTTGCGTGAAGCGGTTGAACAGTGGAGCGTCACGGAGCGCGAACCGGCGGCACGTCTCGTGTAAGCACGATTTTCAAGCTCTGCGGTTAATCGGGCGCCGGAAATCAGCGCGAGAACAGCTTCACTGAGTACGTAAGGAGGTGACCCTTGACGGATCTCATCGAAGACACGAAGACTCTTCCCATCCGGTCTGCTGATGTTAGGCGTGGCGCGGAACAAC
>JBDKSR010000449.1:0-1709 GCA_039680545.1 Bryobacteraceae bacterium | reverse complement strand
ACTGCTCCGGGTTGGCGGCCGTGAAATCGACCAGCAGCCGCAGCAGGTCTTTCTCGATCAGCGCATCCGGGTCCGGGCCGAACCGCTTGCCGAGCCGTTTGAAATCGTAATTCTGTTTCTTCAGGATGTCGTAGGCGCCTGTCAGGTCCTCGGGAATATCCTGGAATGCCCACCAGTCGAACTTGGATCCGCGATAGACATCGATTCCCTCATACGGCCACTTCTGGTCGGCGGGGAAAAAGATCTTGGCCTTGAACGGGAAGTCAAATTTGACCGCGTAGCCGGGCACGACCTGCGCAAATCGCGCAAGGATCGCCGCCGCCCGATCGGCGCTGTTCAGGTCGCCGGTGGCGCGATAATTCATCGCGAGCCTCTCGGCCGACTTGCGCAGCCACATCGTGCGCATGAACCACGCGTGCCCCTCGTAAAAATACTGCCGCCCGTTCGGCGCCTCGTAATAGCGATACACCTGCACCGACCCGTCGGGCGCGGTGATGCGTTTCTCTCGATTGTTCGGGAACTGCGCGTTCGGAAATTCCGTCCCGCAGTAACGGCAGCGCAGCGTGTCGCCCATGCCATAATTCCAATCGAGCACCCCGGCCTCCTGGCTGCCGCCGTCGCATTTCGGGCAGCCGATGAACTGGAATCCCGCCGCCGCCGGCACCTGCGCCGCGACTTCATCGATCGACATCTTCATCAGCGGCGAGACGTCAACAGGAGCTTGGCCCTGTGCCGCCGCGCAGGCGACAAGAATCAATCCAGCGATCAGCGACTTCAGCGGCCTACCAAGGAAACGCATCGCAAACACCTCCGTGTTCGTGCTCACTCGAAAATATGTGGGAAGTCATCGTGCTTGTGCTCGTAATCGTAATCGAAAACCTATTCGCTCACTATTCCCCTTCGCCCTTTGCCTTAATCCCATCGCCCTCCGAACCCCCCATGTGGGGCCGGCGCCCCCGCCGGCCATGGATGCAGTAGCCCGAGCGTAAGCGAGGGACAACCTCCGCAACTCATCACTCGCCGAATCGCATCTTGATATCCCTGAAAAGCCCGCTTGAGCGTCCTGAATCGGTGGGTCGTTTGGGCGTACAAATACCCATCCTCGTAACCCCGCGATTCATCGCGCGGTTGAAGCACCTTTCCCCCCGTAACCGTTTCAACGGTTTCCCTAGGCGAATGCGGTACTATCATCTCCCGCGCCGAGATCCGCCCCGCCGCGACGGCCGCTTGCGTTCGCCATGCGACTGCGGCTTTTCATGCGCTTCCGCGGCCTCTTTGGCCCCATGAGACCCGAACGCGCCGTGATGCGATTTCTGATAGAAATCGTCAAGCATCATGGCCAGCAGCGCGCGCTCATCCTCTGTCTCGAACAACGATGAAACGAGCGGAAGCATACGCTGCATCCGTTCGGCCTGCAGCTTGTCGCGCCCGCGGCTGGCCGCCTCCAGCAGCGCGACCGTGCGTTCGCCGACCACCGCCGCGACGTCCTCGTCGGTCGGCAGCGGCCGTTTTTCCATCTCGATCTTGTATTTCGCGCAAACGTGCGTGAAGTCGCGGCGCTCTTCGCGCGATACCAGCGAAATCGCGACTCCCGCGGCCCCGGCGCGCCCGGTCCGTCCAGCGCGGTGGATATACAATTCCGTTTCCTCGGGGAACTCGTATTGGATCACCATCGCGAGGTCCTCGACGTCGATGCCGCGCGCGGCGAT
>JBDKSR010000448.1:0-2873 GCA_039680545.1 Bryobacteraceae bacterium | reverse complement strand
CCCTATTGTCTTCCGCCGCGGTCACGATAAAGTAGAACTCTTTGTTTGTGAGTTTCGTATACCGTGCCACAGTTCGGTCAATCACCGTCTTCATCTGCGCACACATTGTGTAGAAGTAGACGGGTGTTGCCAGTACGATGACATCGGCCGCCATCATGCTGTCGAGAACCTGCGCCATGTCGTCATCCTGCGCACACTCCCCGGTTCCCTCGCAAGCGTAGCACCCCAAACAGTAATTGATGCGCTTATCCGCAAGAAGCACTTTATCCACGTGATGCTTCGCTTCGATCGCGCCTTTCATGAACTGATCGCACAAGATACTCGAATTTCCGGCTTTTCGGGGACTTGAAGAAAGTATTAGTACTCGCTTACTCACATCGGCTCCTTAAATCGTGTTGAATAGTCAGGCCAAGGGCAACCCGTCCAGTCCATTTACCCGCAGCCAGTGCCGCGCAGGTTGCTATCTCCCCTCAAAGCGTGACCAGCTCATACTGATCGTTGCCCATCTGCAGGGTCTTCATGTATTCAAGCTGGTGCAAGCCGCTTCGGGATTCGATGCGTTTCACCATATCGCGCCGTTGCTCTTCCGGTTGCGCGTAAACCAAGTCGACGGAAGCCTTGTCGATAGCCAGTATGTCCCGCGATCCGAGAATGCCGATATCACCGCACGTAGGTTTGACGCCATGTGCATCGCAATCGCAGTCCACGGAAATATTCTTCAGGACGTTGATGTAGGTAATATGCTGCCCAAAATGCGCGGTGACGCCTTTGCCAGCTTCGACCATCCGTTCCAGAAAGAGAGGACCGCCCGGCCATCCATCCCCGTGAATCTGTCGTTTACCCACCTGTCCTGACGCGCATCCGATCGCGATGTTCTTGAGCGATCCGCCAAAGCCGCCCATCATGTGGCCTTTAAAGTGGGTGTAGACCAACAGGGACTCGTAGTTCAACAGATTCTTCCCCACGGCAATTTCCCTGAGATGTACGCCCGGAACGTAGGGCGGCGGCGTGTTGGGTTTGAGGGCCTCCAGAAACTCACTCATACCGGGAATCGGAAGCATCGCATGACCTTCCTCATCCATGATGTCGGCCGGACAAAAATCGAATCCGTTCGTTTTCAAGGTCTCGCGATGACCTGCCGTGTGTAGCCGCGGCCCCGGATAGAGAACATTGCATTCCACGATGGTGCTGTTGGGAATCTGAGCCTGCAAGCCCTTAATCAAATCGATCGGCAACAGATTCGGGCCATGCGGCTCGCCGCTATGCAGCTTGATGCCAACCTTACCGGTCATCCCCTCATTGATCTTCGAGTAGATCTTCAGCAAGCCGTTGATGCTGATATCCTTCGTGAAGTAGACTGCCGCCTTGTTCTGGGGCGCGGCGGCTGTGCTGCCGGTACTTCCTAAGCCGGATACGGCGGCACTTCCCAGCGCAACGGCGCCATTCTTCAAAAGATTGCGGCGCGAGACATCCTTCTCCATACCTGTTCCCTTTCCGTAAGTGACGATTCTGAAATTACCAATACTGCTCACCGTCCGGTCTGCCGTTCGAGGTTTTCCGGATATCGAGACCCCTGCACAGTGATCTTCGAGGCTGCGCCTTCGATCTCTTCGAGATCACCGGACGTCAGTTCGATAGCGGCGGCAGCGATGTTCTCATCGAGCCGGTGCAGCTTTGTGGTGCCTGGGATCGGTACAATCCACGGCTTCTGTGCCAGTAGCCAGGCGAGTGCGATCTGAGCAGGCGTCGCCTTCTTCCGTTCCGCGATGCCTGTGAGCAGATCAATCAGGGCCTGATTCGCTTTCCGGGCTTCTGGCGTGAAGCGTGGCAGGGTACTGCGGATATCGGCGTCGCCAAACGTCGTGTTCTCGCCGATCTTCCCCGTCAGGTACCCCCTGCCCAAAGGGCTAAACGGGACAAAGCCGATCCCGAGTTCTTCCAGGGCCGGCAGCACTTCCTCTTCAGGTTTCCTCCACCACAGTGAGTATTCGCTTTGAAGGGCAGTCACCGGCTGGACGGCGTGTGCCCGGCGGATGGTCTGCACTCCCGCCTCCGAGAGACCGAAGTGCTTCACCTTGCCTTCCTGGATCAGGTCCTTCACCGCGCCCGCCACGTCTTCAATCGGCACGTCCGGGCCAACACGGTGCTGGTAGAACAGGTCGATCCTATCCGTCTTGAGGCGCTTGAGCGAAGCTTCAGCAACTTGCTTAATGTGCTCCGGCCGGCTGTCCCGCCCTATGTTTTTGTCCGTGTCCGGATCGATCTTGAATCCGAACTTGGTGGCGATCACCACGTGCTCACGAAAGGGAGCGAGCGCTTCGCCTACAAGCTCCTCGTTCGTGAACGGGCCGTACACCTCTGCGGTGTCGAAGAATGTGACACCGCGTTCCACCGCTGCCCGGATTACCGGGATCATCTCCTGTTTATCCTTGGCCGGACCGTAGCCAAAGCTCATCCCCATGCAACCCAGCCCCAGGGCCGAGACTTCCAATCCGCTCTTTCCAAGTTTGCGCTTCTGCATTGCTCCTCCTTCGTGACTGCTTCTTTTATCTCTTGTCTCCAGGATAGGGAGAAGTGCCCTCGATGCGGTAGCCTGATTCTTCCTATCTATTGCCTGTTTCTCTTGCCTCCCGACGGAAGCGGCAAGAGTCTGGTCATCCTGGGGCCAGGGCAGCAAAAACTCTGCAAACGAACAATCTAATTGCAGATACGGTTTCGTCCCCGCACCGGACACACCAGTTCCGCGCTGAAGTCAGCCGCACGATTGCCTCTTTCATGACATCGGCAGAGCATCGGGCAACGGACATTCCGCCCCTCTGCTGCACACTCGCCCTGGACCGCCCTGTACGCTTGGAACTGACCTAGGAATCCTT
>JBDKSR010000447.1:0-4654 GCA_039680545.1 Bryobacteraceae bacterium | reverse complement strand
AGTAAAGTTGGAGGGCGATTGGAATCCGCTTCGCGGCTGCACGGCCCGCGGCAGGAATAAGCGGCGCAAAGGCCGCGAGTCTACCAAATTCGCGTCTGGTCATAGTCCTCATTCGAAGATACCCTCGGCAGAGACGGCGGGCAAGGCCACTTTCAGCAGTGTGTACGCTTCGGAACAAAGTACTTTCAGTACCCATAGATCCAGTAGTACCTGGACGCCATCTGAAATGCAGTTGAAGTCTTGAAACGTCGTATGGCATCGGGCAACATGGAGTCACTGGGAGCCAGACGATGCAGAGGAACGTCGCAGCGTCCGAACCGATGAGATTTCCTGTTTATCTCATGAGGGGTGAGACAGTTGAACTCGATGGGAAGTTTTACGTAATTCCCGAACCGGTCGCATGTCAGAGTGTCCGTGACCTTGTCGTCTTTCTTTACGACAAAGGTGTGAAACCGCTCGGAGATTTCTCTCCTCAAACCGCGATGCGTAATCCATCAGTCGGCTATGCCGACTGAGGCCGATTCGAACATAGTCAATCCGCCGCGCTAAAGAACGGCAGCCGTTGGAAATAGAACGGCGCAATCCTGCCAACAATGCTGGAAGGAATCAATGCCGACCGATAGAGCGTCAGTCCGGCACCCAGGAGCCGTGCGGCAGCCGCAGGGTTCTCCGCAGCGTGCTTGGCAGCCTCAAATCGGGAGCGCGCGAGCCTTTCAGCCAGTGCCCGAAGCGATAGCCCTCGACGTGGAGCCTCAGTCAATAGATCCGTGACGGCGCGCTCTGTGCCGTCTTGGATCATCTCCATAATTCTTCCGTGCAACATGCCGGCAAACTCCATCGTCCCGCCCAGAACACCTCCGCAATTCGAAACAAAATCGGGCACGCAACGCACACCGACTGCCGCCAAGGTTTGTTCCGCCGCCGGAGTGATTGGATTATTGGCTCCTGGGCCCACAACCGCACATTTCAGCCGGGATACGTTTCCCTCGTGAATGCTGTGATGGCGGGCGCATGGGCAAAGCAGCTCAACGGGTAGTTCCAGCAGTTCCGCCTGTGAGATTCTGTCCGCCTCGGGATAGCCGTCGACAAGCGCACTACCCAAGCGCGCGGATAATTCGATCAGTCTGGAAACGTCAAGGCCATTGGGATTGTAAATGGCGCCCTGTCGCGTCGAAACCGCGACCACCCTGATGCCGGACTCGACCAGAAATCGTGCGAGCGGCCGTCCAACTTTGCCGAACCCCTCAATCGCGGCGCAGCATTCAGAAGGACTCAGCCCCAGATACCGCAACGCCGCCTGTGCGCCCGCCGCAACCGACACTGCCGTGTAATAACCGGAGTCATGGTCACCAAGCGCCCGTTTGCCAGGGCGAAGTCCGAGGGAGCGGAGCATGAAGGCGATGTCTTGAGCACACGTTCCCATATCGGGATGCGGAACGTAAGCACGGCTTCGCAATAGTTCGGCAATACCGGCGCCGAACTGAGCAAGCCGGGCATATCGGCCGGAGGCGGGCGCCTCGGGGTCACCGCGCACACCGGCCTTTGCTCCTCCCTGCGCCAGTCCGAGAAAACCGTACTTCAGGGTCATCGAGCGCGCCAAACAAGCCATTTCCGCGGCATCAACGTCCGGGAGCATCCGAAGTCCCCCGCAGCTTCGTCCGTCGATGGTTGTGTCCACCGCGACGTAACCGATCTCCTCGTCTCCCGAGAGGAGCACGTGAACCACGGTCCCATCGCGATCTTGTTGTATCAGCTTCATACAATTACCGATCTGTCACGGCGCAGCCGCCGGGCTTGATTGCGTGCGCAGCGATGAAGTATCCGGTTCGGTAACGAGTGCCACAACTTGCCAGATGTTCGAAACAGGCCAATGCTCTCACGAAGCCCATCCTCAGACGCGGGCCACACCAGTTCAGCAGGCGGGCGGCCGCAATAGCCATTGCTCGCGGGCAGTGGAGAATGGCTGACTCCTCTAATACGTGCAGTCCAGCGCCGCGCAGACTGGCAGCCAGCCGCTCTCTGCACAAGGTCGCTCCAACATAGTAAGGGACGATATGCAGAGCGCGCTGCCACCGGCGCGGGATCCGATTCCTGATCCAGACCACCGGGTTGGACGGGTTGTCCAACGTCAGCACAAGGTGCCCGCCCGGCGCCAGAACTCGGGAAAGTTCACTGATCGCCGCGAGGATTTCGGCTTCGGACGAAAAATGGTCCAGAGTGGAGTTCGAGACGATTGCATCAAGGGCCCCATCCTGGAAGGGAAGAGCGCGGACATCACTATCGAGTGCGAGAAGTTGGGGATATCTCTGCACGGCCCGTCGACGGACTGATTGCGAAACGTCGATCCCAACCACTTTGGCCCCAATAGTCGCAAGGAAAGGATAGAGTCCCTCGCCAAGCGCCTCATCATAAAGATCCGTCTTGAGCACACGCCCTATCCCTGCGGGAGGCATCCACCGGCGCAGCAATTCTGCGTTGACGTAATCCGAATGACAACGCCACAAATCGGAGCCCGCGGCATCCGCCTTCAGGCCTGTCCTGCACCAGTAACCTCTCTCAGGGGTGACGTGTGGCATGCGCGGCCAAATTTCCGGGAATGAGCCAGTTTCTCATAGCGCATGCAGTCACGGCTACCTGGCCAACCAGGGAACAGTCAGTGAGAATTGACAACGATCCGAAAGGCGGGTGAGAATAGCGCCTGACCGCGCACCAAGAAATTTCGTATTCGCGGATCTCCCGAAAACTATCAAACGTAATGAGCGGTACACATTCAGTCGTATTGGTTCACCCACGAACGGTCACGGGCTGGCAGGCACAGCCCTGGTGTGACATGCCGCTCGAATTGCTTTGCGTGGGTACACCATTGATTCGTGCCGGTTACCGTGTGCGAGTTGTCGACCAGCGGGTGATGCCGGACTGGCGTGAGGCCCTGCTTGCGGAACTGTCCGCGGGGCCAATTTGCGTAGGGATCACATCGACAACCGGTCCGCAACTGAAACATGCGCTGGACATCTCACGGCTCGTGAAGAAGCACAGCGATGCCCCCGTGGTGTGGGGTGGCATACACGCCTCCCTCCTTCCCGAGCAGACACTGCAGGAGCCGGACATTGATATTGTCGTCGATGGCGAGGGCGAGGAGACGTTCCTGGAACTCGTTCAAGCATTGGAGGCGAGGCGCGACATCACGGGTATTCGCGGTCTTTGGCACAAGCGCCGCGGCCACGCCACGTTTACGGGGAAGCGGGATTTCATCGATCTGAACAAGCAGCCTTCTTTGGCCTACGACTTGGTAGATGTTGGAAAGTACACGCGCGAAGTCTTTGGCGTCAAGCGGCTGAGCTTCTCTACCAGCCGTGGGTGTACTCACCCGTGTGCCTATTGCTACAACACGGTCTTCCACCGGCGCAGATGGCGGGCGTTGCGCGCTGACGTCGCCGTCAGCCAAATCAAAGAGTTCGTGCGCGCTCACGGTGTGCACGGGCTGTTCCCGACGGACGCCAATTTCTTCCTCGATATGGACCGTGCGCGCGGCATTCTGGAAGGTGTCGTGAGGGAGAATCTCAATCTTGTGTTCACAAGGCTCCACACGCGCTTTGACACTCTTAGTAAAATGAGCGACGAAGACCTCACGTTGATCGAGAGAGCAGGCTGCAAATGCCTCGCTGTGGGCGTCGAATCGGGATCCGAGCGAATTCGACACCTGCTCCGAAAGCAGATTGAAGTCGACCGTCTCCTGGACGTCAACCGCAGGCTTCGCAGGTTCTCAATCACGCCGCTCTATTTCTTCATGATCGGACTTCCTACGGAAACCGAAGAGGATCTGCGAGACACGATCTCTTTGTTCACCAGGCTACTTAAGGAAAACCCCAAGGCGATGAAATCGGTGAACATTTACACACCGTTTCCTGGGACGGAGTTGTTCGACGTGGCGGTGGCACATGGGCTGAAGCCTCCGGAACGACTCCTGGACTGGTCATCCTTTTCGTACCGGAACCTTGCCCAGCGCGGGCCTTGGCTGTCGAAACGGATGCGCAGGAACATCGAAACCCTCGATTTCTGCTCGTTCTTCGTGGGTGAGAAGAACTATCTGAAGCCCATCAAAAAGACAAACCGGCTCATAGTCTTTCTGTCGAATATCTACGCTCCCGTCGCCAGGAAGCGCGTTGAGAAATTCTTCTTTCGTTTTCCCTTGGAAGTCAAACTTGTAAAGTCGCTCGGCTTATTCGGCAAACGGAACTGACGGCGGTTTTGATGGAAGCTAGCGGGCCGGCTAACATGGCATGCAGTATTACCTGGCTTGGCTGCCAGACAGGCGATATGTTTCCTGATGCTAAGGAGGCGCTGATAAATGCGCGGTCATCATCAATTCTCAAATAGCCTGCCTGGCGTGCGACTGAGTCTGAGTGTGTGGTTAGTGCTCGCAATGTCATCGCTGGCGAGTGCCTTCGGCCAGACTCGCACCACACCTTCGTGGAACATGCAGGAGACTGCCATGACAGACGAGGGCCGACTGACGTTCCTGAACCAGCCCTGGTGGTCCCGCGCCTCTTCCCTTGCCGAGGGTGAGAGCTTCACGATGGACTTGAATAAAGATGGGCACCCGGACACCCTGGTGATTCGCAAGGACGGGAACATAGTCGAGACGATCAACGAC
>JBDKSR010000446.1:0-3352 GCA_039680545.1 Bryobacteraceae bacterium | reverse complement strand
CTTCCGCGTCATCGGGGTCCTCTTCGAGAACAGCGCGAAATTCGTCGGCCGCTTCTTCGAAGTCTTCCTGTTTCCAAAGTACGTAGCCCAGGTTGAACAGATAGCACGGGTCGCTCGTATCTCCGTCGACCGCTTTCTGAAGGCTGTCGAGAGCTTCAGTTCGATTGCGACGGGATTGCGCCGCGCCCAGATTATTCCAGACCTCGTTCATCGCCAGAACCCTGGCAACAATCTGGAAGGAGGCTTCGGCATTCTCGTAGTCCCCGCCATGGAAACGGCAAAGCCCAAGCAGGAACGTCGCACGGTAATACTCCGGATCGCTGGACCGGACCTTCGCGAGCCATCCCGCGGCCACACGGTAGTTCTTGGCTTTCCAATGAAGTCGCCCAAGTTCATAGCACGGCTGCGAATACTCCGGCTCCAGGCGCGCCGCTTGCGTGAAGTAACGGTGTTGTTGCTCAGTCGTCGTGGCGAGGAGTCCGCGAAGGTAATTCTCAAAGGCGTCGAGACGGATCGCTTTGCGGCGCCTGCGGAATTGTTCCTCTGCCTGCAACTTGGCGGGATCCGCCAGCGCCGATAGCGCCTGTAAAGAAATCGTGGAGAAAACCGACCGCAGGTTCTCAACGGCGCCGGAGGCAGTAAATTCTTTCTCCCGCCTCATGGCTCGCAAATTGAGCAGGTAACACTTGACCTGTAGCGTGCCCTTCGACTGAGCGTTCTGGTCCGCGAGAGGCAGAAGGCGAAACTCTCCGTAGATGATGCGTCCTGCATCGACAGCCTCACCGAGTTTGACTACCGACGCCTTGGTCAGATGGGCATGGGGGCGAATCGACAACCGCCTGTACACCTCTTCGCGGTTGTCGCGGCCAAAGACCGGGACATTTTGCCGGCCTAACGTCTCACGGATATCCTCGGCGACCCCTTCACCAACCCAGTCGAGATTATTGGAGCCGCCTGAGTTGAAAAACGGAATGATTAGAACTGTCTCAGCCCGCGCCCCCCAGGAACACACGAGAGCGAGCGAAATCAGAAGAAAACGATACACTTTTCAGTTTAGCAGAGGGCCCGGGACCAGCCGGGCCCGTAGAGTTCTCTCAGTTGCGGGGTTCTCTCAATCGAGCACCAGTTTGGTGTCGGTGCCACCGAGGCGGATTTCCCTGATCTGCTGTTTCCCATCGCGGACGGCGAAGATGAGTGTCGTCGTCGAGAACTTCTTGCCGGTCGACTCTGCCTTCGCTGCGGCTTCCGCCATTTGACCTCCGCGCATGAACACAACCTTGTCCGCTTTCTGTTCCACTTTGTATTGACCGGGCTGTAGTTCCTTACCGGCGAGATAAGACGGCTGGAATAGATCGACCTTAAAGGTCTGTGCGCTCAATATGGACAGTCCGGCTACCATGAACAGAGTCAAGAACTTCTTCATACGCGATAACGCTCCTTTCAAAACTTCCTTCTTTAGATACATACGCGCGCGCGGCCGATCTGTTTCACTGTTTTTTGCGAATTGGAGGGTGTGTCACAGATGCAGGCGAACCCGCTCAAGTACCGCTGACTGCACTGCCTGATCGTCGCCGAAGCCGTCGAACCATTCCATGCCGGATTCCCGGCGGAACCACGTCCACTGGCGTTTGGCGTACCGGCGAGTGTTGCGCTGAGCGAGAAGTATCGCTTCTTCCAGACTTAGTTCGCCGCGGATGTATTGGAGAGCCTGGCAATAACCGTGAGATTCAAGAGGTCGTACGTCTTCGGCGAAGCCGAGACCGAGGATACGGTGCACTTCTTCGACGAGTCCCGAAGCAAACATCCGTTCGCATCGTAAATCGAGGCGCTCGTATAGAGCCTCCCGGGGCGGATTCAGGCCGATCTTGAGGATGCGATAGCCTTTGAGCGCGTCTCGCCCCTCGGCAAACGCGTCGGTAAGCGGACGCCGCAAAAGCAGACAAACTTCCACCGCCCGAATCAGTTTTTGCTTGTCGCGAGCATGAATTTTACGTGCGGCTTCCGGATCGAACCGCCGGAGAAGACGATGCAGCGAACCTTCCCGCTTTGCTTCGCGCGCTAGGAGACGCGCCCGCAGCGCTTCGTCCCGCTCCGGTCCGGCGAACAGGCCGTCGAGCATGGCGCGCAGGTAGAAACCAGTACCCCCTGCTACAACAGGGAGCCTGCCTCGATCCGTTATTTGCGCCAGCACATCCCGAGCAGCCCTGGCAAACGCACCCGCGGAGAAAAGCTCGTCCGGATCAACGACGTCAATCAGATGGTGCGGAATCCCACGGCGTTCCGGCATGGTCAGCTTGGCCGTGCCGATGTCGAAATGCCGGTAGACCTGAAGCGAATCGCAGTTGATGACCTCGCCGCCAAACTCCTCGGCTACACGCAATGCCAGTTCGCTCTTGCCAGATCCGGTGGGCCCGGCAACGGCGACTAGCGCAGCCTCCTGGGCGGCGTCTGGGCTCCTGTGCTGCCCTTCAGAGAATGACTCGCTCATCGCCCTCCCGCAGTGTAACGTGCTCCCGGTCGAGGTACTCAAGGAGTGGAATCGCGTACTTGCGTGAGATTCCGGTCCATTGCTTGAATGCGGGGACGCTGAAACGCTCTCCGCGTCGCGTTGAGACCATCTCCCGCAATGACCGCAGAGCTTCCGCGTGGAAGACCATACTCTCGCTCACACGCACAAGCCTATTTTGTTTCAATAAGATCTGAAGAAGCGACCGGGCTCGGCCCATTTCTACACCCGCCTTCCCGAGCACCTCGGAAACCGGCGGAACCGCCAATCCCGCCGCGGTGAACAATGCTTCCATCGCCGTAAGAGCCCGTTCTTCGTCCTCTTTGAGAGCCAGCCGGTGGGTCTCCAGGCGCACAAATTCACCTTCTGAAACCAGGGAAGGTAATGCGGCCACGAGCTCATCGAGAAGAAACTGGGGTGCGTCCATCAGCTCGCGGCCACGAATTTCGTGACGCGGAAGGCCGGGCAAAAGTGGGTTTTTCGAATGAAAATCGCTGACTTTTGCCAGAATTCCGGCGCATGTTTCCTGAAACCAGTTTCTGTCGACGAACCACGTTTCGGGCTGCGAAAGGCGTACGACGCCAGGCGCCTTCGCGGCAGCGGCCTCGATTTCAGCGGCCAGCAGCCCCGTGCGTGCGATGAGTTCGGGTAAACCCGTACCAAAGCGGGACTCCCGGACGAACAACGCGACCTTATCTGCCGGCGTCCCTACATCCAACGTGCGCAGACGAACTTCCGGATTCTCATCGCGCCGGTACCGTCGCCCACTCGTGTCGAGTACAACGCCCCCGCCGATTGTGACCACGGGCGAGAACATGCGCACGATGAAGCGGTCACCCGGCAACA
>JBDKSR010000445.1:0-2310 GCA_039680545.1 Bryobacteraceae bacterium | reverse complement strand
ATACACGTAATTCGCCCGATGGCGGCAGCCGGTGAACCGACGTCCCGTATTCGACCCGGAAGGCCGGTTCACGGGATTGGAAGTCAAGCAGCGCCCACTTTACGCTTCCATCCTCCCAGTGCGCGAGAGTTCTTGTCTGCAGCGGGGTTTCGACCCCGTACCGAGTGACCAGGCGGAGATGTTCGTCCGATCCCAGTTCACCTTTCGGGAACGGGATGCCCGCAGTGACCGGTGAACCGGGGATCTGCACCGTCAGTGGTATGGATCTTGAGGCCACCGAGCCGGAGGCCACGGCGGGTGGCTCGGCCGGGATTGTCTTCCATCCGGTGGATACGCTCTCACCATCGAAATTCCGCGCCGTGATGCGATAACGGTATTCACGTCCGGGCGCGACCCCATCGAGGATCATGCGGTGGTTGTTCTGGGCACGAGACTCCCGGAGGGTCGCCCCGTCGAATTCGAGTGTGCAGGCGGTTGCCCAGTTGGTTCGCCACGTGAGGGTGCGGCCAAACCACCGTACGTCAAGGAATTCGAAGGAGAATGCTTTGGCTTCGGGTCTCTCCCGCAACAGGATAACGCTTTCCACGCGATGCATGCCGCTCTCGCCGAGGGCTCGTATCTCGATGACTTCGCCGCCCCGGAAGATTACTGGCGCGGTCGCAAAGAATAGCCGCTGACGGGAATTGTCCCAATCCGCAACGGCTTCGCCCAGCCTCCGGCCCGCGACCCAGATCTCAAAACGCTCCTGCCCATCCGAGTCGTAGACGATCAATGACGGGTAGTAGCTTCCCGCGCGCCGGTTGGTCACGCGGATCTTCGCGTCGCTGCGGGTTCGCCGGACGGATGGCACGCGGTAGTAAGCGTTGATCTCCTCGCTGAACCCGTCGAGGCGGAGGTCGCTTACCTTGAACACGACATTGGCCGGGTCTTTCACCACGCGGTTAATCAGCCGCAGGTCGTGATTCGAAAGCAGATTGGATGCAGAGGCAAGTGCAAGAGACGGGATGAACGCGAACAGTACAGCACGGCCGGCAAGCCCGAACATATTGAGCGTCATCTCGTCTCCAGGCTTTACAAGGTCGCCAGAACTCCCCGCTGGAATCCAATCGAGTCCGCGATACCTGTCGCGGGGTCGTCACGATCCGCCTCGTACTCAAGGGCGACTTGATGCTGATAGCCGAGTTTCAGCGGTGTCTTGAGCAGACGGATGATGTCGATGGTTCCCTGGCCCACGGGCACGGAACTTAGAGAGGCGTCGAGATCCTTCATGTGTACGTCGTACAGCCGCGCGCGGCACTTCCTCGCCACCTCGCTCGGCTCATGCCCGCACCGGAACGTGTGCCCCACATCCATGCAGACGCCGATCTTCTTATCCGCGCCTTGAATCCAATTCCACACCTCGAGAGGTGAAAAAGCACCCAATTTGTCCTTGGGGCCATGGTTGTGAATTGCCACCCGTAGGTCGAAATCCCGGATCGCCTTCTCCATATTGCCCACCATCGGCTCGCCAATCCCCGCAACGACCGTGTTTGCTCCCAAGTCCTGAGCATAGTCGAGAGCCCGGCGAATTTCTTCCGGGGTTTTCATGTAAATGACACCGCAGCCCGCGACCTCAATACCTGCGTCCCGGAACTTCTTCCGGATTTCGCGGCGCTGCTCTCGCGTGCTGTCGAGCGGCAGGTGGCTGCTTTTCAGGGTGATAAAACGAATATCGACACGGCGGCAGAGCGCGATTGTCTGCTCCACGGACAGTTTTCGGGTCGAGTAGGAGGCTAAACCGATACGTAGTCCTCGGAATGGGACGGCCGGACGCTTTGCGATTGCAGCCGGATCGGCAGATGAGGAGACGAGCGGCAAGGGAAGACCCAGGGCCACAATCTTGAGGGTGTCCCGGCGACTCAAAGTCATGTAGCGTTGCATAGACTCACGGTATCAGATGATCGATGATCGAGCAAGAGTCAATGCGACATTGGACCGTGCCGAAAATTCGTGGATGAAACGGTCCCAAAAGCCCCGAACGGCTATTCTTGCGGTGGCGCCGGATCAGCATAGAGCACCGGGCGTTCGCGCCATTGCGGCATGGCGCTCTTGATACAGGCCTCGGCCGCAACTGGGTCGTTCTTGGCCAGTGCGTCGAGAATTTTGAGGTGTTCCGCCGCATCCTGCTGCATATCGAAAGCCGGGTCGGGGCAGCGAATGGCGAAGAAGGCGTAGAAGGGGATCAGCGCCCGTGCCAGAGAGGATCGCACGTATTCGTTGTCGGCGATACGCCAGATGCGGTCGTGGAACTGGTAATCCTCGCTGAGATAA
>JBDKSR010000444.1:0-2883 GCA_039680545.1 Bryobacteraceae bacterium | reverse complement strand
GGAAACAGCCGCTACATGCTGTACGTCAACGGCCAGCTCCTTCAGCGCGGCCCTGCTCCATGCGATCCACGGTATTGGGACGTCGATCCGGTGGACCTCACGCCGCACCTCCGCCCGGGGAAGAACGTCATCGGGGGCTTGGTCTGCTCGTTCGGCGGTGGCGACGGCACGTATGTGCCGGGAACGCCGATCGGGTTGCCGGCCTGCGCGGGATTCATGTTCCAGGCGGAGATACCCACCGGAAGCGGCCCGTTCGAATTGCTTACGGATGAATCTTGGCAGACGCATCGCGCGCGGTGCTGGCCGGCTGGAAACTACCAGCGCTGGTATCTCAAAGCCTTGCAGGAGGAGTTCGACGCGCGCCGCTATCCGTACGGTTGGAGCGAAGTTGGTTTCGACGCAAAGCGCTGGCGAACCGCGACCTTCTTGGAGACTCCTCCGGGCCGTCCCGTATTGCGAGAGGTATCGGCCGGGAGGTTGCAGCCCGATTGGAAGCTCGCGCCGCGCTCGATTCCACTGATGTTGGAACAGCCGGTGCGGCCCCGCAAGCTCTGTTCGGCAGGATGGATCGACTGGGACATCGAGCCCGAAGAGTACTTCGAATGTTTCCCACCCGACGCCTTTCGCGAGCAGGCGAGCGATTCGGCAATCCTCTCGCGCCCATCGGACGGCCTGTTCCCGGTGCGTATGGCGCCCTCCGGTGAACGGTCGGTGATCGCGACGTTCGATTTCGAAGGAGAAGTCTGCGGCCATCCCTATGTAAAGCTGCGCGCACCGGCCGGAACCATAATCGAGATGCTGTTCCTCGAATCGCAAGAGCCGGGGAAACTGCTTCTCCGTACCAATCCGTCTTTCGGCCAGTGGATTCGGGTCATCGCGCGCGACGGGGAGACCACCTACGAAGCGTTTGACTGGGACGTACTGCGTTACCTCCAGTTAGCTGTTCGCAATGCAAGTGGACCGGTCGAGATCCTGGAGTGCGGTGTTACACAGCGGCTGTATCCGTATCCGCAGCAGCCCTATATCAGCACCTCCGACGAGGCCGTCAATCGCGCTGTGCGCGGCGCCATCACCACGCACCTGATCACGTCGCAAGACACGATCATGGATAATGTCGCGCGGGAACGGCAGCAGTACGCGGGCGACGTTGACCACCCCAAGCTCGTTTCCTATTACGCCTTTGGAGAATATCGCCAGCCTCGACGAATGATTGAGACGTATGCCCACGGCCAGAACGAAGAAGGATGGTTCATGGACTGCTGGCCTGCCTGGGACCGTTGCGCGCGCGTCTGGCAAAAGAGCCTCAAGCTGACGAACTGGGGCCCGATTCTCGACCACGGGCTCGGTTTCGTCATCTCGACAGCAACGTATTACCTTTTCTCGGGTGACAAGTCGATTATCGAGAAACTCTACCCCCATTTCCTGCGATTCGACCGTTTCCTCTGGGCACATCGGGGGCCGGACGGGCTGCTTCCCGTATCGGACTGGATTCGCAACAGCGTCTGGATCGACCACCGCGGCTTCCGCGCAGATCGCGACAAACAGGCTTCCTTCAACATCTACTACATCGGTTTCCTGTTGGAAGGCATCGCACGCATGGCCGGCTGGGTCGGCGACAACGCCCAGGCTTCAAGCGCCCGGCGGCGTGCCGCCGAGATGACGGAGATTGTTCGCAAACACTTCTGGAACCGTGAGCACGGCCTGTTCGTCGACAATCTTCCAAGAATCCGAAGCGATCGCGAGATACGCCTCCATGACCGGACGCTGTCGATGGCGCTGCTCTATGACCTGTTCCCTGCGGGCCAGGAACGAACCTCCGTGGACATTCTGGCGAATCTCCCAACGGGCTCGAACGGGCCGTTTTTCGACGTAGAGAAGCCGCGCTGCACGGTTGGTTTTTCGTTTCCGGCGAACGGCGGCTGGAGGCACTGGGCGCTAAGCCGCTACGGGCGCGCAGATGCCATCGTGCGCGACCTGCGCGAGCGTTGGGCATCCATGATCTCGTTGAAAGAGAACGGGACGTTCAGCGAAGACTGGGAGCCGAAACGCAACAACGTGTGGTGTCAGAACGGTCCGGTCATTCTCTATGTCCTGTACGGTGACATTTTGGGCGTTCGTCCCACGGCGCCTGGATTTCGTCAATTTGATGTGCGGCCGCAGCCGGGCGGACTCGAGATGGTATCCGGCACGATCCATTCGCCGGCCGGCCCAATCCCAGTTCGTCTCACAAAGGACGGACAACGCACGCGGGTGTCTTTCGTGGCCCCCGGCGGAACCGAGCCTGCCTTGGTCGCCGCCTCCGGCACGGTCATCCGGAATCTTCCATCCGGTATCAGGCCCGAATCCGGTCCTGTCCAGGGAACCGAACGATGGAAACTGCCGTCCTCGGCATCTCCCAGGTCCTGGGAGTTTATCCTTTGAATTGATGCCCGGGGGCTCACGCGGTCCCCGAGGTAACTTATGATTTGAATCGCGCCGAACGGCGGCGGGACTGGATTGGATCGTGGTTCGTGTTGACAGTGCCGAGATTGGCGGCGGCGAGTTCGTCGTGATGGCCGGACCGTGCGCGGTCGAGTCGGAAGATCAGATGGTGAGCGTGGCTCAGGCTGTGGCCCGGTCCGGGGCGCGTATGCTGCGTGGCGGCGCTTTCAAGCCTCGGACATCACCGTATGACTTTCAGGGACTCGGCAGGGACGGCCTTGAGATTCTCTCTCGCGCGCGCAAGCTCACCGGCCTTCCCATTGTCACGGAAGTCATGACCGACACTCATGTCGATCTGGTGGCCGGCTACGCGGATATGCTTCAGGTCGGGTCAAGAAGCATGGAGAATCTCGTTCTGTTGCGCGCCGTGGCGCGTTCCGGCAAGCCGATTCTCCTCAAGCG
>JBDKSR010000443.1:0-26631 GCA_039680545.1 Bryobacteraceae bacterium | reverse complement strand
GACATCTCACGGATCCCGTTGTCGAGCCGGAGGACAGCGTCCAGTACCCCGTCGCCATCGAGGTCACCGAAGACCGGGACGACACCACCCAACTTGGACGAAGGCTCGAAGGTCGCAATCAGATTGGCGGGCTTTGCGGTGACATCGACGCCGGCCCACTCCGACGGCGGTCCTTCGCGGCCGTCCGGAGCAACTGCACGGACCCGGTAATAGATGCGGCCATCGCGCGGGGCAGAGCGGTCGACAAATGTGGTGGACGTCATGACCGGTTCCGTCGTGATACGCTCACCGGCCGTGTCGCGGCGCGTGTTGCGGTAGACGTGGAAGCCGGTGGCGTCCCCGTCCGTGGGAAGAAACTGCCAACTCAGGAATACGGAGCCGGGGGACTGCGGCGAGGCGATGAGGCGACGCGCTTCGCGCCGAAAATGGGTCGCACCGGCTGGTTCGCGCACGGGCCGGAAGCCGATGTCGGGGTGCCGTATGCCGCTGGATGCCCCACTTCGTACCCCGCAACGAAGATACAGAGAGGTCCGCGCCCACGATCCACCTGCGATGTTGGACTCATTGCAAACGGGCGACTCGATGCGGTACTTGAACCGCGCGGTGGCAGGGTCCCAGTAATAATCGACCATCTGCCAGACGTTCCCCGCCATGTCGTAGAGCTTGTACCCGTTTGGCGGGTAACTCTTCACAGGTTTGAGAAATTTACGCCATTCGGCGAAGCTGCGGACGCCGGCCGCGTCATAATTGGCCTTCCGCGCATCGGGCTCGCTCTTGCCCCACGGGTAGAATGCACCAGGGGCACCGCCTCGCTGCGCGTATTCGAACTCGGCCGCAGTGGGCAACCGGTAGGTGCGGCGCTCCTTGGCGCTGCGCCACTTACAGTACTTCTCCACGTCGTAACGGTTGACGAAGACCACCGGCCGGTTCTCCATACCGGCAGGAATCGCACCCTTCACCCAGTAAGGCGGCGGAGCGATACCGGTGGCATCGACGAACAGTTTATACTCTGCATTCGTGACGGGATGATCGAGCATTTCGAAGTCATCAACCCGCGATTCGGCAACCCCGGAGCGTGACAAACCTCCGTGGATGAGAACGAAGTTGTCGGCCGCCGCAAGGGCACCGGATAGTAACGCGCAGAGAGCGATAGTCTTCATTGCCGGACCTCCTGAAGCCCGTCCCGGCGGGATGCAAGCGAGCGTCCCCGCTTTCGCCACAAGGAGTCGCAAAATTCCGCACGCGGCCCACGTGCCAAATCTACGCTGCGGCCGGCGAAGAATCTGGCGGCAATCAGCAGAGCAGGCGTTCGTTTCAGACCGTGCTGTTACCGAACGTTCGTCCGATGGCAAGTTCGGATTATACAGACAATCGGGGTACCGAAACGACCCGGGTGCAGAACAGCCGTATCCGGCTGGAAGAAGCAGTTAGAGTGAATCCTAGTCACCGCCGCCCACCGCACGAGCCCCGGACAATCAGTTCCACCGGCAGGACGATTTGTTGATACTTCCCGGGGACAGATTTCCCGCTATCCTGGTCCTCGCCGATCAGGATTTCCGCTGCTTTCTGTCCGGTTTCAAAGGCGGGCTGTCTCACTGTAGTCAAATCAAGGTCGGCGGCGTAACGCAGATCGTCAAAACCGACCACGGCAATGTCGCCCGGCATCCGCAGCCCCGCTTCGGCGATTGCCCTCATCGCACCCACCGCGAGCCGGTCGCTGACCGCGAACACGGCAGTAGGCCTGGGATTGGCATTCAGGAGCGCTTTCATTTCGCGATAGCCACCACTCGCGGGTTCGACCGAAGCATACCTGCCGTCGCCTTCATCCAGGATGCTTCTGACAATATTTTCGTCGTACGGTATCCCGTGCCGCCCAAGCGCCAGACGATATCCTGCCAGACGGTCTTCGACAGCCGTGCATTCCACCCAGCCGATACATGCGATGCTACGGTGCCCAAGGCGGATCAAATGTTCAACCGCCTCCAGCGCCCCGGCGCGATTATCGACCACCACGTAGTTGGTCTTAATGTCCTTGAAATACCGGTTCACAAGGACGAAAGGAAACTTGGCCTTTTTGAGTTCAAAGATCTGCTCGGAATTTGTCCTTCCCCAGTTCGGGAAAATAATAGCGCCCTCTTCACCCCGCTTTCCGAGGTCACGTATGTTGCTCGCTTCCTGATCGACCTGGCGATCTGAGCTGAGAATGGCGATCCGGTATCCTCGCTTCCGCGCCACATCAGCCGCGCCCCGGTAGATCTCGGAAATGAACAGGTCTTCGATGTCCGGAATAATCAGCGCGAGGGTTCTGGTTCGTTGCAAGTTCCCTGTGGAATTGACTCTTCGCGGAGAGACGAAGGTGCCCTTATTCTTAATCCGGATGATCAGCCCGGCGGCCACCAGGTCCCGTAGGGCATGCTTGATGGTGACGCAGCTCACTCCATACTGAGTGGCCAAATCATCCTCAAACAACAGACGATCCCCTGGAGATAGGGCACCGCTCTCGATCTGCGCCCGTATGTCCTCTCTCACCTGAATGTACAGCGGCAGCGGATTCTCTCTGTCAAACACGCGTTACTCCATGGGTCGTACAGAACCACGTTCCAAGCATTATCGCATTGACAAATATTATTTAAATATTATATAAGTGTCAACTTAGTGCAACGCATACGTGAAGTCACGCACTTGCGGTCATGCCTGTGCATGCAAAGGAACCGTCATATTGACCCGTCGAGATCTCTTTCATACTGCCACCAGCGGAGCGCTCGCAATGAGCGCCGCTTCTTATTCCCGGATTCTGGGCGCTAACGACAACATCCGGCTTGGCGTGATCGGTTGCGGCGGGCGCGGCTGCGCGGTAATGGAATGCTTTCAAAAGAGCCCCAATGTTCGCGTCACCGCTCTCTGTGACATCTACGACGAGAGAATCGCCGAAGCCAGAAAGAGTGCGCCGGAAGCACGCAGCTACGCTGACCACAGGGAAATCCTCGGCCAAAAGGACATCGACGTCGTACTGATTGCAACACCGGACCATTGGCACGCCCAGATTGCGATCGACGCTGCCAAAGCCGGCAAAGATTTGTACGTCGAGAAGCCGCTGACACGCACCATCGAGGAAGGCTCGCGCGTTGTCGATGCCGTCCGAGCGAACAACCGGATTTGCCAAGTCGGGCTGCAGCAGCGTTCGGGGGAACATTACCTGCGCGCGAAAGAAGAGTACTTCAAGACCGGCAAACTGGGCAAGATCACAATGGCCCGAACCTATTGGCTCGGTGAAGCCTTTCATCTGCGCAAGGCGCCGGCATCGTTGCAGAGAAAGCCGGCAGGGCTGGACTGGAAGCGATACCTGGGTCCGGTTGCGTGGCGGGAGTGGAACCCGCAGCAGTATTACAATTTCCGCGCCTACCTGGATTTCGGCGGCGGACAGATAACGGACCTATTCACGCATTGGATCGACGTGGTGCACATGATGATGGGCCAGGACAACCCGGTTTCTGCGGTCGCGGCGGGTGGCATCTATCACTACAAAGATGGACGAACCGCTCCGGACACGATCAGCGTTCTATTGGAGTATCCCGGTGAATGGACCGCGACATTCGATGGAACCTTGGCGCCGGGCGTCGCCGGCAGGGCCGTGGAGATTTGGGGCACCGAGGGCCGTCTGCGCATTGACCGGAAGAGCTGTGAGTTTTACGCCGGAAACGGCAACGCAAAGCCCGTTACATTTCTGAACACCGAGGGGGACGCAACGTTGAAGCACGTGAACAACTTCCTTGAATCCGTGCGCAGCCGGCGACCCCCGGTAGCCGACGTGGCTATTGGGAGCCGCTCCACGCAAGCGGCTCTGCTCGGTAACGTCGCGTACTTACGGAAGCGGCGGATTCGTTTCGACCCGGATCGCGGAGTGGTCCTGCCGTCCTGAGGCGGGATGGCGCACCCCTCAAGCCGAGAACACGGAGCACGGAATGATTAAACTTAATGTCGAAAGCACCACACGGCGTCAGGCGTTGCTGGCAGCATTGGGAAGCGCAGGCACCACGATGATGGGGAAAGCAATGGATCTGGCGCCTGCGGCACGGCAGGCAATGAGAGTGGGTTGCGGGACGGTCTGTTTTCGCACACTACCCCTGCAGGAGGCTCTGCAGCGGATTGCGAGGGCAGGGTACGAATACGTCGAAACGCAAGCTACGGCCCCCTTTTGTCCCCATGTCGATCCATGGAAGGACGACCCGCAGAAATTCCGCCGGCTCGTCCGCGAGTTTGGATTCAAGGGCGTCACCGCATTGTGGTCACACAACGGAGCAATCATTCCGGACGCAAAGAGTGTCGACGGCGTCACGCAGACCATACGATGGGCGAAGGAAGCCGGCATACCTGTAGTGAACGCGGGTGACGGACGAAGACCTGACGGCATGTCCGAAGAGGACGCCCTGCGCGTTCTGCACGACAAACTCACACAGATCCTTGAGGTGGCCGGGCAATGTAAGGTATATCTGGCGATCGAACCCCACGGCACGTTCTCCCTCACGGCGGAAGGTTTGCAGAAGATCATGAAGTTGTCCGAGTCGAAATGGCTCGGGATCAATTACGACACGGCCAACGTCCGGCGCGCCGCGTACGTCGAGACTGCGGCGGGCGCCTATAAGTGGTCACTTTACGGCCAGCGGCAGGACGAGGTGGTTACCCTTGATGCGGTCGCAGACCGTGTCATCCACGTACACGTCAAAGATGTAGTGGGCGCAAAGTGTGTGGCGCTTGGGGAAGGCGCAGTAAACATTCGAGGCTGTCTGCAGGTTCTGAAACGGCACCGGTACGCAGGAATTCTGTCATTGGAGACTGAAGGCGAATTCGGCACCGATGAGTCTCAACGTCTGATCGAGGTCAGCAGAACTTACTTGGTGAAAGAACTGCAGAAGTTGTGAACGGCGCACTCTCCCTCCTCAGGCGAGGAAGCGGGAGAGTGGCCACGTCAAATTAGATCTCCCGCTGTCAGGCGAGGTCGAATTTCTCCGGGTGCAGCAGCGGATCGCTTGTCACAAGCACCGGGTAGCGGAGAATCTCTTCAAGCTCTTCAACGTAATCGTTCTCGGTCGACTTCAGCACCTTCGCAACGTCGGGATGCACCCGTAACATCACGTTGGGACCTTCAACCACACGAGCTATCTTGTAAGCTTCCTGGAGAATTTCACTGATCACGGTCTGGACGCTCTTGACATACCCAGACCCTTCGCAGGTCGGGCAGTGTGAGCACAATGCACGTTCGAGCGTTTGCTTCACGCGCTTACGCGTGATTGCCACCAGGCCGAAATCGTTGAATTGAAGAATCTTGTTCGGAGCACGGTCGAGGCGCATTTCTTCTTCAAGCACCTGCATCACCTTCTGGCGATTCTTCCGCTCGTCCATGTCGATGAAATCGATGACAATGATTCCACCGAGATCACGAAGGCGAATCTGCCGGACAATTTCCTTGATCGCCTCGGTGTTCGTCTTCACGATTGTGTCTTCCAGGCGGGCGGACTTGCCGACGAACTTGCCCGTGTTGACGTCGATCGCGACGAGCGCTTCGGTCTGGTTGACCACGATGTAGCCGCCCGACTTCAACCAGACTTTCGGGCGAAGCGCCTTCTCCAGTTCGTTCGTGACTCCGAACGCATCGAAGATCGGCGCCGGGCGCGTGTACAGCTTGACGCGTCCGATCATCTCGGGTTGCAGACGTTCGACGAACCGCAGCACACTCTCATAGATTTCTTCGCTATCGACCCAAATCGACTTGAAGCTCTCGGTAAACTGGTCTCGCAGCAACCGCTGGACGAGATCGAGGTCGTGGTGGATCAGTGTGGGCGCCGGCTTGCGTTCCGCCTTCTGGCGAATGTCCAGCCAGAGGTTGTAGAGGAACATCATGTCGGAGGAGATTTCCTGTTCGGAACGCCCCGCGCCTGCGGTTCGCACGATGAATCCACCGGGGATGCCGGTGCGGTGGTTTGTCAGAATGCGGCGCAGTCTCTGCCGCTCCTCATCCGATCCGATCTTTCGCGAGACGCCCAAGTGCTCAACAGTCGGCATGTAGACACAGTAGCGCCCAGGCAGCGCGATGTGAGAGGTGATACGGGCGCCCTTTTGTCCAAGCGGCTCTTTCGCAACCTGGACAAGAACTTCCTGCCCTTCCTTGAGCAGATCAGAAATGGTAGGCATCGGCCTCGGCGACTCCGCGGCCGGCTTCGCTTCCACCTTTAGCTCGGCCTGGTCGTTCTCGCGAGGCTCGGCCGGGGCGGAATTCCGCATCTTTCGGCGCAGACGCCGTGAGACGCGGTGAGGATAGCGGCCTTCGCGCTCCCTGACCCCAGCGGTCAGCGTGACCCCGGGAAGCTCTTCCGTGCTTGCTTCCGTCTTCTCTTCAGGGGCAACCTCTCCCTGCTCGGATGCTTCGCCCTGTTCAGCAGGAACGGCGACTTCCGATTCGCCTGCTTCCTCCGCAGCTTCAGGTTCCGTGACGGGCTCAGCTACGACCGGCTCCTCGGCCTGTGGTTCTTCGACCGCAGGCTGTTCAGCGACAGGCTCCTCAATCGTAGGCGCGGGCGTCTCGTCAAAAGTCTCGGACGAAGCGGATGCAGACTCTTCCTCTGCGCCTTCTTCAACTTCCTCAGAAGCACTCTCTGGCGGAGCGGCTTCCACTTCCGTGCCGGCCTCCTCTTCCGGAGCACTCACCGGCCCGTCCCCATCTCCGCCTGGGGCGGAGCGGTACTTCGCGAGCGACTCGCCCGGCAGCAACACCATAGAGTCGTTTGCTTCTTCCTGGGGCTCTTCTTTCTTCTCGCTTTGTTCAGGCTCTTCCTCACCACGAGGAGAGGAGGCAGCCGCTTCGGAGGCGTACTTCGACTCGGGGAATCCACGCCCACGATTCCGGCGGCGGCGGGAGCGTCTGCCTTTTCGATCGCGGCCTTCTGCCTCGCGGTCCGCGTGATTCTCAGCAGCAGGCTGCTCTTCCGTCTTTTCCTCCGCAGGAGGCGCTGCAACAGCCTCGGTGCGCTCGCGTTCGGCACGTTCAGGACGGCGGTTCCGCTCTTCGGGCACCGCGATCCGGTCATACTCCTCGTTCTCTTCGAAGAAATCGGAGACGTACAGGAAGGCGTCCCGTTCAAGTCCGATGTCAACGAACGCTGACTGCATCCCGGGCAGGACTCTGGTCACACGACCTTTGTGAATGCTGCCCGCTAAGGAGTACTCGTTAGAACGCTGAAAATGGATCTCGACCAACTGGCCATCTTCCAACACCGCCACTTTGGTCTCGTGGCGGTTGGCCGATATGACCAACTCTTTTCCCATGAAAACCTCCACACAGGAAGCATCTGCGAGGAGGCATGACAAGACGATGTTCGAAGAATTCTAGAAGGATCCCGGGCTTGCGCCGGCATCTAAACGCCGAAAGCAAAACTTACGACAGCATCAAAAACTTGTCACGACCGTGGGAAAGGAGCCGTATCACTCAGACATCCACCCACTCGCCGCATTACCAGGCCAGGTTTCGAAATCGAAAATCCTGACGCGGCATAAATTCCGGTATCCCTGTCAATCAACGAACCAGACTAACGTCGGTCTTCTTGCAACGCCATCTCTCGAAACGCTTCAGTTTACAAACCGCCGGAGCCTCACATTGTTTACGAGTCCGAGCATGATAAACACCGACAGAATGCTGGACCCGCCATAGCTCATCAGCGGCAAGGGGATGCCCGTGACCGGCATCCGGCCGACCACCATCCCTACGTTCACCAACAGGTGAAACAACAGCAATGAACACACGCTCATACAGATGTACATACCAGCCCGATCCGATGCGGTCTGAGCATTCTGAACAATCTGCATAAGCAGAAGAAAATACAAACCCATTACAACCACAACTCCAACAAATCCGTGCTCTTCGGCAAATGCCGAAAAGATGAAATCCGTGTGGGGAACCGGAAGAAACCGCAACTGGGTCTGAGACCCGTGGGTCACTCCCTTGCCCCATATGCCGCCAGAGCCCACGGCGATTTTCGATTGTATCACCTGATAGCCCGAGCCGTGGGGATCTTGCATGGGGTCCTGGAAGGACGTGAGCCGGGCCCTCTGGTAATCCTTCAGGAACATCCACCCGATCGGCAGCGCCAGCACGAACAACAACACAATCACCAGCATGTGACGCCAGCGGATACCACCGAAGAAGACGCCTGCAGCCAGGATCGCGCAGTAGGTGAGAGACGTGCCCAAATCGGGCTGCTTCATGACAAGCAGCATCGGAACAGCTACAGCCACACCCAACTTCAACAAATCCAGAACCTCGAGCGTGTCGCTCTTCAGTTCGCTCAGATATCGGGCAACGAGCAATACTATCACCAGTTTAACGAATTCCGAGACCTGTAATGTAAAGCCTCCCGGCAGGGGGATCCAGCGCCGCGATCCAAACACCTGCCTTCCGACGAGAAAAACGGCGACTAGAGTCACAAGCGAAAGCAGATACAGAATCGGTACGCGTTCAAGCAGGGTGTGGTAGTCGATTCGGGTGGTCACATAGAACGCCACGAATCCGGCGCCCACAAACACCAATTGCTTCCACCAGGCATCTTCCCAAGGAGTGCTGAGCGTAGCACTGTAAATCTGGAGGATGCCGAGCCCGCAGATGAGCACCGTCAGAGCCAATAAGGGCCAATCGAGGTCCCGGGATGAAAGATACCGCGTCATTCCGATTACTGTCCCCCCTGAACAACCCCGGCCGGAGTCTGAACCGGGGCGCTCGCACGCATTTCTCGCGAAGATCCGCGCGATTTCTTGTCAAAATACGCCTTGATGACGTCCCGGACGGTGGGAGCGGCGAGATTTCCGTGTTCCCCGCCCTCGAATAGCGCCACAACCACGATTTCCGGGTAATTGCGCGGTGCGAATCCGACAAACCAGGCGTTATCCTTCAGTTCGAGACCGAGCTTTGTATTCTTCAGTACCTTGTTGGAGGCGAGCTGAGCGGTTCCGGTCTTCCCGCACACGTCGACGCCGGGAATCCGGGCCGACGCTCCTGTTCCACCCTCGTTGACAACACCCCACATCCCCTGGAGGACTCTAGCCACGTTCTCCGGCGTCAGGTTCGCACGGACAGGCCGTGGCAAGTCCGTCGCATCCTTGCGCAGGTGCGGTGGATACCATACTCCGCCCATCGCCAGGCCCCCGATCGCGTATGCGAGTTGAAGAGGCGTCACGGTAAGGGCACCCTGACCGATGGATACGGAGATCGTCTCACCCGCGTACCATTTCTGGCGGTACGTCCGAAGTTTCCATTCCGGCGATGGCACGGTTCCGGCGGCTTCGTGAGGGATATCGATGCCCGTCTTCCGTCCGAAACCGCACAACTTCGCGTACTCGGCAATCTTGTCGATGCCAGTTCGATTACCGGCGGTATAGAAATACACGTCGCAGGACTGGACGATGCCGCGGTGCAGGTCAACGGTTCCGTGTCCTGACTTCTTGTGACAACGGAAATAGCGGCCGTAGAAACTCGCTCCACCGCTGCAATGAGCGGTGAGAAGATCGTCGATCGCACCGGATTCGAGCGCCGCGAGCGCGACGAACGGCTTGAACGTGGAACCGGGAGCCAATTGAGCCTGTATGGCACGGTTCAGCAGCGGCTTATCGGGGCTCTCGGCAAGTTCCCGCCAGTCGGCGGCCCGTACTTTCCCCGCAAACTTGTTCGGGTCGAACGCCGGCCGGCTTACCATTGCCAGCACCTCGCCGCTGCGCGGGTCGAGAGCGACAACGGCGCCCTTCCGGCCTTCCATACTCAATTCAGCCACGGCCTGAAGGTCGAGGTCGATCGACAACCTAAGCGGCTGCCCGGGGACCGCATCCTTCAATCCAATCAACTGCCGCTCGCGGCCGCGGTTATCCACGAGGACCTGCCGCTGACCGTCAACGCCCATCAACAAATCGTTGTACTGGCGCTCGATGCCGGCCTTCCCAATCAAGTCGCCCGGATTGTACTTCACAAATTCCAGCGTATTGAGCTCAGAGTCGCTCACTTCACCCACATATCCGATCAGGTGTGCTGCCATCCCGTCGTTCGGATAGAGCCGGCGCTGCGCGTGGATCAGTTCCATTTCCGGAAACGTTTCCATGTCGCTGTGCGCCTCGACGAAAGCGAGTTCCCCCGGCGTGAGTTCCTGCTTTATGACAATCGGCTCGTACTTGGGCCGGGAACGATATCTGTAAAGTCGCGCGGCCAGCTCGCTATAGTCGAGATGAAGACCGTCGGCAATCGGCTGAAGATGCTCGTAACGAAGGTTCTCCCGGGACAGAATCAGGCTAAATGAAGAATGATTGTCGACGACGACGCGGCCATCACGGTCCAGTATTTTACCGCGAGGCGCGAGGATAGGGAGTGCCTTGATGCGGTTCCGGTCAGCTTGCTCGCTATAGTGTTCCGGATTGCTTACCTGCAGGTCCCAGAATCCGGCACAGAGAAACAGGAAAACCGCGACGGCAACGTATTGAAAGAAAGCAATCCTGCCAGCCGCGACCTTCGGATCGTCACGAATAACCGGCACAGACGGCACTTCATCTTCTCTGCGGCCCATTAACGGCAGTTTCACGGCGTCTGCAGCGGTTTACCCTTCTACCCTCAGTTTATCCAAAACGAAGAAGAGGGGCGGTGTAATCAATCCATTCAGTCCTGCGACCACGAGCGTGCGAGTGATCTCGAAATCAAAATGCTGGCCGAGCAGCACACTCGACAGGAACCAGTGGCCCACCTGATGGACTGTAAAGAATAGAAATCCCAGCGAGAAACGGACGATGCTGTGCTCCGCTTCAAGCTTGGTCCCCAGCGACGCCGCAAGGAAACCGACGAGGGTCTTGACGATCCCGAACGTCCCTAGCGGCTGGTCCGAGAGTGAATCTTGCGCAAGGCCGATGCCCGCGCCGATGAAAATCCCGCTGATCGGATGACGCCGGGCCACGGAGAGGTAGACCGTCACGAGCAGCGGAAGGTCCAACAACGAGAAGTATGTGAAAAATAGAGGAACGTATACCTGGCACAAAATCGCCACAAGCGGGGCGACAAACAGCACCCAGGTACGGAGATGAGAAAAACGCTTCCGCTTGGGGCGATCGAGGAGAACGGGCTCGCCATATTCGCTCATGGGGCCGGTTCCGCCTTCGGCGCGGGCTGTTCAGCAGGTTTCTTCTGCGCCGGCAATTCGCTGGGCTTCACATTGAAGCTGGGGGGCTTCTCCCCCAGGAAGCCTTGGCCAAACGTGTGCCCCTGGGCTTCACCAACCTTCCGGTAGTGTTCGCGCAACCGGTCCGCTTCGGTTCCAGGCGCGGGCGCTTCCGGCTGGGCGCCTTCCTCAGTCGTCGCCGGCGCAGGCTGCTCTGAAGGCGGCGCTGCCAACATATAGACTTCCGCGCCGGCCGGCCGGGATTCGGGGATCTGCTGGTGGACGCCTTCCACGACGATGAGGACTTCGTCCAGTCCGCCCTGTGCGCCGCTGGGCGTCACAACCACATCCTTGAAGATACGTCCCGGGCTTACAGACTTCACCTTCCCTACAGGTAAGCCGCGCGGGAAGACGCGATCATCACCGGTTGTATAGAACCACTCCCCTACCTCGACCGGCTGTTCGATCTGAATATGATCGACGATGCAGTCAGCCTTTCCCGTCCCTTTAAGGGTTCCCTCAACGCGACTTTTCGAGCTGACGACTCCGGCGGCAAATCCAGGGTCGGTGACCAACAGGACTTGTGAGGCAGTCGGATAGCTGGCAGTCACCCTGCCGACAATCCCGTCCGGTCTGATCACAGCCATTCCACGCTGCACGCCATCGGCAGAGCCGCGGTCAACGAAGACCATCTTGGAACTGGTCCCCGCGCCGGTCCCAATGACGCGCGCGGCTACGGTGCGGGAGGGGCTGTGCTCACGGAACAGGCCCAGGGCCTTGGCATGTTCGGCGGTCCCCAGTTCCGCCCGAAGCGACCGGTTCTCCATCTTGAGGCGGCCCAGTTCCTGGCGGAGGCGACGGTTCTCGTCGCTGGTGTTGACAAGGAGGAAATAATCCTCGACAACTTGCATGGTGGCGCGCCGGCCGGCTTCCAAAAGCCGCGCTGCCGGGGTTACGGCCGATACCGCCCAAACACGGATGAGGCGCACATTCTGGTTCGTGCGCACCTGATAGGCAAGAAGGATCAATTGCGCAAACAGCACGAGCAACAGAACTGTGATGTTGCGAAACCGGCCAAGGAGCAGGTCCATTTCACGCCAGAACCGCTTTAGTCAATCGAGATCTTGCGGAGCAGTCTGAAGTCGGTCAGCATCTTGCCCGTGCCAAGCACGACCGAGGCAAGTGGATCTTCAGCAACCGACACTGGCAGTCCCGTCTCTTCCCGAATCCGCTTGTCGAGGTTCTTCAGCAGCCCGCCACCGCCAGTAAGCACGATGCCGCGATCGCTGATGTCCGCGCTCAGTTCAGGCGGAGTGCGTTCGAGAGCCACACGAATCGCGTTCATGATGGTGGCTACGCATTCCGAAAGCGATTCGCGGATCTCGCTATCGTCCACGGTGATCGTCTTGGGCACACCCTGGATCAGGTTGCGGCCCTTGATCTCCATGGTGATCGGCTTATCGAGCGGGTAAGCCGAGCCGATCTGCATCTTGATTTGCTCGGCCGTGCGCTCTCCGATCAGCAGATTGTACTTTCGCTTCAGGTACTGCATGATGGCATCGTCCATCTCATTGCCCGCTACACGCACGGAGCGGGAATAGACGATTCCTGAGAGCGAGATGACGGCCACATCCGTCGTGCCGCCGCCAATATCGACGACCATGTTGCCGGAAGGCTCGGTAATCGGCAAACCCGCGCCGATGGCCGCGACCATGGCCTGCTCGACGAGGTGAACCTCGCTGGCTTTGGCCCGGTAGGCCGAGTCGATCACCGCACGCTTTTCGACTTGCGTGATCTCGCTGGGAACCCCGATGACGATCCGGGGATGCACCAGCATCGTACGGCCATGGGCCTTCCGAATGAAATAGGTCAGCATTCGCTCCGTGACCTTGAAGTCGGCGATCACGCCGTCCTTCATGGGCCGGATGGCGACGATATTCCCCGGTGTGCGGCCGAGCATTTCCTTAGCTTCCTTGCCGACCGCCTCAACTTCACCGGTGACCTTGTTGATCGCTACGATCGATGGCTCGTTGACGACAATACCCTTACCTTTGGCGTAGACGAGTGTATTCGCCGTCCCCAGATCGATCGCCAGATCAGACGAAAAGAGGCTGAAAAGAGAACGAAAATTCATTACTGCCTGACTCGGTATCGTAAATGAATGCCTGGTGCCCTCATACGCCCCGGCATCCCGTTCACTTCAAATACCATAACTCTTTCGGGAGATAGGGGAAGAGTGGTCCCCTCAAAGGCTAACACAATCACCCGGCAGCTTCAATGACTGCCCCCTGGATCTGGTTATCTCCGTGATTATCAAGGGCACTTGGAGTGAAAAGAGATTTGGACAGGTTGGATGCGCGGCGTGAAGCCGTCTACAATAGGTCCGTTGTGATGACTCGACGTTCCGCTATCGCATTATGCCTCTCCGCCGCCGGGTGCCGGAAAGCGTCCTCGGGATTCGCCGGCTATGCTTATGTGGCGAACGAGGCAGGGCAGAGCGTTGCGGTGGTGGACCTTGCCCGTTTTGCCGTGGCGAAGCATGTCGCCCTGGGGGCGTCACCTTCCCAGGTTTTGAGACACCCCGCGCACAAGGGCGTTTTCGTATTGGCCCCGGATTGGGGACTGATCTTCGAGATTGCGGGCAAATCGCCGGCCGTGAGCCGCAAAGTTCGGCTGGCGGATCGCGCATCGTCCATGCAATTCGCACCGGACGGGTCCGCGCTGTGGGTACTCTGCCGTGAACCAAAGGAACTTGTTCGGGTACCCCTCGACACGTTCCAACCGGCGGCAGGAATCCCGTTGCCATTCGAGCCTTTTCGTTTTGACCTTGCTCAAGACGGCCGTCTTTGTGCCGTTAGTTACGGCACTCACGGCGACCTCACGATATTCCCCTTGCCGGGCGGCAAGGCAGGGCAATCGATTCCAATTGGCGTCACCGCCGGTGACGTGAGATTCCGCGCCGATAGCCGCTACCTGATGGCCGCAAACGTTGACGAAAAGAGGATCTCGATCCTGGATACCCCTTCCGGCCGTGTTGTGACGCACCTTCCGCTCGCAGTGCGTCCGGAGCGTTTTTGCTTCAAGGCCGACGGCGGTCAACTGTTCGTAACAGGAGAGGGGATGGACGCCGTTGTGGTCGTCTACCCGTACCGCACGGAAGTGGACGGAACGTTGCTTGCGGGCCGTTCGCCGGGCGTGATGGCGGTATCTGCTCCGCCCGAGACCGAGTATCTTTTCGTCGCGAATCCTCCCACCGGGGATGTGACCATACTCGAAATCGAAACCCGTAGCGTAGTCGCCGTGGTGGGTATTGGCGATGAACCCGGCAACATCACGCTGACGCCCGACAGCCAGTATGCACTGGTGCTGACCCGGCGGTCGGGGAGCATGGCGGTCATCCGTGTCGCCGACCTCACGCGCATTCCGCCCCGAACACGGTCCGCGCCTCTGCTGGCCATGATTCCGGTCGGGTCAAAGCCCGTGAGCGCCGTGGTGCAACAACTCTGAATGCGGCTTCCAAATTGACGTTTCGTTCCTACTTGGTCCCGCTGACAGTCACGCGGTACTTCAGGACGACAGGCTTGCCGGGTTCAATCGTATACGGTTCAAGACCCGGGAAGTTCACTCCGAGGAATCCGTAGTGCCGCAAGCACCAGCCATCGGGATAGGCGGGGTCAGACTGGCCTATGTCGACGCGCGTTACGGCCCGGTGGCCGGCATACGTGCCTTCGAGTTCCGCCCAGGGATGAGGGACGAGATCTGTGTCCTTCGCCTCGATCCCGGCCTCAGTCCGAACTACCGTACTCTCACGCGGGGCAAAGCGGATTGAAAAGCCGCCGTAACCTTTCCCGTTCTGCTGTCCGGCGATCGCGACCGGCTCATCGAGCGCCTCGAATGTTAGAGTGATATCGAGTTCCCGCCGCCCTTGATTCGCCTTGCGCGTGAGGATCTCGACGGTCTCGCGAATGATCTTCTTGTCGCCGACGAACCAACCGTTTTCAACCTTCAGCCGTGCCTTTCCGCCCGCGTTCTCATCGCGAGCCAGCCAGCGCACAAAGCGATCGCCTGCACTCTTGACCGCCCACGCGTCATAGGTATTGCCTCCGACCTTCACGACCGGCCATGACCAGAAGATACCGCGGTGGTGGAAGTGGTCCTTCGGAAAGTCATCGGTGACAACGACGCCGTCCGGCGTGTACACGGGGCTCAGATAGCAGCAGCGCCGCATCGACTCCGGGACGCCTTCCTTCAACTGCATCCCGTAGTTGTAAACGTAAACCGGTTTCCCGTTCTCGAGTAGTTCCAGCGATCCCGTTCCGGTCTCCCGAAACGCGAAGGGACTGGCAGCCCAGACCGGGATCAGCGCTCCCAATAAGAAAAGAATGGTCGCCTTCATGCTCGGCCTCCACGCACGCGTTCTTCGTCGACTTCCACACCAAGCCCCGGGCCCGCCGGGAGTTCGATTTCACCGTCTTTGACTGTGAGCGGCTTCCGTAAACATGATCCGCGCAGGAACTGCGGTCCATTAAGAGCCGCCGGATACTTCAGGCCATACGCCCCGTACAACTGAATCGCCGCCGCGAGCGCGACATCGGGATCCGTGAGGCCGCTGCCCAGGAACATGAGGCCCGCATCGGCCAGGATTTCAACCTGACGGCGCGCTTCCCACAACCCGCCGGTACGCGCGGGCTTCATCGCGACGCCGTCGAGCAGTCCAAGCCGGATATACTCGATCAACTCGGCCGACGACACCACTCCTTCGTCCATCAGAATCGGGAGCGCGCCCTGTTGCTTCATTTCCAGATAGCCCGTCAGACGGCTGGGAGGCAGCGGCTGCTCCAACACGTCGACACCGATATCGGCAAACTTCGGTGCGACCGAAAGAGCCGTCGCCAGGTCGTAACCACCGTTGGCGTCGGCCCACAGGAACCCATCCGGCACGAGTTCCCGCACGCGCCGGCACAGCTCGACATCAAACTTCGGGTCGGGCGACACCTTGACGTTGAAATTCTTGTACCCTCGCTGCTGTCCTTCGTCGACAAGCTTTTCAATCTCATCAAGCGAAACGGGGTTCACCGTCCAGCTCAGTCTGATGCGCGGCAGCGGTTTCCGCCCCCACCGCTCCGGCATGCTCTGCGACCTGAGTTTCCCCACCAGATCGTGTAACGCGAGATCAATCCCCGCTTTGGCGATCGGCATCCCAGTCGAAAATGACGGGGCTATCGCACGATTCATCGCCACGTGCGCGCCGGCGATGTCGAACGGATCTCGCCCAACCAGCACCGGCGCCAGATACTTCTCGATCGTCGAGACGACCGACTCCAAGGTCTCGTAGCTCCAAGTGTGCGTGGGGACGCTCTGCCCCCAACCGGCAGTCCCGTCCTCGCATGTGATCTTCACGAACACGGAGGGCCGCTCAGGGCGCGAAAAGAACTTGAAATGCGCGGTAACCGGATAGACGACCGGGAAGAGTTCAACCTTCTTCACCGGGGGATTTGCCCCCCGCGCGATCGCCACAGTAGCGAGACTCACAAAGCTTCGCCTTGTTATTTCCACAGCACGCATTATAGACGGAGCGCTTTCGCGTGTGCAGCACTGGATGGCTTACCGCTCACCGCCTCGCGCACTCCAAGCCGCTGAGATGACGGCCAGCGCCGCGACGGCAGCCGTCTCCGCCCTGAGAATCTGCGGGCCGAGTGAGACAGCGCGCCATCCGGCCTTGGATGCCTCGCCGCGTTCCTCATCCGTCCAGCCGCCTTCGGGTCCCACGAGCAGCGCCACACGGTCGGCAGCCGCACGCCGGTCCGGAATGGCGCTCAGAATCGGATCAGCGCCAGACTCTTCTTCGAGAAAAAAACGGCAATCACCTTCCGCGGTGAGCGCTTTCGCGAAGGAGACTACGTCACTGATCTCCGGAAGCCGCGTTCGCCGTGACTGCTGGCTACTCTCGATCGCGATCTTTCTCCAACGGTCCACGCGCTTATGAGCCGCCGCGTCGAGTCCCTTGTCGCTACGGCCGGCCATGACAGGTACGATCGTCTCAACACTCAGTTCCGTCGCCTTCTCAATCATCCATTCGAAGCGGTCGAATTTTACGAGCGACGCAAGCAGTACGAGCCCCACTGTTGGCGGGGCCGCCGCAATCTCCTCGATGACGCGGAAACGGACTTTCCCCTTGCCGAAATCATCAATTTCGGCCAGATAGACGCGGTTATTGTCCGAAAGTTCGAAGCGCTGGCCGCGTTCGGCGCGAAGAACACGGCGCAGATGCTCGGCACCGTCCCCGCTCAGTTCGGCGCACCCGTCCCGTACCGCCTCCACAAAGAACCTCCGTCTGGCCATGTACAATAATTTACGCTTGTCATGATTGCTTTTTTGCGCGGCACGATCCTCGAGAAACATCCGAACCAAGTCGTCGTCGACGTGGGCGGCGTCGGATACGACGTGATTATCCCCATCTCGACGTATTCCGCACTTCCGGCCGAGGGCGCGGAGGTGCGGCTTCGAATCCATACGCATGTCCGCGAGGACGCCCTATCGTTGTTCGGCTTCCTCACGCGTGAAGAGAAGCTGCTGTTTGAGAAGCTGATCGACGTGAGCGGAATCGGGCCGAAGCTGGCTGTTACCGTGCTCTCCGGGCTGGCCGTTATCGAGCTTGTTGCGGCCATCCGCAACGGGCTTGTGGAGCAATTGGTTCGCATCCCGGGAGTCGGGAAGAAGACGGCCGAAAGGATGGTGCTCGAACTCCGCGACAAGCTGGAGGCATTGGGACCCGCGCCCGCCCCGGCCGCCAGTGCGGCTACGGCTGGGTTCAGCGCTCTCGATCAGGATGTCGTCTCAGCCCTTGCCAACCTGGGCTGCACCCGCGCGGCGGCGGAAGCGGCTGTTCGCAAAGCGAAGGCAGGCGGAAGTCCAGAGGAATTTGAACCTTTGTTCCGGAAGTCCCTCGAACTCGTCAGGTGACACCGGGACGAGACCAAGTACACTAATACAGAATGCGCGAGAAAGGAATCGTGTCGCCGGCCGTCCAAGAGGACGAGCTCCAGTTTGAAGTCGCGCTTCGTCCGCGCACCCTGGAAGAATTCACCGGCCAGACGAAACTCAAGGAGAACCTGTCCATCGCCATTGAGGCTGCGCGGCAGCGCGACGAGGCGATGGATCATGTACTGCTCTACGGCCCGCCTGGCCTAGGCAAGACGACGCTCGCCACGATTATCTCGAACGAACTCGGCGTCGCCTTCGAGCAGACGTCGGGACCGATCATCCAGAAGAAACTGGATCTCACCGGCATTCTGAGCAACATTCGTGCGCGCCAGGTGTTTTTCGTGGACGAGATTCACCGGCTGATGCCCGACGTCGAGGAGATGCTGTACTCGGCGCTGGAAGATTTTCGGGTCGACATTCTGATCGGCAGCGGACCCGGGGCTCGCACGCATTCATTGCCTGTGCCGCGGTTCACCGCTATCGGCGCGACAACGCGTCAGGGCTTGGTCAGTGCGCCGCTGCGGGGCCGCTTCGGCCTCGTCCTTCGTCTGAATCATTACGACGTAGCCGAACTTGGGCAGATCGTGCGCCGTTCCGCCCGGCTGTTAGAGGTTGAAATCGACGATACAGGGGCTGAGGAGATCGCCCGCCGTAGCCGTGGGACACCGCGCATCGCGAACCGCCTCCTTCGACGCGTTCGCGATTACGCGCAAGTTCGTGCCGATGGAAGAATCACGGCCGCGACTGCGGTCACTGCTCTCGATCTACTTGAAGTCGACCGGTTCGGGCTCGACGAGATCGACCAGAAAATCATGTTGACGGTCCTCGAAAAATACGGTGGGGGCCCGGTCGGTTTGAACACGATCGCGGCTTCGATTGACGAAGAGCCTGACACAATCGAAGAAGTGTACGAGCCCTATCTTCTTCAACTCGGCTTCCTCGACCGTACTCCGAGAGGCCGCGTTGGCACCGACCGCTCCTTCGAATACTTTGGCATCCCGCGCAGGATGCGTGGCGGCGGGCAGAATAGTCTGTTTTAGCAGGTAAGGCCCTCTCCGCAGGCGACGATGAAGACCGTCTATCTCTCGCTCGGATCGAATCTCGGCAACCGTGAGGAATCACTCCAGACGGCACTCGACTTGCTTCACGAGGCCAGCCTTCAAATCACCCGTGTCTCCTCCGTCTATGAGACGGAACCGCAGGATGTGCCGGACCAGCCGTGGTTTCTAAATGCAGTCGTGGAGGCTGAGACGCTCCTCTTCCCGAAACAACTGCTCGCGAAGATCCAGAAGATCGAGCGTCAGATGGGACGAAAGAGGATCGTGCCGAAAGGCCCCAGGCCGATCGACATCGATATCCTACTCGTCGGCTCTTCCGTGGTCACTATGGAGGGGCTGACCGTACCGCACCCGCGCATGGCAAATCGCCGGTTCGTGCTCGAACCTATGGTTGAACTGGCGCCGGACGTGCGCCACCCGATTCTGCGACGGACCATGCGCGAACTGCTCGACGGCATCCAGGGACAGCGCGTAAGGCGAGTCGCGTTCCGGCTCATGACACCCGAAAAGGCTTCGAATTAATCTAAGGGATCCGCTCCGCCAGTTGCTTCGCGAGCGCTACCCCATCGGTGCCGCTTGCCAGGTTCGAATATCCCGCGAGATAGCGTCCTTTACGGAAGATGCAGACACGGCCGAGATACCGGCTATCGAGTTGAAACCCACCGGCAGCGATAGCGACCGGCTCCCCTTCTCCGAGGCGAGTCTTGACCTTCTCCAAAGCCGCAGCCGCCGCTTCCGGAGACGCATCGTCCGCAACAAACGCCTTGCCGAATTCGTATTCGACCACGTACCCCCGCCGCAGCGCCCGCATTCCAAGAACGCTTTGAGGGATGTACCGGACGGAATTCGCCACGCGCTTCTCATCAGGGAACCAGGCGATCGTCTTCGGCAAATCCGTTTGCCCCTGTATGCGCTTCTCCATCGCAGCGATGAAGGCGCGCAACGCGGCTGTGTGGTCCTTGTCCGGAGACGCGGCGATCTCAACGAAGTACTTGTCCTTCGCGAAAATCGCACGGCGCGGCTGGATCTGTCCGCCCATCCCAATCTTCTCGGCAGGACGGCGCGGATCCCGGTTCGACAAATAGATTCCGTAAGCAAACTCCGGGTTCGGCATCTCTGAGACATCGAAGACGAACGTATCTTCTCCCGATTTACACGTCACGCCGCGCATCTGGACGAACGAGTAGATGAGATACCCTTCGGCGTTCCCATCCATGTAGTCGAAAAGGTTGTCCGCGACGTAGGTCCGGGCTGGACCGTGCTGCGTCCAACCCGGGACCGATCCGCATTCGGGCATCTGCGCCAGCGCGCCTGGCGCCAAGCCCAGCAATAAGGCAAGAATCCCGCGAGTCATGCAAACAGTTCCCTGGCGCGGCTGATCTGGCCGGCCACGTTCACCCCGTGTTTGCAGTTCACCGAGCACGTCGGGCAAAGATCGCAGCGAATCGCCGCCGCTTCGGCCGGAAGCGAGAGAAAATGCTCGCGGCCAAGCGCGTACTGCCCGTATCCATCGGCGTATGTCACGTAACGAACGATTTCGGAGACCGGGAGACCTTTCTCGCACGTCCCGTCGCACTCTCCGCACATGCGGCAATAGTACGGCCGTATTTTCTCAAGCTGTGCAGCCAGCAACTTTTCGTCGGACGGCGCGAACGCACCGGTCATCGCCCGGAGATTGTCGTCGAGCTGGTCCATGTCAGTCATGCTTGGAATCGTCGTATGGATGTTCTGATTCCGAAGCACCCACTTCAGCATGGCGGCATGTGCGCCTTCCCGCTTGAACGTGTCGTAATGCTTGTCGCCGGGCTTGATTCTGCGGTATCCGCCCGCCATGACCTTCATCGCCACAATGCCTAGCCCCGCCTTTGCGGCCGATTCGATCAGCGGCTCGACGCTCGGCTTCATGGTGAAGTTGTAGCTCGTGAGTAGAACGTCGAATTGGCCGGACTTGATCATCGCGGGGATGACCTCGCCGTGCCCGCGATGCACACTCACCCCCACGAACCGGGTCTTGCCGGCCTTCTTCGCTTCCTGCTGCGCCGCGATCAGATCGTCCGTCAGTTGATCGGCCTTCTCTTTGGCGTGCAGGTACCAGACATCGACATGGTCCGTGCCCAGTTCACGCAGACTGGTATTCAGATCCTCAAGGGCGGCTTCTTTGGTTGGCGCATGTGTCTTCGTCGAAATGAACACGTTGTTGCGCGCCTTCTTGAGCGCCGCACCGACCATGCGTTCGTTGTTTCCCCCTTGATAACCGCGTGCGGTATCGAAGAGGTTGATTCCCAGCTCAGCGGCCTTCTCAATAACGCTGGCGTCGGATGTGATCATGCAGCCGAAGGCAACCGAACTGACTTTCATGCCCGTTTTGCCCAGCGTGCGGAACCGAACCTCGGGAGCCGCCGCCAGGGACGCCGCCGGAGCACTGCCAGCCGGACGATTGAGAGCCGAAACAGCACCCAGACCGGCCGCAGGCAAGCCCAGCCCGGCGGTAAGGAAACTACGTCGCGAAGCGTTGTTCTTCATAGCGTTTCTCGAAAGTCAGATATAATCGACTACTAACGACTCCAATTATAGGCGAGGAGGTCGCTTGATGAACGGCAGATTCACCCGGCGCAGCTTTTTCGGTGTGGCGGCTGGCGCCAGTGCAGCATCGGCGTTCGGCGCCCAGCAAGCGGCGCCACCCGACGAGTATAAGCCCGAGCCCGTCTTTCCGCCGCCCGCCCAATCAAAAGTCTCCGTGATCCAGGGCGAGCAGCGCCGGAAGATCGTGCATGATGCCTTGTTGGCCATCGACGACCAAATCCGGCCGGTGTTGAAGCGCAAGAAATGCGTTGTCATCAAGCCGAATATTGTTTCCACAGTCAATCAGTTGGCGGCGACACACGCAGATGCCCTCCACGGCATTCTCGACTACCTTGGACCGCGCTTCAAGGGCCCGGTGGTGATCGCGGAATCCTCGGCAGGCGACACGCTGGAAGGCTACGAAAACTTCGGATATAACCGCGTGGCGACAGAGCACCGCTCCCAGAAGGTGACGCTGGTCGATCTCAACCGGGAAGGCAAGTACGAAGTGAGGCCGCTCCTCCGTCCCGACCTGCATGTGCAACCCGTACGGCTGGCGGCACGGTTGCTCGACCCCGACGCCTTCGTCATTTGTTCAGCAATTCTGAAAACGCATAACACAGTGATTGCCACCATGTCGGTGAAGAACATGACGCTCGGCGCTCCGCTCCGCAGTGCCCCAGGGCAGGGCAGGTGGAACGACAAGCGGAAGTATCACGGTGGCATTCGCCAGACGAATTACAACATGATGCTCACCGCCCAGAAGATGCGGCCATTCTGGGGAGCCACGCTGATCGATGGATTCGAAGGCATGGAGGGGAACGGACCTTCCTCCGGCACGCCGGTTGCCTCGCGCGTCGCGATTGCCTCCACGGACTACATTGCCGCGGACCGCGTCGGCATCGAAGCGATGAGCATCGACCCGAGTTGGATCGGCTACTTGCAATACTGCGCGCAAGTCGGCCTCGGGCAGTACGATCTCTCGAAGATCGGCGTCGTGGGAGCAAAGCTCGCGGACATCAAGAAGCCCTACCGCATGCATCGCGACGTGGAACGCGAGCTCGAATGGAGAGGGCCGCTGGTCGAAGTTCCTCCGAAGCTCGGTTAATCCGGGCTGAGCGGAACGGCATGTTACGCTTGCGCCATGGGAAGTCTACCCATACTGGGAGAGGGCCTGGGCACAACGCCTCGAATCTCTTCTCTGCTGGTCAAACCGGCATCGGCGCTGTGTAATCTCGACTGTTCTTACTGCTTTTATCTCGACCGCGAGGCCGATCCGTACAAGGAATTGCCCGCGCGGCGGATGACGCTCGATACGCTGGAAAGGCTCGTCGACACCTACCTGTTCTACTCATATCCAGAGAGCACCTTCGCCTTCCAGGGCGGCGAGCCGATGCTCGCAGGCTTACCGTTCTTCGAAAAGCTGATAGAGCTTCAGCAAAGCCACGGACGCAACGGACAAAGCGTCAGTAACGCGATCCAGACCAACGGCATCCTGATCGACGAACGCTGGTGCGAGATGTTCCGCAAGTTCAACTGGCTTGTAGGCATTTCACTCGACGGCCCGGAAGATATTCACGACCTATACCGGCTGAACAAGCAGGGGCACGGAACCTGGAAGAAGGTCATGCAGGGAGTGGAAACGCTCCAGAAACACAAAGTGGAGTTCAACGTCCTCTGCGTGCTGAGCCAGGCGAATGCCGGCAGGGCGAAGGATCTATACCGGTTTTTCCGCGGTCTCGGCATCGAATTCATCCAGTACATCCCGCTCTCCGAATTCGACGGGCAAGGCAACCCTCTGCCCTTCACGATCACGCCGGAGCAATACGGACAGTTTCTATGCGAGACGTTCGATCTCTGGTGGCCCGACCGCCGGAAGACGCGTATACGCTTCTTCGACAATCTTGCTGAAGCTCTGGCGGGACAGAAGCCGGGTAGTTGTACGCTGCACGAAACCTGCGACAGCTACGCCGTGGTCGAGTACAACGGCGATGTCTACCCGTGCGATTTCTTCGTTGAGAAAGACTGGAAGCTGGGCAACATCGTCACTGATTCCTGGCCCGAAATTGCGCGCCGGCAACGCCGTTTCAACTTCGCCGGGCAGAAGGCGCAGTTGCATCCGGAGTGCCAGGTCTGCGAGTACCAACCCGTCTGCCACGGCGGCTGCCCTAAATTCCGTCACGCCCCACGGAGGAATTTCGAGGATCTCGACTACTTTTGCCAGTCTTACAAGATGGTTTTCGCCAAAACTATCGAACCACTGAAGAGAGAAGTCGAGAAACTGCTGCGCCGCACCGGCGGTAACCAACCGCAGGCTATTGCTCCGTAGCAGTCGAGCCGCTATCCAGTTTTTCGATCCGCACCTGAGCGATACGGTTGCGATCCATGTTGGTCACGGTAAATCGCCGCCCTCCGTGCTCGATGGAGTCCCCGGGCTTCGGAATATAACCAAGACGATAGAGGATGAACCCCGCGAGAGTCTCGAAGCCTGCGTCAACAGGAAGTTCGATCCCATATTGCATTTCGAGATCGCGGATGCTGGTCGTACCTTCGACGTCAAGCACCAACGCTTCGACGGCAGGAGGCTCAGTCTTTATGTCGTGCTCGTCCTCGATCTCGCCAAACATCTGTTCCAGGACGTCCTCGAACGTGACCATCCCCACAATGGTGCCGAACTCGTCAACCACCATCGCCATGTGCGTGCGGCTCTCGCGGAACTCGTCAACAAGCTGGCTCACTGGTTTCGTTTCCGGCACGACTAGCGGAGTGTGCAGCAATGCGCGCAACCGGACCTTCGCCGCTGCCAACCGCCATAGTCCCGAAGTCCGCAGGTCTTCCCGGGTTCGAACGATGTCCTGGATGTGCAGGTAGCCGATGATCTGTTCGGGACGCCCTTCGTAGACGGGCAGTCGCGAGAACTTCCGTTCGAGCATCGTGCGAAGAATATCATCCAGGCTGGAGTCAGCCGGCACGGAGACAATGTCGTTACGCGGCACCATGACTTCCCGGACGTACACGTCCTTGAGGTCAAGCATGCGATGGATCGCGTTCTCCTCGAACTGTGGCAGGTATCCCTCACCGCGGCTGGCGCTGATGATGAGTTTCAATTCCTCGGCGGAATGTCCGCCTCCGCGAGATTCGCCACGAAGCCCGATGAGCTTTGAAATCGCAGCCGCCGACCGTTCGATCACGTATACGAACGGCTCAGAGATCCGATAGAAAACGAGCAGGGCAGGCGCCACCAGGATCGCCAGCCGGTCGGCCTTCTCAATCGCCAGGTTCTTTGGCACCACTTCCCCGACGACCACGTGGAAGAAGGTCATCACCAGGAACGCCAGCACGAAACTAAACCCGTGCAGGATTTTCTCGGTGTCAGGATTGAGCATCGGCGCGAAACCGCCGACAAAGACCCGGAAGAGCGTGTCCTCACCTGCCCAACCCAATCCGAGGCTGGCCAGAGTCACACCGACCTGTACCACCGAGAGCAGCCGCTCCGGATTGGCCAGCACACTCAGAGCCGCCTGGGCCCCCACTCTTCCTTCACCGGCGAGTTCCCGCAGCCGCGAAGGGCGCACGGAAACCAGGGCAACTTCAGCCCCGGCAAAAAAAGCGTTCGCTCCAAGAAGCAGCACCAGCAGCAGGAAGCGATACCCAAAATAGGTGTCTCCCATCGCGTCACCGCCCAGTCAGCCACTCCATTTTCAGTACAATTGCGGAGTGACGGGCCATCGAATCATCAAGTATATTAACTTCGCCATCGCGATTGCGTTGGTAGTGCTGTTGGGGTGCGTTTACTGGTTCGCATGGCGGCCCCTGTCCGGGACGTCCGGTTCGGTCGCTGCTCCAGTCTCGGCCCCGGCTACCATCACGCGAGATGCGCTCGGAGTGCCTCACATCAGCGCGGCGTCTGAACTCGACGCATTGTTTCTACAAGGCTTCGCTACCGCGCAGGACCGTCTCTGGCAGATGGATGTGGTACGGCGACTGGCTGCGGGCGAGCTTGCGGAAGTAATCGGTCCAGGGGCCCTGCCCTCGGATCAGGAAGCGCGGAGGCTCCGTATGCGGCGCGTCGCGGAGTCTCACTACCGCTCGATGTCCCCCGGCGACCGGGCCATACTCTCTGCCTATGCGCGCGGAGTGAACTTCTTTATCGAATCGCATCGGGGACGCCTGCCGTTGGAATTCTCGCTATTGGGATACGAGCCACGCCCGTGGAGCGTCGTGGATTCCGTCCTCGTGTCGCTTCAGCTTGGAAGCATCCTCTCGAAAACCTGGCTCACTGAATTACAGAAGGAAGACATGCTGAAAGGCGGGGATACCGCCAAGGTGGCGGCGCTGTTCCCTGTTCGCGCCGGTTTCGAGTTTTCGCCGGGTTCGAATGCATGGGCCGTCTCGGGAGCCAGGACAGCATCCGGGCGCGCTCTGCTCGCGGGCGATCCGCACCTGGAGTTCTCGCTGCCGTCCGTCTGGTATATGGTCCACCTGAGAGCCCCGGGGTTGAACGTCACCGGCGTAACGCTGGCAGGATTGCCCGGCGTGATCATCGGGCATAACGAGCGAATCGCGTGGTCGATTACGAACCTGCACTTCGACGTGCAGGACTTCTATATCGAAAAGCTTGACCCGGTGACCGGCCGCTACCAGTTCAAAGGGATGACGGAGCAGGCACGGCCCGAGCGGGAAATCATCGCGGTCAAGGGGGGCAAGCCCGTACAACTCGTTACATGGGTCACCCGCCACGGCCCTGTCTTCATCGCGGAAGGTGGACGTTTCCTGGCCCTGCGCTGGCTGCTGGCTGAACCGGGTGGCTTTACGTATCCAATCCTGGACATCAACCGGTCCCGCAACTGGAG
>JBDKSR010000442.1:0-3482 GCA_039680545.1 Bryobacteraceae bacterium | reverse complement strand
TCTCTCGGCGAAGGCCCGCAAGAGCCTCCGTCATCGTGGCCTGCGACTCGCGAATCACGGCAACAGAGTCTTTGATCTCGCCGAGCCAGTCTTCGTGCCGTTGGCACATGGGTTCAAGGGAGTTCATATCAGTCGCAACCAAGCATCAAAATAGTCTTTGTTGTCCTTGTAGCGGCTGTGCCCGGTGATGGACGGGATCTCGACCGCTTCGAGATTGAACGGGCATTTCTCCGGGTTCTGCGGGCCGGTATAGCCGAGAGCCTTGCAATCATCCCCCCAGAGTTTAAATCGAGCCAGCCGCTTGAGGTATGACGACACGCGGAACGCCTTCTTCAACACTGCGTCGTTGTGTGAGTACGCAACCAGGACGTGCTCGCAGTTGGTCTGGAGGTACGCCCCGTACTTTTTGTCCACTTGGACCGACTCGTTATCGACGGCGGCGGCGGCAAGGATCAGATTGCGGACACGCAGCCCGGCCCGGACGGCCTCCAGAGCTACGCGGCAACCGCAGGAGTGCCCTTGGACATCGAGAGAACGGTAGGGCAGACCAGCGAATGCCTCCGCCAATCTCTGCCCTGCCTCATCCGCCCGTTGTTCCGCCGGCCAATACCCCAGCCTCATCTTCGACCCTGGCCACGTCAACGCGCAGAACACCGGGTAGGCATCCTTCAGATTGTCGTAGACCATCGACAGCGCAGGTAGTGCCTCATCCACGTTGTAGCCGTGAATACCAACGGCAACATCATTCCCATCCACCGCATAGGCCATTGTCTCGCGGGAAATGACCTCTGGAGGGTGCATGGTCGTGAGCCACGTATTCGGCCCGAAGCACCGCGTGCTGTCGCCATCTCGAAAGTTCAGCCGGGTGAACATGGTTACTCCTTGGGTTTCCATTTGAAGATCGACCGCACGGCAACGGAGCCGTATTTCACGGCAGCGTGAGCGCCGCCGCCCGCCAGTCCCACTAGAGACGCCGCATTCTCCGGGGTCAGCCCGATGTCGTAGCCAGTCGCAATTTTCACCAGGGCCGGTAGAGCGGACCCCGCCCCGCCCGACACTGCCAGCGTCAGGAGAGGAGAGAGTTGCTTTGCCACGTTGATTGCTGTGGCCGTTTTAGTCTGCTCCGTCTGTTCTTTTTCGTCCGGCATCTCTGCCCCTCCCAGAAGCGTATGGATTTGTTGCAGTTCGCTGATGGCATCTTTCAGCCTGGTTAGTGTACGCGGAGAGACGGACGCGCCGCCGCGCGTCCGCTGAAGCAATTCATCCAGGATCTCCCTGATGTTCTGTGGATCGTCAGCCATGGGTTACTCCGGGAGTCTGCCGATCACGGTGATTTGATAGGTCTTCCCCGCAACCGTCATCGTTCCGTTTTCGGAAAGAGAACCGTCAGCCTTCATCTGGTCCACCATCGCTTGAACGGCAGTTTGAATTTCAGCGAGAGCGGGCGCGGCCCCGGTGAGTTTCCCGGACTTCGCCAATGTGTCGAGAATCTGGGCGGCAAGATTTGTCGCGAGTACCTTCTTCTCTGTCCCCGTCTTCGATCCAAGCAGGTCTTCGACTACTTGGATGATGCCGCCGCTGCCGGGTAGGATCGTGTTCAGGACAAGCGGCGCGGCCACTTTGCCGACAGTCGCAAGAATCTGTTTGATGTTGGCCATGAGTCAACCCTCCGTCCCGAGGAATTTGGCGATCTTTGTCACGCTCGCATCAATGCGCGTGAGCGCCGCCGCCTGCTCTGCTGTTAGACCGCCACCCGTCGAAGGCGTTGGAGTGGGGTCAGACACGTCAGTCCGCGCGATGTAGTAGATCAGGCCAGCCGCGAAGTCGAGGCGCGATTCCACCTTTTCATTCGGCAAGAGCGATCGGACTGGGATAGAGACCTCGGGCCGCACATCCTGTTCGCCATCCACCGGCACATCCGGCGTGAACACGGGCTGGTTGTCTGAGTTCAGGGACCACTTGCCCGGCGCGAAAATACCCTTCGCGAAACGATTGGCAACGAACGACGGCCCATCAATCTTCTGCCCGCTAGGCAGCACTACGTTCATCTTCCGGCGCGTCTCGCTGCCATAGACCAACTTGAACGGACTCGGCACTGTCGATTCCTCGACAACCAACGCGATGCTGAGTTGAGCTGCCGCTTCGTCCACAACAGACTGAAGCAGCATCGGTTCAACCAAGTTCATCCCAGTTTGGCCCGCCAACATGACTTGCCCGAGAGCGTTGATGACCTGTAATTGCGCCACCGTCGCCGTGGGGTTGACATACTTCTCGTAGACCACTGTGCCTGGCAGATTCGGCGTGGCCGCCTCTTTCGCCGTCATGGCGATGGTCTCGAACTTGCCGGTCTTGTCGTCGAATACCTTGAATTCAACCATCACGCCAGACTGGTCCGTGCTGCCAGATACGGTGTTGGTGAAGAACCAGCGCTTGATGCGCCGTGCCGGATCGTATGCGGGAGCTTGCTCATTGAACATCTTCTGGTAGATGTCCCGAGTGAGCCGTGGCGACAGTTGGAGTTCCGTCGCCTGGTAAGTTGCCTTGTCCGGCTGTGCCGGGACTTGGGGAACGAATTCAGCCATTTTCCACTTCCTTCATGGGTACGATTTCGAGTTGATGTTCGGCCTCGCCGCTTGCGTCCAAATACACGAGCAACGCGGCCTGGTGGTAGTTCGACACGCGGACACATCCATGTGTCGGTCGCAGGCTTCGGCCATCCGAAGCCAAGTCCCCGCCGTGGATCAGCAAACCGGACCGCCCATTCCGCTTTGCCGTCAGCGCATCTCCGCCCGTGGGTTCAAGCCGTACCACCCGATAAGGCCCGTAAGTTCGTGGGGACCATGCATATGCCTTGCCGACGACGGCTCGGTATGTCCCCAGCGGCGTGTCCCCATTGCGCCGCGTGGGATCACGCGTTGGATTGCCAGACTTCGCCGCCGCCGCGTTGTCCGCCTTGAGGTAGCAGACGCAGCCGAACGGCGTGCCCACGATGGTGAGCCATCCGAGCTTCCGCCGATCTGCGGGTACTTCGATGCGGATTTTCAATGGTCCCTTCCTCTCAGAGCTACGTCCACCAGCGGCCACACCGCCACGCCGTTGCTCACCTCGGCGCGCGCGGTGAAGTTCCTACACGTCCCGTCAGGTCGCAGCACGTCGGCGCAACGCTGGTGCGTCGGCCCGTAGAATCGACAGTCCGGTTCAGGCCGGCGCTTTGGCGGCAATGGAGCCGCAAGGCAGGTGTGGCGGCGTCCACGCTGGGAGCAGATGAGGCAGATCATGTCAGTTCACCGTCACCGTTCCAGACGCTCTCGCCGTCCCGCAACCAATGCGGTAGTAGTTCGTCCCGGCGCTCAAGCCGGTCGCGGAGTAGGTCTGCCGCCGCCCGTATGTGTTTGTCGCGGAAGCGTCCGCCGCGTCGCTGGACGTGGACGGCAGAGCCAAACCGACAAACACCTTGCAGGCCGCGCCAGAGGGGGCCAGGA
>JBDKSR010000441.1:0-2022 GCA_039680545.1 Bryobacteraceae bacterium | reverse complement strand
GGCCTCGATCTCGGCTTCGATATCCTTCTTTTGCTGGAGCGCCTGACGGACTCCCTCGAGATCATTCTTTCGCCGCGCTTCCGCCAGATCTTCTTCGGCTTTCTTGAGCCGGCCCGTCGCATCCAAGTTCTGATTAAGGAGTTCGTTGATCTGTCGTCGCCGGCTGGTCACCAACTGCTGATTGAGGTCCGCTTCGCCGGGGCCTGCCGGGTATTTGAGATTTGGAGCGAAGGGCAACAGCCCGCCGGCATTCGTGATTTCATAGTCCCGCCGAGCTTGGTCGCCCGTAGCCCGCAGCCCCGCAAAATACCGCTCGCGCTGTTCCTGCGAGTAGTACTTGCCGGTTTGGGGGTTCTTGGTGTCGAACAGGCCGGGCGCGATGTTCTGAAAGACCTCCGCCGACCCGACGCCGAAGTCCTTCATCCATGTCTTCAGCCGGCGCGTCATGCGGTCCATGGCGTCGTCGAAGCTCTGCGCCGTTTTCGCGCCGGCCGCATCGAACCCCACACCCATGCGCTCATATTCCGCCAGCGTCTCGCGCAGTTCACCGCGGAATAGCGGCAGGATTTGGAGGCCCGCACGTTCAAAGATGTCGATGGCCGCCTTCTGCTTCACTGGGTCCGGCATCTTGCTCAAGCCGTCAGCGATATCTAGCAGAATTTCCTTTGTGGACTTGAGGCCGCCGAACTGGTTCCTGACCTCAATCCCCATATCGGCCATCGCCTGTTTGGCCTTTTTGCCTTCTTCGGTTTCCTCGCTGAGTGCCCGCGTCAGGCCGCGCATCGCAGACGTGAGCATTTCCCCGCTCATGCCGGCATCTTCCGCCACCGCGGCAAACAGTCCGTATTCCTTGATGCTCATGCCGAGGCGCATGGCCATGTTCGAGTGCTGCTCGGCCAAGTTGCCCGCACTCTGCGCGGCCTTGAACATCGCAACGCCGAATGCGCCAGCCACCGTCGCTCCGGCTGCCAGCCCCGCGCTCACGCCGGAAAGACTTTGTACCAGCGCACTGCTGGCTGCACTCGCGGCTTGGAGCGGATTCTGGATGGCACCCTGGAGTTTGGCCGCGAAGCCGTCCGCTTTCGGCTGCACCTCGGCGGCTTTCTTGCCGATGCCATCCAGCGAGTCCGTAAACTTGTTGACCGATGCCGTTAGCTGGTCAAGTTCAGGCTTGCCAATCGACTGAACTTCAGCAATCCCCGTAAAGCGAGTAGCGCCAGCCATTATGCAGCCCTCCGAAACCATCGGCGCGTGGATGCCAGCGTACCCGTCGCCATCGTGATACCTGCCAGTCCGCGCGAGACCATCGCTTCAACAATGCCGATTTCAAAGATTTCCTGAAACTTCGCCACCATCTTTTTCATGTCGGAAGGTGACCACCCCCACCACGGTGAGCGGTCCTCATTGGCACGGGCCTTGATGCGGCCCTGCCGCGTACTGATTCCAAACTCGACGCGCCGGTCATCGAAGTGGGTAATGCGCGGATCGTCCATAAGGTGATGTCCGCCCTTGCCGGGGCCGCGAAGGTTGCGCTCGCCGCCGAGTCCGATCTTGCGCTTCCAGCGGCCGTACTTCTCAGTGAGCGGCTTCATGGGCGCGTCATCTGAACCGATGCCTTTGGTTGTGCGCTCCAAGATCAGCCCGAGTCCGTATTCGCCCAGCTCGCGGAGTTGCTGCGCGCGAATCCAGTTCATCCGGTTTGGGTTACCGATGCGAACTTGGCGGCCCATGGCATCGCGCATCCAGAACACCGTCTGGCCGTCTCGTTTTTTCGTGACCCGGAGCTTAATCACTGTTTCTGTATCGCCTTCACCGCCGCCGCGTGTTCTGCAGCCCGGCACTCTTCAATGACCATCGCGGCGTCATATAGCCGCGCGTCCCGCTTGCACATTGCATACACCGCTCCGCGCCCGCCCACGGAACGCGCACCCGTGATCGTCTGGACTATGCCCACCGCATCGAAGTTATGCGGCGTGGTGAGCGCAGAGACTGGGCATTCGTCCCATCGGAAGTTCTGCGGGT
>JBDKSR010000440.1:0-3268 GCA_039680545.1 Bryobacteraceae bacterium | reverse complement strand
CCGCGCGCGTCTTTGGGCCGGCGCCGGGCGACTACGGTGGGGGAATCGCCAACCTCATCAAGCAGAGCCGCGACGCTGGTAACGCAGAAATGATCGCAAAGGCGTACCTCAGCCACAACAACTTCGCATATTCCAGCGAAGGATGGGGAGAGTCGATTCCGCAGGCGCTTGCGACACAGCTCAAGGGTAATGAAGTCGTGATTCACTCCCGCACGACGAACCTGTACGGAACAATCGACAATGACGACTTCTTCGACTTCGCGGGCGGGCTGAATCTGGCGACCAAACAGGTCAACGGTGGTGCGGCGCCTCAATTCTACGTTGCGAATCTACGCAAAGCCGGGCGCGCGCGCCTGGAAGATTTCCGGACCTTTCTGGCCGCCGAGATGAACGGGCGGTTCTGGAATCCGAAGTGGATACGCGAAATGAAGAGAAGCGGGTACGGCGGTGCGCGCGAGATCTTCGACAACCTCGAAAACGTTTACGGCTGGCAGGCGACCACGCCCGAACTCGTGGATGGCGCCAATTGGGACAAGACTTACCAGGTGTACGTGGAGGATCAACACCACCTTGGTTTGAAGGAGTTCTTCGAGAAGGAAAATCCGCACGCGCGTCAGTACATGCTCGCCCGCATGCTCGAAGTGGACCGGCAGGGCAGCCATGTGCTCACACCAGAACAGAAGACGCGGCTCCTACGCGAGTACGTGCAATCTGTCGCTCGCTTCGGTGTCGGATGCTCGGCGAACACGTGCGGCAACCGGCGTCTGCAGGATGCGGTCGTGGCCTCCGCTGCCCGTTTGGATGGTTTGAGCCCCGCGGAGTTCCAGCAGTTCCGCGCGTCTCTGCAGCGGGCCTTTTCGCCGCGGAACCAACAAGTTGGCCGGACGGCTTCCTCCGGCGGTACCCAGGGCGGAAGGGCGCGAGGCGCGGGAGTCGCCCGGCGTTCGAGTCGATTTCGCGTTTTCGAGGCATCCGTGCTCTCCCTGTCGGAGCCGCGCGTTGCGCTTCCGGTAGGATTTGCCTTGTTCGGACTCTTTTTGGCATCGAGTGGCGGCCTCGGAATGGCGGAAGCCGCGGTATTACGCCGGCGCAAGGCCGCAATCGAGACGCTTCAGTTGCCTCGTGACCGGTAGTGAACTAGACCTTACGACCCGCCATCGAAGCCATTCAACGAATGCTAAGGACTCTCGTTCGTTTGCGTCACGTGTCTTGCCCGCGTCCAGCGTGCCCTCGGGAACGGGAATTCTATAGCAACCCTTGCTGCACCCCAGGCTCTGGCATTTGCGAACGAGCAGGAGCAGAATAGAGGCCGGGAGGGAGCCATGACGGAGAAGGAAGCCTTGGATATCCTCCGTGCGCAGGGCCACGCGGTCGGCACCCCTGATTCCACTCGGGGCACCGTCCGGATCTGGGTTCATGCATCAGATCACTTCGTGGACGTCAGACTGGGACACGAGCTAGTTCACCTCGCCGAGGGAAAGATCACCATTGAGGACCTCGAGGAGGGATCGGCGGCAGCGTCAGCTTGACCAACCGGGTCTTGGCGATGGATAGACCAATACATCCGCAGGTGATTCGACCCTGGAAGGTCGAACGGCTGAAACAGGGGATTGCCGATACGACGCTCAAGAGGAAGCGTCGTCCTCCGGAGAGAAGAGCGCCAACCGTAAAGCCGAAGTGACCGGTGATTTTACAATTGCAGGAGCAGACGGTGCGGGAGCAGAACTCCCTCGCATTGCCTTCGAGCTAGGTGACGTCGTTTAAACGTTCGGTGTCTGTGTTGGGGCAGAGGGGAAAACTGAGTCTAACTTGTGTGATTCCAAGCAGGTGGCGGTGAGGGTGGGATTCGAACCCACGGAACCCGAAAGGGTTCAACGGTTTTCGAGACCGCCCGATTCAACCACTCTCGCACCTCACCGGGCCGTTGTTGGATGGTCTCTTTACTAATATAACCGACTCGGACCCTTACGTGCCCGGTGCTTCGAGCGCTTTTTGGATTGCTTCAGTGACCTCGGGCGAGTCCGGAGTTGTCTTCGGAGCGAAACGTGCCAGCACCTTGCCATCACGCCCAATCAGAAATTTCGTGAAATTCCACGGAATTTCGCCGCCAGTCTCCGGATTGGCGTTCTTGTCCGTCAGGAACTGGTACAGCGGCGCCTCGTCAGTGCCTTTCACCGAAATCTTCGCAAACATCGGGAACGTGACATCGTATTTCCGCTGGCAGAACTGCTTGATTTCCTCGTTAGTCCCCGGCTCCTGATCCTTGAAGTTGTTCGCCGGGAAGCCCAGGATCACGAATCCGCGATCCTTGGATTGCCGGTAAACATTTTCCAGCGCGCTGTACTGTGGCGTAAACCCGCATCGGCTGGCCACGTTGACGATGAGCACCACCTTGCCCTGGTAGTCGGACAAAGAGATCGGCTTTCCGTCAATCGAGTTCATCTGAAACTCGTAAATGCTTGATGCGCCAAACGTTGTGGACGCCATCAGAATCGGCAGAGCAAACAGAGTGAGTCTTGTCACAATCATCTGATGCCCTTGTGTTCCGGCCAGTCGCAAATCGTTCGATTGGTCCCGTTCTAACCTTGAAAACCAGGTGGAACGAGTAGGGTTAAGGCGTCCGGGACGATCTCTATCGATGCGGGGAGCCGGCCGGCCGCTTCACCGTCCACCTGGACGTACACGGTCGAACCAGCCGGACCGCGGAACTCAAGCCTTTTCGTATGGAGAACGGTCACCGACGGATGACGTTCGAGCCGGCCTGAAAACGCGGCAGGCAGAAAGCGCACGTATCCAATCGGACGGCGCGATTTGACCCCGATTACCGCGAAACCATCGTTCGCGAGTGATGCGCTGGTGGCCAGATCCACCGTCCCGCCGTAATCTCGTACTCGGCTGGCGAGCCCGAACGTGCAAGTGAACGTGCTTTCGCCACTGCGCACTTCGACGAGCGGCTGGAGCCTGAAAAACTCCTTGAATCCCGCCACCCAGTACGCCAGCTTGCCGCTCTTCTTCTTCAGGGCGGGGTCCACGGTGTTGACAATGGAAGCATCAAAGCCGACCCCCGCCATCATCAGGAAGTAGCGCGGCTGTTCTTCCGCCGCGTGCAGCAAGCCTACGGCGATGCGCCGGGGAACCCATTCCGCGAGCCTGCCCGCAGCCTCCTCCATGCCATTGCCGATGCCAACTTCATTGCCCAGAACGTTAGCCGTGCCCCCCGGCAGGATTCCCAGAGGCACCGGGGAGTGGATCAATCCATTGGCGACCT
>JBDKSR010000439.1:0-13930 GCA_039680545.1 Bryobacteraceae bacterium | reverse complement strand
AAACTTTTTCGGTGGGGGCTTCTCGAGTTACCTCATCCGCCGTGGCTGGCCGGTGCTCCGCGCCAGGAAGTTCATCATTCTGATCTGCGGTATCGGAATGACATCGCTCATTCCGGCGGTTCTCGTCTCCCAATTTGCGCTCATCATTGCGCTGTTTGCTATATCTACATTTGCGTATGCAGCATGGTCCACGATGGGGCTGGCGCTGCCCACGGATCTCTATCCGAGCCGCACAGTGGCTACCGTAAGCGGAATGGGAGGAACAGGTGCAGGCGTGGGGACAATCATTTCCACATTTCTAATTGGCTGGGTCGCCGACCGCTATTCGTTCGAGCCGATCCTGGTGGTCGCAAGCCTCGTGCCGCTTGTCGCAACCGCGCTCGTCTTTCTGCTTGTCCGGAACCACCACGCCGCACATGCCTGAGCCCGGCGCCGCTTCAAAGGCTGAGATGGCGTACTATCTGTACCTGTAATTCTTAGGAAACACGCGATGAGAGACTCTCGTACACATCCATCCCGGCGCCAGTTCCTCGGCGCCACGAGTTCCGCGGCAGCAATGCTGGGTGCCCCTCCTTTCGCCCTTCCTGCAACGGCGCAGAGTCGCCCACCGGCAGAACCACCAATTCAGTGGAAAGCGCACTGGATCTGGTTTCCAGTTCCCGAGAGGGCGTGGGGGTTCAAGTCATCTCGTCCTAACCAATCAAATCAATAACTTAGAGGAATTTTGGGAATCTGGCGCAACGCTCGCTTTCCCGCTTGTGTGCCTATAGTGTGCCGATTCGTCGTCTTGTGTGCCTCGGTGTGCCATGTATTCGCCCAAGCGTCTCGCGGCGTCCTTAAGGTCGGATTCGGTGACGATGTTGTACCTGTCGAACACGCTGCGGGTCTTGTGCCCACTGATCCCCATAGCGATTTTCTCGGGAACTCCGGCCCGGAGCAGGTTTCGGACGCCGGTCCGCCGGAGGTCATGAAACAGTACCGAGGGTCTGCCGGTCTTCTCGTCGCCAGTCCATAGACCGGCCCGCTGACACGCCGAGGCCCAACCGTCCTTAAACTGCTTGATCGGTTTCCCGTCGCGGAAGAACACGCACGGGCAGTCAGGGTATTTTTCGTCCCGAATGGCTCGCTGCATTTTCAGGCTCTCCCATACCTCTGGAGCCAAGGGAATGACGCGCGCCTGCTTGTTCTTCGTGGTGCCCGGTTCCAGCCGGATCACGCCCTCCAGTAAATCAACCTGCGACCACTTCAGCGCCAGAATCTCCCCGCGCCTGCATCCCGTGTAGTACGCGAACGTCAAAAGCGGTCGCAGTTCTTCCGGCAACTCTGCCCGAAGCTTTAGGTAGTCGCCGTGTTCAAAGAACCCCTTGCGGACGTTGTGTTCTTCCAAAAAAGGGATCCTTGGAACGCGACTCACCTTCGGCGGATCACACTGCGCCCCGAGTTTGAACGCGCGCCGAAGCAAGGCCAACTCGTGATTGATGGTGGCGTTAGCTCGCCCTACCGCCTTCCACTTGTCGATATACCGCTTGATATGGTCGCTGGATAGCCGGGAGATCGGCAGAGCGCCAAACGCCGGTCGGAGCTTCCCCTCCACCAGCAAGGAAGCCCATTTGTAATCCTTCCCGTTGATGCGGTAGTCAGCCAAGAGATCGTCGAGCAGGGTTCCAATAGTCCGCCTCTTGGTTCCCGGCATCAAGTGCCCCCGGTTTTGCTCCTGCAAAGTCTCGGTAAGCTGCCGTTCCGCCTCTTTTTTGTTCCCGTGGATGGTTTGGTTGTGATATTCCCGCTTGCCCGTTTCGGGATCGCGCCCAAGGTACACCCGAATCAGCCAGGTACCTTTACCGCGCGGAATGATCTGGCCCGCCATACTGAACCCTTCTGTGGTGCATTATTACCGCGTGAACCGGCCTCACTGCAAGCCCAAGTGATCGTTGGGCGCGTCGGTGAGGTTCTGACGGCCACCAAGGTAGCGTTCGGTAGTCTGGACCGAAGCGTGCCCGAGCAGGAATTGAATCTGTTCGAGATCGGCGCCCGAGAGACGGCAGAGCTTCGCGGAAGTCCGGCGCAAATCGTGCGCGGCGACAGCCGGCACGCCGATGGAGTGAGCCGCGTCAGAAGCGATCAGCGCAACCGCCTTATCGGTGAGCCGTTCGCCCCAGGTCCGGCCGCCCTTGTTGACCGGGCGGAACAGGTAGCCGTCCGTGATGTGCGCCGCTTCCGTCCAGGTGTCGACGGCGACTTTCACCCAAGCGGGAACCGGAACCGTGCGCACGCGGCCGCCCTTGCCTTGGAGGTCCGCAATCACCCAGCGCCCGTCCCGCTGCTGAACGTCGGCCACTCTCAAGCCCGCCGCTTCCGACCGGCGCAAAGCACACCCGAGCAGGGCGGCCAGCAAGGCGCGGTCTCGCTTGCCCTTCAACGTCGCGCGGTCCGGCGCATCGAGCAGCCGTTGAGCCTGCTCCCGAGTCAGCCAATTGCCCGAGCGGACGCCTCGCGCCGGCAGACCTTTCACATGGGCCACGCCTGCGGCAATCTCCGCCGGCAACAGACCATTGTCCGCTGCTTCGGTCGCCAGCTTCCGAACAGCCGACAGCCGGAGATTCACTGTCGCGCGCGCCAGGCCCGAACTTTCCAGATGCGCCCGGAAGCCGTTCACGCTGGCCTTCGTCAAGCCATGTTGTTCTTGCCCCATGTACCACCCCAAGAAACCGTCCAGCGCCGTGCTGTAAGCCCGGCGGCTATGCGGTGAAGTCACCGAATCAAGGGCCAGGGCTTTCAGCCCCGCCCACTGATCCATGCCCGTTACGATTGCCAACTCCATCTGATTCCCCTTTTCATCACTCCCGAAAAGAGCCCTTATCGGAAGCTATCCTTGCCCTCAAAAAACGGGCGGAGCCCAAGCGGACTCCGCCCAAGTTTCAGGCAGCCACGGCGGCTGCCTGAATGGTGTGGTGCGGTGGCTTGCCAAACTCTTTGAATCTGTCGCTGGTGGCATCGAATCGCGCCCGGTAGGATTCGAGTTCGCGTTCCACTGCTTGCGGTGTGAGAAGGCCCTCGTAAACCTCAAACAGCGTCGCGATGGCGAAGTCTGCGGACGCCACCCACCCGAAGGTGGCATCCTGTTCGAGCATCCGGTGAACATTCAGGGCGATCCCGACAAGTTGCCTTTCGTCGGGCGTCACGGTGACGGTCATCCGTGCCCGGCTCCCCTTGGAGATTGCCGCCGCTTTCATGACTCGTGCTCCTTTGTGGCGGCCCCTGTGGCCGCGTTCCAGACGCTCGTATCAGGATAGGCTTCAATCTGTTTCGCCGTTTCCACGGCGATTTTGAACTCTTCGCGGAAGTCCACCAAGTACCGCGCTGCTCGCTCGGGCGTCAGTTCGCCATCGGCAGCCGCATTGATCACGAGTGTTGCGAAAGACGCGCTCGGCGCGAGATCGGGTTCCGGCTGATAGTGGGTAACGGCGCGGTGGACCTGGAGCGCTTTTTCGAGAAAGTCCCGCTCAAGTCCGTCGAGTTTGCCGAATCCGTTGTTGTTGTTGCTTTTTGAATTCTTCCCTTTCATTCTGAAACCCTCTTGTGAGAGAATAAGCTTAGACCCCCTCTTTGTCAAGAGGAAAATGCAAAGCCACCTTGCATCCGGTGTAAGCTGGTGCGGTGGCCCGGAAACGATTGTTACCAGAGGATGTTATGCGTTTTTTTCAGAAGATGGGACGAATCGGCGGTCTCAAAGGCGGCGCCGAAGGCGGCAAGATTGCCGCCCAACACATGACGGATGAAGAACGCCGCGAACGCGCCAAGAAGGCTGCCGCCGCGTCTGCCAAGGTGCGGAGCCGCAAGGCGCGCGAGCGGCGCAAGGCTGAAAAAGCCAGAAAAGCGAACTGAGGTATGTTGATTCCAGCAGTGAAGTTGATCCACTACTTGCCCACTCTTACCTTCCCTGTGTCGCTGCGCGACGCGAGCGGCCAATTAATCCGGCTGGTTGAGAAGGTGGAACTGCAAATCCTGATTCGCAGCAACAGCATTGTGGGTATCGGTAGCCCCACGCGGTTGCGTTATATCCGGTTCTGTTCGCTGCGCCGAACCGAACAACAGTTGCGCCGTTTGGGGTACCAACCGCATCGCGTGCCGTTGCGCGCGGCCTGCAACCGGACGTTCGAACTCCAGGCTCTCTCACCGCATAAGGTATGGCGGCATCATCCCGAGCACTGTTCGGCGTTTCGCCCTGAGGGCAACTTCACAAAACTGGACCCATCGGCATTGTGACTTCGAGGGAGATGTTATGAGTGACGGTGAGCCGCAAAAGAAGGGCAGGCGCGGTAGACCGATAGGCGCGAAGACCCGGAGCCTGAGCCAGCGTGTCGCCGAGGATGGTGAGGCGTTGCGGGTCCGGCTAACGGTGAAGCGCTTCCGCCAAGTGATGCGGCACGAACGAATGGCGATGAAGACGGCCAAGCGCGCGTGCCAGAGGCCCTAGGACGCGCTGCGGGATCTGCGGTAATGGTTTGGGTCTTGCCGGTGTGCTTCGATGCAACAGCGAGGCTGCGGGCGCGACGTCGTGGACTTGCACGCGGCATCGCGTTCACAGAGTTCCCGGTTGCTGGCCTCGATGGCCTCAATCTGCTTGCGGAGTTCCACCGGCAACTCTTCGTATAGCGCTGCGAGATCGGCAGCCAGCTTCTCCAGTTGCTGCTTAACCGCGTCGCGCTTTTTGGTGAGCGCGGTAAACCGCGATTCCAGATCATTGCGTTTCTTTTCAAGTTCGGTAGCTGTCATAGCATCTATTTCCTTTCCGGCTTGTTTTGCGTCAGGCGGCGCCTTCACGGCGTAGAAGTCCGGCCACCATCAGCGAATCCGCCGCACGGCATCTTTGATTCGTTCGGGAATCTTGGGCGCGTGCTGCATGAATGGGGTTTCCAAATACTTCGGTCCGCTGCCGGGCCGTTTCCAGTTCACCCCCGGCGAAAGGTTCTCATGCACCGCTACGGCGTACTTGCAGGCCGGACCGCCGTACCCGAGCGACACCACGATCTCACCGGAACGGCGGTCAACAGCCGGAGCAACTTGTCCCGTGGACATCAGCGTGCCAGTGTCCACGGGCACGATTTCCTTGGAATCAGCCATGATCTTCTCGGCGGTCTGCTCCAGCACAGCAGCCACAGCGCGGCGCACCTCGTCTGTGTACCCGCGAATGCGCCGCCTGGCTTCCGGCAGACCCTTGATTTCCAGGTGCAATTTCGCCATTTCGTCTTACTCCGATCCCGGCCGACCTTCCGCTGCCGCGCGGTACTGTCCGTACAAGTCGGGCCGTTCCTCACACGCTTTTCCAATCGCTTGGCTTTCCGTCAAGGTCGCGTCGTCGTGCATGAGGCGGCCAGCTTCCGCATGGATTTCGCTCAGTGCTTTATCAACTTCGGACGGCGCGCTCGCTGGTTGTGGCGCGGGTTCATCGGGCTTCGCTTGGCAATAGCCGGAGTAAAGTTCACCGCCGATTTCGGTCTCGGCGGCTTTTGCAATCTGGGTTGCTGGCGTCTCGCCCGGATACAGTTCTTCGCCGAGCGTTTGAATCGCCCCCAGAAACTCGCCCTTCGTGTAGTACTTGGCAATATCGGCGCGCACGGCGCCGAGCATCTTTTCAATTTTCGCATTCATGGTTCCTCCCAAAATTACTTCCGATAATCCCCGTTAGCGGCATGAGAAAAGAGCCAGTAAAGGTCCTGACGGGCTTATTCCTCACCCCACGGTTTGATTCAGGTATTCCGTAACGACTTCGGCTAGCACCCGGCCGTCCGGCAACACGACTTTGTTTTCCAGGCGCAGATTCGAGCCTTTCTTCAGGTATTCGGCCAGTTCGCTCAGAATGGTCGCGTTGCTTGCCTGCAGCCGCAAGCTCTCGCCGGAACGCTCTTCATAGGTCGCGGCGTACTCCCGCAAATCATTGCGGACAGCCTCGATCACACCAGCGTTGCTGGTGGTGGCGAACACCAATTGGCTGGGCAGATCCGCCACGGAAAGAACCAACTGATCCAAGCTGGCCAATGCCGTATAGAACGCCTCCGTCAGAGTTTCCCAACCAACTTGCAGGTTGTTTTCAAGGCTGTTGAACAAACCACCCGCAGTATCTATTACCGTCTGCGTCGCAGCCGTGATGGCAGCGAGAACTTGGCTGCCGACGGTCGAGAGAGCTTCCGCGATGGCCTTCAAGCTGCCGAATTCTGCCGTAGTGGATGTCAACGCCGTGCTGTTGGCTTCGCCGCCTATTTCCGCCGGCAAAGTTACTGCCGTTAGAGCACCGGTTTTAGAAGTGAGATTTGCAACCTGTGCTGCCAGGGTAGTGTTGACGGTAATCAACTCATTCCGAATATTCAACAACATCAGACGCAACACATCAGCGGCATCCTTAATCACCACATCCAAGCCCGAGGTAGTTGTGGTTTCAGCGGCGGCGGTACTAACTACCACGGTCTCACCAGTGTTAAGCGCCGTGCTTATGTCAGCCAACGCCCCCGTCAACGTGTCGCCGACCGATAGGATAGTGGACTCCAGGAGGGAGGCACACTGTTCAATCACCGCGACCAATTCCCCTGTATCCAGGGTCACCTCGCTAGCTGCGGTGGTAGCAGAGGTTGTACTTACAGTCACATCCCCGGTCCAGGTTCGGACGGCATCCCGTATTTCTTCCAGCCGGGTATGCATGTTGTTCCACAACACGTCGTACAAGTGCCAAAGGATGTCTTGAATGCCCCAGCAAATCTCGATCAGACCGCCCGCCTCGGTAATGCCGATCTGGCAGTAGCGGGTGTTTTTTTCGATGGCATTCAACGTCCCTTCCTGACGCATGTCGTAAATCGCGCTGATGACGCTGGATATGGAGGTTACTATTCCGGTGATCGCGCTCAATGCGTCGCCGCCTCCTGAGGCTGAGGCAGAAACATTTGCAGGCGATCCGGTGGTCTTCGCCACGTCGGAAGCAGTCCCAAAAATATCTTTGAACAGTTTGGAAACGCTCGGGAGCAGGTCGTCAATCAGACTGGCCAGGGCTTTGAAAAGCTTCCCTTCCAAGTACTCCACGACGAACCGCGTGACGGCCTTGCCTATCTCCGTGAACACATCCGTGAAGACATCCAGGAGACTTTCACCCGACCAGATGGCGTCGGCGATGTTCTTGCTCATGTCGGTGAAAATCGTGGAAATCTGCGTGCCTAATTTCCCCCACGTGGTCTTCTGGTTTGAAACGGACGTATTCGTCGCGCCGTCCATCGCATCCAGACCGTTCTTAGCGGCTTGCAGACGCGCCTCTTGATCCTCGGTCCAATCCGCCACTCCGCGTTTGCTGGCCTGCTTTTGTGCTTCCAGCATGTTTACCCAGGCTTGCTGAATTGCGTAGTAGTCCTTCGACGCGGAATTGGCGATGGTATGGTAGTCTTCCTCGGCGTTGCGCGCTAACTGAGCCAGATCCGCGCTACTGTTGATGTTCTGGCGTTTGAAGGCTTCAGTGACTTTGTCGATCTCCGTGGGAACAGGTTTGAGTGCCGCTTCCATTGCGCGGGTCATGGCCGGCACGGATTTCGAGAGATCCTGCGTTGCCCGCTCAACTTCGTCAATCTGGCGCGCCAAATCGTTGGCGCCTTCGATGAAGTCATAAGTGGACTTCACGGAACCGTCGAGGTTGCGTTCCAGGACGATCAACCCTGCATTGAATAGCTCCAGCGCCTTGCGGGCTTCAATGGTTTTTAGGGAGAGTTCGAAGATTTCGGTGCGCTGCTTGGCGACCCGTTCGGCGGCTTCTTTGTTGGCCTTAATGATCTCGTCGACGGCTTTCTTCCATGCCTTTTCTTCGTCCGTGAGACCTTTGACGCCTTTGCCTAACTCCAAAACCGGTTTGATGGTCCCCTTCGTTTGCTTCGCCAATTCTTCCGTCTTTTTACCGCTCTCTTCGGATTCCTTGCCCCACTCGCGGATGGCTTTCGCGGTTTCAGGAAAGGCTTTAGAGAGCCAATCCAGAGCCCCCTTGAAGACTTTGACGATACCGTTCCAAACCGCTTCCGCTTTGGCTTTGATCCAGTCCCACACTCCCGCCAGATAGTCCGAGATGGCCTGCCAGGCGCTCGTGAAGAATCCCGAGACAGCGTTCCAGATCGTCGCGAAGAAATTGGCGACAGGCGTCCATACGGCGCTGGCTAGGGCGGCAATTCCGGACCACGCTTCACCCAGCCAGTCTTTGATGCCTTCCCAAACTGATTGGAAGGCTTCGACAATGCCATCCCACACGCCGCCGAAGAATTCCTTCAGACCGCCGAAGGCCTTATTGGCCAGGTTCGTCAGGTCCGTCCAGAGCGCCGAAAGCACGTTGCAGACGTCTTCCCAATTGGTATAGAGCAGGTAGCCAACGGCAGCCAGCGCGGCCACCGCTGCCACGGCAATACCAACCGGGCTCGTGAGTCCCGCCAACAGGACACCGGAGAATTTCGTTATCACCCCGCCCAACGAAGAAAGAATGCCCATGAAGCCAGCTCCGGACCCGAGTCCGCTCACTAAGCCGGGCAGCATCCCCGCCAGGCTACTGAAGCCGCGTGTGAGGACACTGAAGTCGAGCTTCCCCAGCATCGGGCCAAGGACACCGAGGGCTTGGCTCACGTTGCCAATCGCCGCGATGAGTTGCCCGGTGATAACGAGCGCCGGTCCGGCCACGGCGACAAATCCAACGAAACCGAGAATGACTTTTTGGGTAAAGGGATCGAGTTCGGAGAATTTCTTGGTGAGTTCGCCGACGAACTTTGCCACGTCGCGGAGTTGTTCGAGCGCTTGTCCGGCGACCGGCAGCAGCGCCTTACCGATGTCCTGCAGAATGAAAAACAGTTTATCTTTGAAGTCCGACCACTTACCCAAGAAAGTCCGCGCCTGTAGCGCCATGATGCCGCCGAACCGGGCGTTCAGGCCTTCCAGAATCGCGGGTACGGCTGTGGCGGCTGAGATGGCGCCGTCTTCCGCCATCTTCATGGCTTCGGCCATACTGACGCCGATGGCATCGGCCAGGATTTCCCAAGCGGGCACCGTGGATTCTGCCAATTGGCGCATTTCCTCTGCCGAAACCTTGCCTTTGGCTTGCATTTGGCCAAGCGCGAGGGTAATACGATTGATCTTGTCGGAACCGCCGCCCAAAGCGGCGACGGTGTCGCCCACGATGCGCAATACGGGAATGATCTGATCCGCTTCGAAGCCAAATGCCTTTAGCCGCTTCGCGGCCTCGATCAGTTCCGGGAATTCGAACGGGGTCTTTGCGGCAAACTCTTTCAAGTCGGCCAACATGCTCTTGGCGGCTTCCGCCGAGCCGAGCATGGTAGTGAATGCGATTTCGGTTTGTTCCAGACTGCCGGCGGCTTTGATGGACAACCCGGCTACCGCCACTAAAGGGGCAGTCAGAGCAACGGACATAGTAGCCCCGAGTCCCGTGAAGCGGCTGCCGATGGCGTCGAAACCATCGGCAGCTTTCATAAGGTCCGAGTCCAACTGCCGGAACTTGGCGTTCAGGTCGGATAGGTTCGCATCCAGGTTCACCACCAGGTCCGCCAGGATGTTGCTCATGAGTCGCTACTCCGATTCCAAGATTCTGCCGAGCACGCCTTTGTCGAATTCCGCCAACGGCGGAACACTCGCCGGATTGCAGGGCCAGATCGAAATGTTGGCGTATTGGCGTAGACCACACACCTCAGCCGCCCGCAAGATCGCCGGGCCTAAAGAACGCTGAAGGTAATTGGTTAGTTCATTGGGCGCGCCAAGCACGCCGATCAGGTCAGCAACAGCCTGCCGGCGACGTTCGAGGACTTCCACCAAACCGTTGAGTGATTCATCCACGGACAGATCAAGCGTGCTGATCTGCTGAACCGCCTCCTGCACTTTCGTGCGGTGTTCTTGGGTTGCATGACTGTCATTCGAGTTGGTCATCGCTGGGTACCTCCTGCATGTCGAAGTAGTTCCGCAACAAGCTGGCGTCCTGTTCCGCCAGCGGCCGGATGTGCGCGGGGTCGCCGGGATAGCGGCCGAACCCTAGGAACGTATCCAGGCCATGCGCCTGAGCAGCCCGCTGAAGTGCCGGATTTGGGCAGATGACTAAGCGGTTTGTTCGTGCGTTCGCGCGCCCAAGCATAGTCGCTAAGTCCTGGACGGCTTGACGGCGTTGCGTCAGAAGTTCAGCCAGGTGCTTCATCGTTTGATCCGCCTCTTGGCCGAATTCCGCAATCTGTTTCGCCGTTTCCCGCACTCTGGCGGCCCTTGTTTTGCGATCTTCGAGTTCGAGCGCGGCTTGCGCTCCATCATGACCATGTAGCGCCTCCGTCAGAGCGTCATCGACGTTTTGACGTTCGGTAGCGAGTTCCGCGAGCTTTTGGCCGATCTGTGCAAGTTTGCTTTGGGCAGCCTCATCCCCATCGCCGACGCGGAGCAGTATGCCTTTACGTTCAGTTTGAAGTTGCCCCGCTTTTCTGTCGATGTTCTGAAGCAGGTCGGCTAAGTGGTGGCAAGTTTTCTGCCAGTGTTTCAGTTGATCGTTCGTGGTCGTTTTCCCCATCGCTCACGCCTCCAATAGCTTCCGATAAAGCCAATTTTCGGAACCGAAAAAAAGCCGACCGAGGTCTTGACGGCCTTGAGAATACCTCCCTCGGTCGACTGTGAACCGGCCAGCGTTGACTGGCGGAAGGAGGACGCCACTGGCCGGATCGGCGGCAGTTCGCATAGCAAAAGTACGAAAAGATGCGAACTTCCCACGCGATTTCATGAATCTTTCGCTTTCTGCCCCGCCGGCGGCAATTGGCTTTTCGCGCGGGCCTTGGCCACACAGCCGGGCACCATCTCACCGGATGCCACCTTGCACAGGAGTTGTTCGATCTCGGCGTCGATATCGCCACGCGGGAAGTCAACGTCAAGCCGATTTTCTACTGGCGCGTCGAGCCCAAGGAGCCGGGCGCGGCGCTCCATGATTCTCAAAACCGCGTCGACCGCCCGCAAATCGCCGTCAGTGGCCTTGTCCCACTGCGCGAGTTGCAAAGCGTCGAGACGTTCCAGTTCGATCTGCAACAATCGTTCGGCGACTTCCGATGTTTGTTGCCGGAGACGCGCGAGCGCCCGGTCTAAAACTTTGAACGCGCCCGCCGGCGAAATGCCAAGCTCGGTGGCAATGCGCCTGTATGTCTTCCCGGCCATGCGTAAATCCAAAACCACGTTCTCGCGCCGTCGCGCTCGAACATGCCGCGATGAAGTCTCCAGCGTCATGCCGTGTTAACCTCCTGATGTGTTAACCGAGCTTTCGGTTGTGCGAGTGCATGCTCCAGGCAAAAGTGGCGACCGTCGCAAACTACGTGGTGATCGGGACAACAAGGGAGCCCGCAATTACCGTAGTCCGTCAGAAAGTCGCAGGCGACCGCCCACGGCCGGGGACAGCGATAGCAGCAGCCACTACTCCGTTTGTTCACACAAGAAATTTTGAGCATCACTGTTCTCGCTCTCTTCGTCCGGCTTGTCGGTATCCAGAGCACTGCACACCGGGCAATGTTTTTCACAAAAAATCCCCGCTACTGTCGTCGGGATGTGAACAGGCGTGGCGTAGCGTTCGCACGTGTCGCAACGCGCGTTCCGGATGTGGGCCGAGATCAAACATTTTCGAGCCATATTTTGCCTCTCAGTCATCGCCTTTTTCTGGTTTTTCCCATTTAGGCCGATATTCCGGGATGTCGCCAGGGTCACGCTTCGGCTGATCCTTCCAAAGTTTTTTTTGCAGCCAAGTTGACATCGAGTGCTGTTTTCCTGTGGCCCACTGCTCCGAATGCTTCCAACGCTCAAGCCCCGCGAATATCTCGGGAATCAGCTCTTCCGTGATTTCCCCGGCATCGACATAGCTCATCCAGAGTTGGCAGGCGAAGTCCACGCCGGTTGGATTTGGCCATCGCATCAAGAGGACCTGAAATCCCTCGTAGAGGGAGTTCGTGTCTGCGGGCATTTGTCCGCGCTGTGCCGCAGTTTGCGGACAAGCGCGTGCAGCCTTCTCGCCTGCGTCTCCGATCTCGTCTCCGATCTCGTCTCCGACTAGAGCCGCACTTCGCGGCAATTGACCGCCGTTGTCTGCGGGCTGCGGACAGTCGCGAGCAATTGACAGCGAACTGCTATCAGTTGGCAGGCTGGTACTACCAGATGGCGGCTCGGGGAATTTACTTTTTGTGGACCTAACGCGTTGAGAAAACCCCAAGATTTCCAAATAACTTTTGCCGTCGCAAGACCATTGCCTGCAAAGGTCCGCAGTAACACATTCGGTGAGCCAGGCGGCGATGTTTTCCAATGTTACACGTTCAGTGCGAAGGGGATAGAGGGCTGCACGCAATAACGCCGGAGAAGCGAAGTATCTGCCGAAATCGTCGGCAGCTGACATTAAGCGGCGGTAGAAGAGTTCCGCGTCTACAGAAAGGGCATTCACGCGTTCGCTAGTGAGTATCCCGTCGCGCAACAGGCGAGTTGGCATCCTATCGCCTCCAGCCGCCCGGAAGTGCCGACCCGCCGGCCGCAAGCCAGGTGCGGAGAGCTGCGGCGTCAATTCGGAGTTGCCTGCCGAACCGAACCACTACTCCGAGGGGCAATATCCCCTGGCGTGCCATGCAATACAGGCGCGCCGGTTTGACGGCTAATTCGGCCGCCGCCACATCCACAGTTATTAACATACAAAACCTCCACACGCCCTTTACTTTTATTTTGAGGTTGTAATTCTGAGGTGTAAAGACATGTAAAGGTAATTAAGTGCCAGCGTCGCTTAATTACCTAAAATGGCGTCGGAGGAATGAGGGCGCCGGGTGAGTCCAACAAGGTCTAGAACCGCCTTGAGGCCGGCGTTTACGGTCCGCTTGTGTCCCTTGGAGTAGGCTATTTCGGAAACGTCCTGCCCGATGATCTGGTATCGCACAGCCCATTCGAAATGCTGTTCACCGCGCATGGTGTCGATCTCGCGAAAGACCTTGCTAGCGCCTTTGTCCAAAATGTCAAGTAATCGATCTGTTTCACATTTCAAGATTTCGCCCAGGAGAGCCCGCAGCGTCGCCACAATGCGTGTTTCGGCTTCGGCGCGTGTCTCCCTGATTACATTCCATTCGAAGTCGATGCGACCTTTGGCCGTTTTTGGCTTTCGAAAGAAGGAACTCGGTGCAAGTAACCCGAACGATTTCGGCACCAGTTCAGGTCTGTGACTCCACTGCCAAAGGGTGATTTGCGCCTGGAGCAAGACCCACCGTGGCACTTCGTTGTGGAACGTCAAGTAATACTGGCGAGCCCAACTCGCAATTGACTTATACAGTTCGTCAGAGATTGGGAAGAGAGGATCTTCACGGTCGGGATATTCCCTTGACCATGCTGCCCGCGCGTCGAGGTACACCGGAAGAACATTGCTGGCTAAGGTTTCGAGCGCAATCGGCGCATGTTCTTCGATGGCGCTGAAGAACCGGTTCCGGGTGACAATAACTTGATCTGCAACCGGCTGAAGTTCGCCACCGAAGCCCAGCCGTATAGGCTCCCCTTTTGTGTGCCGCGTGTGTGCCAACTTATCCGCACTCATAGCACCAACTCCGGTTAATTCTGGCGTTATCCCGTTAACTCATTATAACCTACAAACACTCACGTAAATTCAAGTCACAATCGGTAAGTTGTTGATAATACGTACTTAGCTGGATCTGGTTCCCGGAGCGGCGCATGCTCCCCTGCACGTTTGTCTTTTTCAGGAAGGAGTTCGACATCGCGCGTGTCGAGGGACAGGCAAAAGCCTGGGTGACTGGAAACAGCCGCTACATGCTGTACGTCAACGGCCAGCTCCTTCAGCGCGGCCCTGCTCCATGCGATCCACGGTATTGGGACGTCGATCCGGTGGACCTCACGCCGCACCTCCGCCCGGGGAAGAACG
>JBDKSR010000438.1:0-1774 GCA_039680545.1 Bryobacteraceae bacterium | reverse complement strand
TTCCAGAACCGCACTGGTTCGGAAGTTCCGCCCTACCAGGACCACCGCTACGGATTGAGTGCCGGCGGCCCGGTTTACATCCCCAAGGTTTACAACGGCAAAAACAAGACCTTCTTCTTCTATCTCTGGGAAGCGAACAAGATCCAGTACGCATACGACTTCACGAACACTGTTCCTACGGCTGAGATGAAGCGAGGCGACCTGTCCCCGCTCTTGAAGCTGGGTTCTTCGTACCAGGTCTACGATCCTGCGACCACTACGGCCAACGCCAACGGCACCTATAGCCGTCAGCCCTTCACCGGCAATATCATTCCGACCAGCCGCCTCGACCCGGTGGCACAGAACCTCTTGAAGTACTGGCCGGAGCCAAACTCGCCGCTCACCACAACGAATGAGTTCAAGAACAACCATTTCGTCAGCTACGCGGGTCCGTTCCCGGTGTGGACACACCTTGCCCGTGTCGATCACACCTTCAACCCCAACCATCGTATGTACGTACGTATCATGCGGGAAGGTTTCTACAGCGAGTCCAACAGAAGGTTCCTGAATGACTATGACGGCATGCATTATAACCAGGACAAGTGGGGATTCGCGCTGGACGACGTGTACATGTTCAGCCCCTCTTTCTTCATGAACGTCCGCTATGGACTTGCCGATCGCTGGAGCGATCAGTACAGGTTCACACAGGGCTTCGACTTGAGCAAACTCGGATTCTCACAGACGTTTCTCAACCAGATACCGGACCCGAAGCTGTCGAGCCTTCCGTATGTTGCCGTGAGCCCGTTTCAGACGCTCGCGGGTAACGGATTATACGCAGACAGCTCGAGCTTTATTAACACGTTCACTGCCAACTTCACGAAGCTGAAGGGCGTGCACAGTATCCGGTTTGGCGGCGAAGTGCGGCAGACCAGGGAGTTTTCTATGTCCCCGACATGGGATAACACGCCCAGATTCACATTCGCCAGCACGTATACGAACGGCCCGCTCAATACCTCAACTGCTCCCAAGATGGGCGGCGAGATCGCGTCGTTCCTGCTTGGCCTTCCCGGGACCAGCAGCTACATGAGTAAATCGGCGGACTTTGCGACGCAGGAGATCTATTACGGACTTTACATCCACGACGATGTCAAACTGACCCCCAAGCTGACGATGAACATCGGCGTTCGCTGGGAGTATGAGACGCCTCTTACCGAGCGTTTCAACCGCTCGATCACGCAGTTTGACTTTGGTGCGGCGAGTCCGATCGAAGCGGCGGTGAAAGCGGCCTACGCTGCAAACCCGATCCCGGAAGTCGCGGCAAGCGATTTTCGCGTGAAAGGTGGTCTGCTCTTTGCGGGTGTGAACGGCAATTCACGTGCATTGTGGAACGCTGAGAAGAACAACTTCATGCCACGCATCGGCTTCGCCTATCAGGTTCAGCCGACTCTCGTCTTCCGGGCGGGATATGGAATCTTCTTCGATTCGATCGGCATCAACACGAACAATGTGACCCAGAGCGGGTTTGGAAAGAGCACCCCAGTTCAGGTTTCTATGGATAGCGGTCTTACTTACATTGCTAGCACCGCGAATCCTTTCCCGAACGGGATCATGCAGCCGGCAGGCACCCAAGGAGGTCTCTCGACTAACCTTGGTCAGGGCGCCAGCTTTTTCCAGAAGAATCGCAAGAACCCGTATAACCAACGATGGTCCTTCGGATTCCAGAAACTGTTCCCTGGGCAGTTCATGGTGGACGCTTCCTATGTCGGAAGCCGCGCTACCCGTCTCCTGATTTCGA
>JBDKSR010000437.1:0-3304 GCA_039680545.1 Bryobacteraceae bacterium | reverse complement strand
ACCCTCAACTTCGGGTTCTCCGGAAATGCGAAGTCTGAACCGGAGATTGCTAATTTACTGGCTGAACTTGATCCCGCGGCGTATGTCTACGATAGCCTGCCAAACCTCAAGCCGGAGGAAGCACGGGAGCGCATCGAACCGTTCCTGCGCACGTTGCGTAAGGCACATCCGAAGACGCCAATCGTGCTTGTCGAGAACGTTGTCTATGCGGACTCCCCGTTCGATGAGGAGCGCCGCAGGTTGGTGACGGAGAAGAACGCGGCGCTGAAAGCCGCGTATGACAAGCTTCGGAAAGAGGGCGACCGTAACCTCGCCTATGTACCGGCCGGCCCCCTTTTCGGTACTGACGGAGAGGCCACGGTCGACGGCGCACACGCCACCGACCTCGGGTTCTTGCGCATGGCGCAGACAATTGCCCCCGTGCTGAAACCGCTGCTGAAGAAACGCTAAACGTTCGCTGCGGGCGTTTCGGTAATAGAATGAACGGGTTATGAAACCAGATCGCAGGGCATTGCTGGCCGCTATCGCGGCGGCGCCGGTGGCAGGAATGACCTCCGGCTGCAGGCCCCAAGAGCCTAAGACGCCGGTTTCCGCCGTGACGCCGCCTAAAGGTAAGCCGCTTGATATCAGCGAGTTTCAGCCGAAGAGTATGCTCAGCGTGCCAGAGACGAAGGTCGAACGGCCGCGATATCCCGTAATCGACGTTCACACGCACGTGAGCTTCGCTGCGAAGTCGAAAAACGGGGTCACCTGGGGCAGCAAGCTCCAGTACTTGGCCTCTCCCGAGGAACTGTTGCCGGTGATGGATCGCCGTGGACTTCAGGCACTCGTCAACCTGACTGGCGGTTACGACCAGGCTCTCCGGGAGTGTATCGAGAAGTACGACCGGAAACATCCCGGGCGCTTCTTCACTCTCACCGAGCCGATGTGGGCGCGAACCATCGAGCCGGATTATCCCAAATTACAGGCGGACGCCATCGCGCAGGCTGCGAAGGATGGTGCGCGAGGGCTGAAGATCACGAAGATTCTGGGGCTCTATCTGAGGGAGAAGGTTACCGATGGCGCTCTGGTCAAAATTGACGACCGCAGGTTCGATCCAATGTGGGAGGCTTGTGCAGCCGCGAAGCTTCCCGTGGCGATACACATCTCCGATCCCGTGGCCTTCTTCGAGCCGATCGATCGCTTCAATGAGCGGTTCGAGGAATTGAACAACCATCCCGACTGGTCTTTCTGCGGGAAGGACTTTCCGGGCAACGCAGAACTGCTGGCTGCGAGGGACCGGGTGTTCGCGCGGCACCCGAAAACGCAATTCATCGCCCTGCACGTAGGCAACTACGCTGAGAACCTTGGCCATGTGAGCCAGTGTCTTGAGAAGTATCCCAATGTGTGTGTCGAAATCGGGGCGCGGATCGGTGAACTCGGACGGCAGCCACGCGCGGCACGGGCTTTCTTCGACCGCTTCCAGGACCGGATCATGTTCGGAACCGATGCCGTCCCACACGGCGACGACACTCCGCAACAGGTCTTCGATGATGCGCTCTACCAGATCTACTACCGGTTCCTGGAAACGAATGACGAGTATTTCGATTACGCTCCGGCGAAGATTCCTCCGCAGGGGCGGTGGCGGATTTACGGTCTGGGCCTTCCGGACCCGATCCTCCGCAAGGTATATAACGAGAACGCAAAGCGGATTCTGAGACTTGCATAGGCGCGGAGGGTGTGATGGGTCTTGCGTTGATGATGGTGATGGTGATGGGCGGCGCCTACGCCACCCTTCTGATCGTTCAGGACTGGAAGCGCAGGGAGTACCAACACGCTCTTGGCGTGGGGAAATGGCTGCTTGCCGGAATCGGAGTCTATTTTATTGCCTTGCTGGGGTTTTCGGTTACGAGCAGCGACCGGCTGGTGGGCAGTGAAGGCGTGCAATTCTGTAGCCTCGACGGAGATTGTGGCACGACGGGGGCCATCGTCCGCGTGGAGCGCAAAAAAACTGCCGGCAATCCTCCGCGCGAGCTGATGGCGGACGGGATGTTCTATGTCGTGACGGTGAAAGTGTCCAGCTCCGAGGCGAATCCGAAGTTTCGTCCGAAGGATCTTACGGGTTATGTGGTCGATGCCAATGGCAAGGCCTACGGCCGCCGCACACAGGCCGAGTGGGAGCTTGCCGGCGAAACTGTGGCCGAACCGGCGGTCATGTATCAGATCGTGAGCGGCCCTTCGGGCGGATCCTACCGGAAAACGATGGTTTTCGATCTCCCAATGGGCGTGCAAGGGCCGGCACTGGTGCTTCAGCAGGGTTCCTGGCTCGACCGGATGATGCAGTTGTTCCTGGTCGGGGACGAGGACAGCATGCTTCACGGAAAGACCAAGTTACAGGTGGTAGTCTCGGGGGAATAGGGCCGTTTACATGCCGTCTGTGTAGAACCGTACTTTGCTCCCCGTAAGCCCGCTTATGTATACTCAAGTCGGAGTACACTCCCCGCAGTTTGGATTTCCTCGTGAGTGGTCTGCATCCGCTATGGGCGGGTGACAGATCTCACTTGGAAAAGGTGCTCACGAACATAAACGCTCACTGCTCAACGACTCGCGCGGGACTTCTATCTCGAATCGGGATTTGTGAAGAATCCCTGGTGAAGGAGAACATACCTGGTGATTAAGCCGACGACGAACGATCAGAAAAACTCGTGGACGCGACGCGAAGCTCTTGGCATCCTGGCAGCAGGACCGGTATCCGCAGCGGTCCAGCCGCCTGAGATTGACCCTGAACTGGTTCGCCGGCACGACCAGGCGGTTGATCACGTTCTGGAGCGGCAGGTTACGGATCCCAAGAGCAAGTGGTGCGGGTCCATCCCTGACGTGGACGGGCTGCACATGCCGGGTTCAGCCGGAAGCGTGCTGGTGTATGCGTACGCGGGCTATCTGCATCCTCAATCGCGTCACTATCATTCGCGGCTGGTGATCGAGCGTTCACAGCTGGCGGCAGACTTCCTCAACCGGGCTCAAAACGAAGACGGAACCGTCGATCTTCCCTTCACCAACTTCAATTCGCCCCCCGACACGGGCTTTGTCATCCACGGTGTTGCCACTGCGTGCCTGCTGGCGAAGCGTGCGGGAGAACGGGAACTCGTCGCTCTCGTAGAAGGCTTCCTGCGGAAGGCCGGCGCGGCGTTGGCCGTAGGCGGAATCCACACGCCCAATCACCGTTGGGTTGTCAGTTCGGCGCTCGCACAGCTCAACGAACTGTTCCCGAACGAGGCGTATCTGCGCCGGATCAACCAATGGCTCGCCGAGGGGATCGACATCG
>JBDKSR010000436.1:0-2634 GCA_039680545.1 Bryobacteraceae bacterium | reverse complement strand
TTCGGGAGCCGGGAAATGGATCTGTGCCATATGCGCAGTAGTTGTGTCCGTATCAGCCGGTTTTGTTCTGTCCATCGGGACCTTTCAAAAGATCACAGCAGCGCTGGTGGGGCTCATCGCCGCATTGCTGGTGATGAGCATTCAAGTCAGGAATCACTTTCTGGGCCTGGCACTTCTGGTTGTGACCGCGGTGGCAGTCCCCTATGAATTCGGCGGCACCGGGAAAATGGCACTGAACAGTTCCCCCTTCCTGGCGGGAACTATCTGCGCGATCTGGCTGGTTGAGGTCGTAGTGCTTCACCGCGCTGTGGCTTTGAAAATGGGCCGGCCGGTCCTCGCTGCCATGGCGCTGATGGGAAGCGTTGCGGTCTCCTTCGTGGCTGCACAATTCCCGCTCTTCCCTTCGGCCGGGGCGCCGCGCGGAGCACAACTCGCGCAAGTGCTCATCTTCCTGGTGTCCATTGGGCTTTTCTTGATTGTCGGGGACTTGCTTAAAGACATCGCAGACCTAAAGCGGCTGACGTGGCTCTTTCTGGCTGCCGGTGGGTTCGTCTGCGTCATGCACATCGTTCCCACCAGAGTCTTTCCCATGTTGCTGGGCCGGCTGGTACACGTCGCGCATCAAGAGTCGATCGGCAGCGTGTTTTGGATCTGGCTCGTAGCAATCAGCGCTAGCCAGGCGATCTTTAACCGGGAATTGACCCCGATGACGCGTCTCGCGATCGGGGCGCTCACAGGTCTCGCCGTTTACCGTGGGCTCTTTCTTGCCAGGTCATGGGTGTCGGGTTGGCTTCCACCTTTGGTTGCGCTATTCGTTCTGTTGCTCTTCCGGGTTCCACGTCTGGCGATCATCACGGCGCTTCTTGGGGGTCTGCTGTTTCTTTACTTCACGCCAACGATGACTGAAGTCACGCCAGCAGAAGAGCATTACAGCGCCATGACGAGGTTGGAGGCCGCACGGGTTCTCTGGCCATTGATCAAAGAGAGTCCTTTTCTGGGAATGGGTCCCGCTAACTACCATTACTACGTCAGTATGTCGCCCATTCTCGGCTGGTATGTTCGCTTTAATTCGCATAACCAGTACCTGGATCTGGTCGCGCAGCTCGGTGCGGTGGGCGTAGCCACGTTCGGTTGGCTCATGTGCGAGATTCTGGCGGCGATCTGGCACTTGCGAGTGCGCTTTCGCGGTGGTTTCTGCGAGGCTTATCTGCTTGGCGCGCTCGGGGGATTTGCCGGGACAATGCTCGCCGGCGGGCTCGCCGATTGGATATTGCCTTTTTACTACAACATCGGGCTCGGCGGCATGCGATCCAGCCTTCTCTTCTGGGTATTCCTCGGTGCGGTTGCCGTGATAAGACGCGCAGCCTATACCGAAGCTTCTCCAGCCGCGCCTGCAGTCGCGGGCACGACGTTTGCCGCCAGATTTGCGGCGGCTAAGGCGGAGATCGCAGCCGGCAGACGCAACCGGCCTGAGAGATTTTAACAGTTCCTGGTTAGCAAGACCGTGCGTATCCTCTTCCTTACTCAACTGTTGCCGCTGCCGCTCGATGCCGGAGCGAAGACGCGGTCGTACTACGTGCTTCGATACCTTGCGGAGGCCGGCCACGAGATTTCGCTGGTCTGCTTCACAAGGCCCGGAGACAGCCACCAATGGATTGCCGACCTGTGTCGAATCTGCAGCCGGGTCGAGACGGTTCCGATGGTGCGATCGAGGGGCAAGGACATTTCGATCGGACTCGCGAGCCTGTTCTCCGAGACGCCTTTCCTTATCCGCCGGGATGACGTTGCCGAGATGTGGCGCAAGCTTGCAGTTGTGGCGGAAAAACGATCGTTCGACGCGGTTCACGTTGATCAGTTGTGGATGGCTCCTTACGGGCTGGGTTGTACCAACGTGCCCTTGCGGGTACTTGACCAGCACAATGCGGTGTTCCTCGCTGCGCGGCGAACTGCTCAGCAGTCAGGTAACCCGCTGATGCGGGTCATCGTAGAGAACGAAGCTAAGAAGCTCGAGGCATACGAGCGAACAACGTGCCGGAAGTTCGACCGGGTGGTCTGGGTGACTGACGCTGACCGCAGGGCGGTGACGCCGGTCATGGAGCCGCAGAATGGTCACGACAGGACGATCCCGATTGCGACCGACCCGAGGGAACGGCCCTCGATCGAGCGTCCGCAGCCCTTCCGGGTCACATTCCTTGGGGGAATGCATTGGCCACCAAACGCGCAGGGGATTGAGTGGTTCGCCGATTCCATCTGGCCCACGGTGGCGGCCGCTGTTCCGTCGGCGGTCCTGACGATCGCCGGGAAGAAGCCGCCACGCCGGTTGTTGAAGTTGAGCAAGACGCCGAGGGCCGAAGTGATGGGGTACGTCCCCGATCTTACAAAGTTGCTTTCCGAAACGGCGGTTTTCATTGTTCCGCTTCGCGCTGGAGCCGGGATGAGAGTGAAGATTCTCGATGCGTGGTGCTGGCGGCTTCCCGTCGTGTCCACCACGATCGGAGCGGAAGGCATGGAGTCGCATTCAGGAGACAACCTCCTGCTGGCCGACGATGAGGAGTCCTTTGCGCATTGCGTGATCGCGGTGCTGCGCAACCCTCACCTTGCCAATCGCCTTTGCGAAAACGGGCGCACGACAGT
>JBDKSR010000435.1:0-6696 GCA_039680545.1 Bryobacteraceae bacterium | reverse complement strand
ACGTCAGGTCGTAGCTCTGGCCTGCGCCGTTGCCCATGTTGCACGCGCCGCCCCACCCGAGCATGAAGGACGCAAGTGCGTTTCCTTCAGCCGAGTTTCCGCTCAACGGATGGCTCATCGTCTCCTGTCGGCAGAAGTTGAAGCTGGCCGTGGCAATTCCAGGTTGCCCGTAATTGAGGCGTGATAGCCGGGCCTCGCCACCCATTTTGATGGTGTGCGCGCCCGCGACCTTGTTCAGACTCCCCGAGATGTGCGTGATGTCGGAAGCCCTCATCTGCCGGTTCCAGATGCTGGGTCCCGTCTGGCCGTAGTCTTCCAGATAGAACATCGGCGTTTGCTGCGCCTGTATGTCTTGTGCAAAACCCAGCGAGCTGGAATCAAACGAGCCTGTATTGGATTGGGTATCGTAAGAGCTCAGCGTTCGCGTGAACCCCAGTCGCAGATTCAGCACCATCGTCGGGCTCAAAGCGTTTGTGTAATCAGCAGCGGCGGACCAGGGAGTGGAATCGCTCTTATTGAAGTTGTTGGGGACCATGATATTGCCGTCCCCCCAGAGGTTCGTCGTGGACCCGCTGGTCGAGTGATCCCGGGTATACCGCACAGTGAGACGCTGCAGGGCGGTGAAATACTGGTCCATCTTTACTGTCTGTTCGTACCATGTATTCGTCGTATTGCCGTCGGCATAGTAGTTGGCAACAACACCGGACTGGTTCGGGTCCGGGTAATAGGAGATGACCTTCGCGGCAACCGCGTTGAATCTAGCCTTCGGCACAACATTGCCAGCAAATGGGTTCCGAACCCAGGTCCCGCTGCCATCCTTGTACGCCGTGGCAGGGTCATAGATCGTGAGCAGTTGCCCGCTGCTATTCATGCTCTTGCTGAAGTCTCCGGCCTTCTCCAGCGCCGTCGGCACCGTGTCCCGTTCGGTCAGGCGCGAGCCGGGGACCGAGATCCGTTCGTGATGAACAAAGAAGAAGGTCTTGTTCCGTCCGTCATAAACCTTGGGAATGTATACGGGGCCACCAACCGTACCACCAAGCTGGTTGTGACGCGACACGGGGAGCTTCGCTCCGGCTTTGTTGTTAAAGAATCCGTTCGCATTCAGATGGTTGTTCTGATGGAATTCGAACAGGCTACCGTGCAACTCATTCGTGCCAGAGCGAGAAACCATGCTGATGACAGCCGCGCCGCTGCTGCCGTATTCGGCGCTGAAGTTGTCGGTCTGGATCTTGAACTCCTGAATGGTTTCAACCTTCGGTTCGATCTGCAGTTGCTGAATCCCGCTGTTGTGCTCCATCACGTTGAGCGAAACACCGTCGAGAAGCACATCGGTTTGGTCCAGTCGTCCTCCGTTCGCGGACAGGCTGCTAATCCCGCCGCCTGATTTGTATCCGCCCACCGAGGTTATTCCGGGAGCGAGTTGTGCCAGCGCGAGGGGGCTACGGCTGCCGAGCGGCATGCTCAGCAGTGACGTGTTATCGACAACACGCCCCATCGTCGCGTCCACGGCGTCCAACCGTGGCGCCTCGCCAGTGACCTCAATCTTGACTGCGAGATCGCCGGGACTGAGAGCCACGTCCACGCGGGCCGACTGCTGCACTTCGAGAACCATTCCGGACCGCTCGAAAGTCTTGAACCCCGTGACGGCCACCGTCAGCTTGTAGCTGCCCGGCGGAAGCAGGGGAAAGTAATATCGTCCGCGTTCATCGGATGTTTTGGTTTGGGTTACGTTCGTGCGCTCGTTGGTGACGTCTACCTTTGCACCCGGCACAACGGCGCCAGACGCGTCGGAAACAACGCCTTCCAGCGTTGCCGTAATCGTCTGTGCGGCGAGTTGCGGCGTCAGCGCTGGTAGAACAAACCAAGCGGCGAGCAGAACGATGCTTAATTTGAATACTCGTGATTTGAAGTTCATTGCACCTCCTGAATAGAGACCGGGGTCCTTTGTTGGTCCCTGTGACCGGTCCCCACCATGCGCCTATCGACCGGTCATCATAGTAGAGAGTAGAACCGTAAAGATGCAATGTCAAGCACAATAATGCATGATCGTGCATAAATATGTGCCTGTTCTTTCCATTTTGCTTGCAATCGTGCACGCTCAGCGTATATAAAGGGGGGTGTGATGACACCGGGAAACGCAAGGCTGTTTACCGAGGAACGGCGCACACACATCCTCCAGATCCTTGAACGGGAGCACCGGGTGGCCGTTACGGACCTGGCCGACCGCTTCAATGTGAGTGTCGATACCGTGCGGCGGGACCTGCGTGATCTCTGTGCCCGGCAGTTGATCCGGAAGACGCACGGGGGCGCCATGCGCCGGACAGTCCCCGTCGTGGACTACGAGACCAGGCTCGCGCAATCCCTTGATGTAAAAGAAGTTATCGGCAGGAGAGCCGCGGAACTAGTCGAGGAGGGCGAATCGATCATCATCGACGGCGCCACCACGGCGCTGCCATTGGCGTCCTCGCTCAAAGTCTCAAAAGTAACGGTTTTGACGAACAGCCTGGAAGTAGCGCATATCCTCTCCCAGCGCTCGAACGTCGACCTGATCGTGCTGGGCGGGCGGTCGGATCCCTTGCATCGTCAGTTGGTTGGCCCCGCAACGATCGAGCAGCTTTCCCGGTACCGTGTGGACAAGCTGTTCCTGGGAATTGGGGCGATTGACAGGACGAGCGGGCTCACCGAACCGACCGAGGAGGACGCGGCAGTGAAGCGGGCCATGATCCAGATCTCCCAGCAGGTAATCGCACTGGCTGACCACAGCAAATTCGGGCGCGTGGCTTTCGCCTACGTCGCACCCGCTTCGGCAGTAGACGTGTTGATTACGGACGAACTGGCAGATTGCACACCTTTTGACGACCTGAACTGGGAAGTTTTTCGTGTCACTTCTCTTTCAGAGGTGCGCCATCGGGACGGGTACTGAACTATTCCTGACACCGAGAGCGGGACAACCCGGTTCGGGCCATCGCGCTTGCCATGATAGTCGCTGCCGTCATTGAATCCTGAACAGGATTCCAGCGCCGGAGGCGAGCCAGTCCATCTCTCGCCCGAACTCCTCTTCCTGCCCGGAGTAATTGCAGACTCGGATCAGTTTCCGGCCCTGTTCCTTGAGTTCGATGGCGAACTGAAAGCTGTTGTTTAAATCCTTGTTGACGATCATCATGTAAGGCCTGCCCTGACCGTCCTCGAACTCACCGATGAGAAAACGTCCCTGAATCGGCGGCTTCAAAAAGTGCTGCCGCATGGAGACGCTTTGCACAAGCTTGCTCTGAGAGAGCGGCTTCCCCTGTTCGGGCACGTCGGGGTAGTGATACACTCCCGTGCTCTTCAGTTTCACGATTGCCGGAGCAAGCGCATGGATCTGGAGGTTGATCCGCCGCATCATGTCCCAGGTCCTGGTTTTGTTCCCGAACTGATCGATTGCACCCAAGCGGTAGTTGCCGTTGTGCGGCGAATAGTAGGTGAAGTACTGGATTCCCCGGCCGCCGTAAGCTAGCGTCGCATAAACCTGTAGATTGAATGTCGCGTCGGACGGCTCCATGTAGTTGAAGTGCGCGTTCGCCAGGATGCAGTTCCAGAAGGGGGTATTGGTCTCCTGCGAGATGCGGCGGACGAGTTCCAGGTTCGTATAGAAGTAGTCCAGCATCTCGCCACCGGCCAGCGAGTAGTTGTCGTAGCTCAGGAAGGGTTGGCCGATCGTGCTCACCAACATCTTGGCGTAAGTATCGTAATCCGGCGTTCCCATGCGCTCCTTGCTCACCCGGTAGGGGAACAGGTTCACGTAAGGCCACTTGTCCGGTGCCATCTCCTTCAACATCTTCGACACTCGGCCCATTGCCGGCATCAGCGAGGCGTGCGGTTCATCACGAAGGTAGTATCCGAGTACGGCTGGATTTCCCGCCGTCTGTTTCGCAACCTCGGCAACCCGGCTTCGGACTTCGGAATCCGGAGGCATCTTACTCCAGTCATAGCCGTTTATACGGGAGTCCGAGACAAAACACGAGAGGCCGGCATCACGGACTTTACCGAGGTCGTCAGCCTTGCAGAAGCCCGACGTGTTCAGGCCGGCTTCCTTCATCAAGTTGAGCTGCGCCGGGTCCGAAGGCGATCCGCCCCACGCCATGATGGGGAAGATGCGCGCAGAGACCCGCTCGGGATTGTGAAACATTTGCGGCCGCGCAGGCTGAGCCGCGGCCAGCAGAACCAGACACACAAGTGACGCTGAGTTCTTGAGTGACATGAAATGTCTCCAACTTCCGGGTTACTGATGCGCCCCGGCGTACTCGATCTGCGCCTCATGGAGCGCCATTCGCGCCGCCATCGGATCCGCTTCCATTGCAGTCTTGTTGGCAGCCGCCGCACCCGCCGGGTCGCCCTTCTCTTCAAGGACGAGCGAGAGCAGGTAATAGCCAATTGTTCGCGGGTTTCCACGGTGCTCAAACTTGCCCGAAATGCGCTCCCGTGCTTCCGCTTCCAGACTCCGGAGAAGAGACTCGTACTCTTCCTTATTCCCCAGGGTCTTCTGCGCCAGGGCTTGGTAGTAGGTTCCCAAGTGGACTTTCCCGTACTTTTCCGCGAGGATCTTCTTCAGGCACGCCTGCGCGAGATCCTGCTTGCCCATAGCCTGATAGACACGAGCCAGGTCCCAATTTACGTGAGCCTGGAAATCCGGGGTACGCGCCGCCACCTCGAGATTCTTCGGATACTCGCCTGCCTGCAGGTAATGGGCTAGAGCGGTCTGGTAGTCCTTCTGGTCAAACGCCACATCTCCAAGCTTCTTGTTCGCTTGAACCCAAGCCGTGTGGATGCCGTACTGGCCCTCCCAGCTATGGAAATGATGATTCTTTAGGACGTCGTAGGCAGCCTTGAGATTGGCAACCCCGCCCTGCGCAAGCTGGAGATTGACCTTCGCTGAAATCAGATCATCGCGGGAATCCACTGTGCGCGGGTTCGCCGCGAGGAGTGCGTACCGCTCGGAAACCGGAATCCTGATCTGCTGCGCTACATCCCCGAGTTCCCGAAGGATCCGCCCGTCGGATGTATCGATCCCGAATGCCTTCCGGTACGTCTCGTATGACGCCTTCAAATCGTTCTTGAGATGCCACTCGCCGTATGCAACGTTGCGCCAGGCGAATACGGAATGGGCATCGAGTTCAGCAGCCTTCCGCCATTGAGCGAAACCTTCCTCGCGCTGCCCGCTTCCATACAACAAGTTGCCGAGAAAGAGGTGAGCGTTAGCGTCCGCCGGATCGGCCAGGATCGCAGCCTCAAGCGCTGCCTTCTCTTCGAGGCGATGTGGAGCGATGTTGAGCGGGGAACCTGCCCGGGCACGTGCATAGAAACGGCCCGCCGCAGCCTTGTCGCCGGTCAATTCCTTGAAGTATCCGCGGAAGTAATTCACTAGCGGATTTATCCGTGCGTCGCTCTTGCCTTGCGCGTAACGTGCCAGGACGTTGTCGGCGTCCGCAAACTGCCCCGCCCCGGCATAGGACGCCGCGAGTTCCAGGTAGTTCTGAGCGCTATCGCGCATATATCCGGCCCACGTCGCACTCCACGGCGCGGACGCAGTGGAACCAGCCGCCATCGAGAGCAGCTTCTCGTACCCGCCCATGAAATTCATCGCGTCGAGTTCGAGCGCAGTCTCCGCTGCTGCCAGCGCGTTCTTCCGGTCTCCAAGATGGCGGTAGGCTATAGCTTTCAGAGCGGGGATATCGGCAAACTTTCTGTTCTGTCTCTGCGCCTCACTCAGTTTGGTGAGCGCCTCCCGGAAGTCCCCGTTCAGCATGTCGATCTTGGCCAGATTCACATAAGCGGGCACGAAATACTCATACCCGTATATAGCCCGGTAGAACTGGTCATACGCATCCTTGAACTTTCGCAAGCCTGCCAGCGCCAAGCCTTTTCCGTAATAGAGGCGAGCGTTATCTCCATCGCGCCCCAAGGCCGTATCCAGGTACTTCAACGCCTCATTCCACTTCCCTTGCTTGAGCGCGAGGAATCCAAGTTCTGTGTTAACCCGCGAATCCTTCGGATCCCGGCTCAACGCTTCTTGGTAATAGACGAGCGCTTCGTTCGTCCGGCGGAACCTGTCGAGCCATTCGCCCGCATGGTACAGTTCGTCGAGGGTCAGCTTCTTCGGATCGCCAGGATCCTTCTGGCCTGGAGGCAGATCAACCTGCTGCGGCGGCTTTTGTTGAAGTTCAATCGCGAGCTTGCCATTCGGGTTGTAGACAGCAAGGTGCAGATCGTAGATTGATGTACCACTGCCAACCGGGACCTCCACCGAATACGGTTTGTCCGGCGAGATCGTGGCAACGGCTTCACTCAACGTTTTGCCCGTCTTGGCGTCTTTCAGAACGATCTTGCAGCCTTTGAAGATGCCCGTGGCATCGACGCCACCGAAGGCCTTGCCGTCCCTCAAGTCCGTGTTGACCGCAAAATCTTCACTTGCATTGTGATAGCCGCGAATTCCACGAACCGGATACCAATAGTCGTGCGCGGTCTTCACTTCGTAAGGCGCCATCCAGTGGTAGTCGGGCTGGTTGTCGCTCCACACACCAGCTTGCGGTTCGAAATAGGGGCCTGCGCCGTCCGAGAGGATGTCCTCCCAAATGCGGCCGGACGGTCCGGCGCCCCACGTCCAAAGTTTCTTCCCGAGCACGATGTGGCTGTTGCCAACGTGCACCATTCCCGCTT
>JBDKSR010000434.1:0-5499 GCA_039680545.1 Bryobacteraceae bacterium | reverse complement strand
TCCTCCACCGTGCCGCGGAGATCGAAATCCACCTGCCGCCCGGTTTGGTCTTCAAAGATCAGCAGCGAGGTATTGTCACCCCGGTCGAATCGCTCCTTGACTCGGGGGAGCATCTCACTGAGTGATCCCGCCGCAATCTGCTGATCGCCCTGAAACGCTGTGTACGTCTGATCGTTTTCCATTTGACTCAATTTTACCCGGCCAATATTCGGTCTGTCAATATTACCCGGGTAAAACATGCAGACTCAATCTTGCTTGGTTCTGATCAGGCGCCCGACATCGTATCCCTGCCGCTGGGCACGACCGAGGATCTGCTGCAGGAGCGCGTCATCCAGGCGCGGTTCCCGGCTGAGGACCCAGAGATACTTACGATCGGGCTCGCCCACGACCGCCCATCTGTAGTCGGGATCGAGGTCGATGATCCAGTAATTACCCCAAAACGGCCGGAAGAAGGTGACCTTCAGCTTGCTATTCGGCTCCTTGTCGCTCGCACGCCGGGCCGTTCCCTTGGCCGATTTGAGACGTCCTTCCGAGGTGCGGCACTCATTGAGGACCGTAACCTTGCCGTCCGGCCGCAGCGTGTAAAAGGCGGTGACGTCGGCAGCGCAATGGCGCTGAAAACGGTTTGGTAGGCGCGTTATCTCGTACCATTTGCCTGCGTAGCGCGCCAGATCCACCGGCGGCACAACCTGTAGAGGCGTCCGGTTCTCCGCGCCGCAAGCAAGAAGCGCCAGCAGACTCGCGCCTGAAATCATCAGCAGCCACGAGGTTCCTTTGGTCATGGCCCCTCTCCGAGTCGCGTCCAATCTGCTTCCAGGGTAAAGCATCCGTGACTTCGAGTGAAGGCAATTTGGGCGGAAAACTCCCCTAAATGAGGCATTCTTGGCTTCAATGACTCGTGCTAACATCGCCACGGGGAATCGGGACATGGAGGAAATTCAACACAGGTCAAGCTGGGGACACCGGATTTGGAAAACTGTCAAAGTAGCGTTCTGGCTGATAGTCGCATATATAGTCCTGACACAGTTCTACGCCACCAAACGTCTTGAATCGGCACGGGCTGACTTACTGGATCAGTTCCAGCAGCAGAGGAAATCCCGTGTGATAGCCATGATTCACCGCATGGACACGGTGAGCCTGTTCGGAGTGGAGGTCAGCAAATCGATCAGTATCGACGACTCCGAAGCGGTGCTTCGGGCTATCCGGTTGACTCCGCCTGACCAGCCGATCGATCTCATCCTTCACACACCAGGCGGCCTGCTGCTTGCGGCAGAGCAGATCGCCAAGGCGCTGGTCGATCACAAAGGCAAGGTGACTGTCTTTGTGCCGCATTACGCGATGAGCGGCGGCACGTTGATGGCGCTCGCGGCGGATCAGATCGTCATGGATTCAAATGCAGTCCTCGGACCCGTAGATCCACAAATCGGAGATATGCCGGCCGCCTCGATCGTCAGGGCGGTGGAGATGAAGAAGCCATCCAACGTCAGTGACGAGATGCTGGTATTGGCTGACATTTCGCAGAAGGCTCGCCTGCAAACAGTCGCGTTTCTGGCCCAGGTTCTGCTTAAGCACTTGCCGAAGGAAAAGGCCATAGAACTCGCCACCGTTCTGAGCGACGGCCGCTTCACGCACGATTTTCCGATCATGGTGGAGACGGCTCGCCAACTCGGACTACCTGTCTCGACCAATATGCCGGCAAAGATTTATGAGTTGATGGACCTGTATCCGCAGTCTGGGAGCGGCAGGCCCTCGGTGTATTACGTGCCGCTGCGGCACCTCAGTAGTGAGGGAACGGGGCGGACATCGCCCGCTAAGCAGTCGACAAAGCCGTGACGCACAACCGTCGTCTTCCTGTCGTTGCAGTCACGCTGCTGAGTCTCGGCAGCGGTCTGCTCAACCTATACTCGGTCATCAACCCCGGCCTTCCGGAGCGCGTGCATTTACTCCGGAAGATATTTCCGCTCGAATTCGTACATCTCTCGCGGTCCGCCACCCTGCTCATCGGATTCACGCTGGTCGTGGCGTCTTTCAACATCTATAGGCGCAAGCGGCTGGCGTTCTGGGTCGTTGCCGTTCTGGGTTTTTTCTCGGTCGTGTTTCACCTCACCAAGGGCGTCGACTACGAGGAAGCCCTGCTCTCTCTGGCCTTATTGATCAGCCTGTTTCTAGCACGGCACAGTTTCACCGTTAGAAGCCGCCGCCCGAACTGGCGTGGGGCGCTGGAGAGGGTGATTGCCGCATTCGCCTTGGCAATAGCTTACGGGATGGCCGGCTTCTGGCTCATCGAGCCGCGTCAATTTGGCATCGACTTCAACTGGTATCAAGCGCTTCACCATACGATCGAGTTCCTGACGCTTCAAGGTGATCCGAGCCTTCAACCACACACGCACTATGCCGCTTGGTTCCTTGACTCCCTCTATCTGATGACTTCGGCGGCATTCCTGTACTCGCTTTATGCCGTGTTCCGGCCAGTCCTGTACCAGTTTCGAACGCACCCGCTCGAAATCGAACGGGCGCGGCGAATTCTCGAACAGCACGGGCGGTCATCACAGGACTTTTTCAAGGCGCGCGCCGACAAGTCTTACTTTTTCTCCGAAGACGAACGGTGCTTTCTGGCATATCGAGTGGGCCGTAGCTTCGCAGTTGTGTTAGGCGATCCGGTTGGGCCGGCGGAGACCATTGGACCCATCGTCCGCGAATTCACACGGTTCTGTCAGGACAACGGCTGGGGCATCGCGTTTCACCAGGCGCTGCCCGATTTCCTCGACGTCTACCAGGAACTTGGCTTCAAGAAGCTGAAGGTGGGTGACGACGCGGTTGTCGACCTACCCCAGTTCACTCTGGACGGTAAGGCCGCAAAGACTTTCCGCTCTAAAGTGAACCAGTTGGAGAAGGACGGCATTCACACACGGTATTACGAGCCACCAATCGCGCCCGAACTGATGGCGCAGATCCGGGAAGTCTCTGACGAATGGCTCCAGATTCCCGGCCGCCGTGAGCGGCGGTTTGCACTCGGGATATTCGACGAAGAATACCTGGGTTCGACACCAATCTTCACGGCGGAAGACAGCGCCGGCCGAGTATTGGCGTTCGTCAACCTCGTTCCCTCCTATCGCAAGGGAGAAGCGACCATCGATCTGATGCGGCGTCGCACCGAAGCGCCGAACGGGATCATGGATTATGTGTTCGTCAAGCTGTTCTTACGCGTCAAAGGGGAAAGTTTCGAGCGCTTTAACTTGGGGATGGCTCCGATGGCGGGCTTTCAGAACCAGGAAGAGGCGGGACCCGAAGAGCGGGCCATTCACGCCTTCTTCCAACACCTCAATTTCTTATTCAGCTACAAAGGCCTGCTTGCCTATAAGTCGAAGTTCGCAACGATTTGGGAGCCGCGGTATCTGATCTACAGGAACATTCTGGATTTGCCTCGGGTGGCGATGGCGATCAGCACAGTTTCAGAGGTTGACGATGACTAATGTTCTGCAGGTATTTCTGGCCTTTTCAGCGATTGGGCTTTGTGCCGGTCAGGGTGGAACGCTGCATCAAGGAAAGAACTCGGTCTCCATCCGGGGAGTATCAACGGAGGTGCACTACTTTCCCGGTGGCTCGGGCAACATGGGACGGCCATGCGTTCTCTTCGCCCCCGGTGACGGTGGGTGGCGGGGCTTTGCCGTTACATTGGCGGAGCAGGTGTCCGGCTGGGGCTTTGACGTCTATGGCTTGGACACCAAGGCCTACCTTGAGAGTTTCACGGGTAAGACGGCGCTTAAAGAATCCGACGTCATGGCGGACATCCGGAAGCTGTCGGATACCGTTCGAGACAAGCGCCGGGTGATCCTGATCGGTTGGTCTGAGGGTGCCGGCCTGATGACGCTTGCCGCAGCGGATCCGAAGAAAGAAGCCTATGCCGGATTAGTCACGATGGGGCTTGCCGACCAGAACGTCCTTGGCTGGAGACTTGTCGACAACTTAACTTACATCACGAAAAGGCATCCCAATGAGCCCAGTTTCTCCGCGCTCTCTTATATGCCGAGAATCGCTCCCTTGCCGCTTGTGATGCTGCAGTCGTCGAAGGATGAGTACGTGGGATACGACGAAGCGAAGCGGCTGCACAGCGCGGCCGGGCAGCCAAAACGATTCTTCCTGGTGCAGGCACAGAACCATCGCTTTGAGGGAGCGCAGAATGAGTTTTTCCGCAGGCTGAAGGAAGCTGTGGAGTGGATGGCCGCAGGGCAGAAGCCCTAACTCGATGAGCGACATCGCCGAAACCCCTAACAACAGAAGCAAGGCGTGGATCGGTTACCTGGTAGCCGCGGCGTGCTTGGTGTGGGTCTTTCACGATGTGCGTTGGCGCGACTTGTTCAGTCAGATGAAGACGGTGATCTGGTGGCTGCTCGTCCCGGCCGTAGCAGCCGACATTGGGAGCTATGTGACACAGGGCGCCCGCTGGAGCTTGTTGTTGCGCCCGCTTGCACCCTTGTCAGTGATCAAGGCGACGCAGGCAATTTACGCAGCCTTGTTCACAAACGAGGTATTGCCGCTTCGTCTGGGTGAAGTTCTCCGGGGTTACCTGGCCAGCCGCTGGACGTCTCTGTCGTTGACGCGGGTCTTTTCATCGATATTCGTCGAACGTTTCCTGGACGCATTCTGGATGGTTTTGGCGTTCGGCGCAGTGGTGCTCGGTGTGCCGCTTCCACGCTATCTCGTCGACGCTGAAGAGATGCTGGCCGGCGGTGTTTTCGGAGCAGCCGCAATATTCATCTACCTGGTGATCCGGAAGGAGCGGCAAATAGAGGCTGAAAACAAACCTTCGCGGTCCGGGGCAAGCGTACGTCCGGGCTTCGGCGCCCGGCTGTCACACCTGATCGAAAACGTGGCTACGACGCTGCGCTCGATCGGCAGTGCACGGTCCTTCTATGGCGCGGCTGCGTTGTCCAGCCTTCTCCTTGCCCTGCAGGTGCTCTCCTTCTGGCTGGTCATGCGGGCATATGGCATGCCGCTTTCCATCTGGCATGGAGCAGCCGTGTTTCTCATCGTCCACCTTGGGACGCTGGTGCCGAACGCGCCGTCCAACGTCGGCACGTACCAGTTCTTCACGGTGCTCGGGCTCATGCTTTTCGATGTGGACAAGACCGTTGCAGCGGGCTTTTCAGTGGCCGTCTTCCTGATACTGACGATTCCGCTTTGGGTTATCGGGCTCTTCGCGCTCGGGCAAACCGGGCTGACACTTCGAATGGTGCGTGAAGAAGTGGCGAAGATCGCGAAACAACGCTAATCAGGCCTGCGCCGCGCGGTCTGTCTGCTTACGAAGATCGCCGCCTATCGATGACGACCATATTGCATCTGGCCTCTTTGCAGTGGGATAAATCCGTCTCGCAGCTATAGCCCAGCCGTTCGAGGACCCGGCGGTACAACACGTCACAATGCCCGCAGTAGTCGGGATACGGTTCCATGTGCCTGGACTCGAGAAGCCGCGTCATGGAAGGGCACTTGTGCATATCG
>JBDKSR010000433.1:0-17465 GCA_039680545.1 Bryobacteraceae bacterium | reverse complement strand
TTCAGCCGTTGAAATATCATGATCTATCGGACAATGAGCCAAAAGCCGGTTATCGTAGTTACCGCGCCGGAGTTCAAGAAGGCCTCGACAGTCTTCGAAGCTTCGCCGTTCCAATGCGTCTCCAGTGCCCCTGACGAGAAGTCCCTTTCGACGGCGATTCGCGACTCAGGGGCATCGCACGCGATCGTGGGAATTGAATCGTATTGCGGCCCGCTATATGAAGCCATGAAGCCCGGTTCGGTGCTGGCGCGCTTTGGTGTGGGGCATGACGGGATCGACAAGGCACGGGTGGCGCGAGCAAGCATCCTTTGCACGAATACGCCCGGGGCGCTCGACGAGTCGGTGGCCGAACACGCCATCTCACTTCTGCTCGCCGCGGCACGGCATACAACGCAAGTAGCCGCCGCGATGGCGCGTGGAGATTGGACGCCACTCACGGGCCGAGAATTGCGGGGAAAGACCCTCGTCGTCACCGGTTGCGGACCGATCGGCGCGGCGGTTGCCCGGATCGCAGGAACGGGCTTCGGTATGCGTGTCGTTGGCGTCATCCGGAATAGCCAGCCGCGTCAGCCCGAGCTGTTCCCGGAGATTACCAACAACGTCTCTGAAGCATTCTCACAGGCGGATTTCGTCACCCTGCACATTCCCGCGACGGCAGAGAACAAGTACTTTATCAATCGCGAGCGTCTCGTGCTGCTGCCATCCCGTGCCTGGCTGATTAATACGGCTCGGGGCGCGGTGGTGGACGAAGCGGCGTTGTATGACGCTCTGGCAGAGGCCCGGCTCGGGGGCGCCGCGCTCGATGTCTTCGAAACGGAGCCCTATGTCCCGGTGCATCCGGCGAAAGACCTGCGGACGCTGCCGAACGCAGTCCTTGCCCCTCACATCGGCAGCAATACGGAGGACGCCAACCGGCGCATGGCTGAGCAGGCCATTCGGAACATTGAGTTCGCCGAGCAGGACGCCTTCGAGCAAATGAATCTCTTGAATCCGCAAGTGCTCGAATGTCTGCCTCGCCGGAGCAAGATCTGAAAGCTAACAGAGATGGCCCTCCACGATACGAGCCGATCCGCGGCAAGGATCAAAGAGCGGCCGACGAAGTCGTTTGGAGTTCCGGAATCTGGATCTCGATGCGTGTTCCCGCGCCCGGTTTGCTGTCGATGAACATGCGGTAATTGGAGCCAAACAGCACCTTTAGCCGCTCGTTGACGTTGCTGATTCCGATGCCCTGATCGAGCAGGGTCGCCAGCTTCTCTTCGGGAATTCCCACGCCGTCGTCCTCGACCGACAGGTGCAGGCGTCCATCGACGAAATGGCTTCGGACGCGGATCATTCCGCCCTCGACCTTGCCGCTCAAGCCGTGCTTGATGCAGTTCTCGATCAGCGGCTGAAGCAACATGCTGGGGACGGGACGGTCAAGCGTATCCTTCCCGATCTCCTTTTCAAAACGCAGTTTGTCGCCGAATCGCACCATCTCGATGTCGAGGTAATCGTCAATGAAATTCAGTTCGTCACGCAGCGGGTTGAAATTGTCGTGCTTCCGCAGCAGGCGGCGGAGGATGTTGGAGAGCTTGTAAACGACCGTGCGCGCCTGTTCGGGGTCGGTGCGAATCAAGGAGGAAACCGAGTTCAGCGTATTGAACAGGAAGTGCGGGTTGATCTGGCTCGACAGCGCCTTGAGACGCGCCTGCATGAGATGCTGCTGCTGCTCGGCCAGCTTGCTTTCGTTCCGGGTGTTGTTCCAGATCTTGAGCGGCAGCGTAACCGCGAACAATGTCGTCACGTAGACGATCACAACCGTCAAGGGGTGAGGCGAGGGCCAGTCTGGATAGATGTAGAAAATGGAACCCGGAAAGATGTGCCCAAGCGTGATCCGTAGAAACTCGCAGCAGATGATCGCCAGCAGAAAGAACAGATGAAACGCGGAACGGCGATGATCGTGCCCGCGCTGGAAGAGGCGGTAGAGGCTCAGGTCGAAGAACGGCGAGAAGCGCCAGATATCCTCCGTGTTCGGAGCGCAGTCGCGAAGCAGCCCTCCAAGCACCCCCACGCCGGCGTATAGCGCCATGCTCAGGTATTCGCCATTGAACATGGCGGGTATCGAAATCAGGATTCCTGAAACCAGTCCGGTCACATAGCCGCCGACGATACCGGAGAGAAGGCTGCCCTCGAGTCCGAGATCGACCGCCTGGTACCCTCGTGTGACCACACGGGTGGCGACGCTGGTTGCGAAGATGCTGGCAAAGGACAATGCGAGCAGCAGGCGCTGGTTCAAGGTGCGCTGCTCACGGAGAAGCATGCGTTTGAAAGCGTCAAGGCGAACGAGGATGCTCGCGAGAGAAGCAATAATTCCAACTCGCACGAGCAGCCGGATCAGGTGTTGGTCCAGCATGAGGCCGTGCTGTTCATTATAATTAAAGAAGAGCCTGCCTACAGGCTTTGAAGCCCCTGTCGAATGGAAAATCCAGTTGTAACATCGCGGCTCCGAAAAGTAGCCGAAGCTGACTTCCCTACCAGTTTTGGACATTTCCGCATATACGCGTTCGAGGGGGATTACGCCGGTCGAACGGAAGAAGCGGTCGTCCTGAAGATGGGCGACATTACCGGCGATCCTCCGCCGCTGGTTCGTATCCACTCGCAGTGCCTGACGGGAGACGTTTTCCATAGCCTGCGCTGCGACTGCCGGGCGCAACTGGAGTTGTCGTTAGCGCAGATTGCGGGCGAAGGACGAGGACTGCTCGTCTACGAACACAAGGAAGGGCGCGGCATCGGACTGCTCAACAAACTGCGGGCTTATGAGTTGCAAGATTACGGCGCGGATACGGTAGAGGCCAACGAGCAACTCGGTTTCGAAGCCGACTTGCGCAACTATGAACTGCCTGCCGAGATCCTTCGTTCGTTCGGCCTGAAGAGCGTCCGCTTGCTTTCCAATAACCCCGACAAGATAGAGGCGCTTGAACGCGCGGGCGTTCAGGTGGCGGAGAGAGTGCCCTGCGAGATTGCTCCACGCGCGACGAGCGAAACCTACCTGCGGACTAAGAAAGAGAAGCTCGGGCACCTGCTCGAAGGGTTTTAGCCCTTTGTCCGCTGCTGGTTTCCGTACAGCCTGTTTGAATGCGCCCTCGTGCGCTACTTCTTAGGCGCGCCGAGGTGTGACCGGAATCGATAGGTTCCCGAACCAACTTCAAGCACCGCGCGCCCCTCTTCGATGCGCTCGAACTTTATACCCTGGGCACGAGCGAGCGGTTGCCCGCTTTCGGTAATCCCCGCGGCGGAACTTGCGGGCACGTATACAGTGGCTCGCGTGTTGGGCGGGATCGTCACATCGAGTTGGAAGTCCCCTGCCGTGCGCTTCAAGCGGCTTGCGATGAGACCACGGATCGAATCGTAGGTAGCCGAAACCCATGAGATCGGTTTTTGAGTGGGATTCGAATCCGGAGACGGCGGCTGCGGCTTGATCGTGATGTGTTCAAACCCAGCACCGGCCGTATCGATGCCTGCAAGTGTGGCGAACATCCATTCCGCCACCGCGCCAAACGCGTAATGACTGAACGAATTCATCCCTGGTTCGAAGAGGCCCTTGTCTTTGGTGTAACTGTTCCAGCGCTCCCACATGGTGGTGGCGCCGTTTGCGACTTCGTATCCCCAACTCGGGAATTGGCGGCTTTGAAACAGGCGGACAGCCAGATCGTTCTGATTGTTCGCGCTCAAGACAGGCAGAAGGACCTTTGTGCCCAGAAAGCCTGTCGTCATACGGTGATTGTTCTGTGCGATCAGTTCGGCGAGCCGCTGCGAGGATGCCACACGGGCCTCGCCAGACAGAAGTCCGGCGTCGAGCGCCAGGGCATAGGCGGTCTGATTGTCGATCTTCAGCCGTCCTCCGTCGAGTACGTAATCCTGCGCGAACCGGGCGCGGATCTTCGCGAACCAGTCGTCGAACATCGCGGCTTCCTGCCTGCACCCTGTCGCGCGGGCCATCTCGGCCATCAGCCGCGAGGTGTAGGCGAAGTACGCGGCGTCGATGTATTCGATGGGCGTCTTACTTCCGATGCTTAACCAATCACCCCACGGGTTGCCCACCTTCGCGCCCTGAAACTCGGGGCTGTTCACGTGGCGAAAACGCATGAAGCGCATCATGGCTTCCCAGTGACGGTTGATGACGCGGGTGTCTCCGTAAGCCCTGTAAATCATGTATGGGCAAATGATGCCCGCGTCCATCCACGCCGTGCCGTACGGGAGTCCGCTCCCTCCGTGCCACATGGGATACGGCGCGTAATCGGTGAACCCGCCGTCCGGCTGCTGTGCCTCTTCGAGGTCGTCCAGCCACTTGGTGAAAAACGCCGCGACGTCCGCGTTGTAAGTCGCCGTGCGGACGTAGGCCTGTGCGGCGCCCGTCCATCCCAGCCTCTCGTCACGCTGCGGGCAGTCGGTGGGGACTTCGAGGAAGTTGGCGCGCTGTGTCCAGACAATGTTGCGGAACAGACGGTTCACCATGGGGTCCGATGCTTCGAACGTACTCACGAGCGGCGTGGCGGAATGAACTACGATGCCGGTGATCGCGTCCCGTCCCGGCGTTCCAGGGAATCCGGTCACTTCAACGTATCGGAATCCGTGATAGGTGAAGCGAGGCGTCCACGTTTCGCCCGTGGGGTCGCCACGCAGGACGTAGGTGTCCGTGGCACGGGCCTTGCGAAGGTTCTCCGTCATCAAGCGGCCATCGGGATGAAGCATCTCCCCAAACCGCAGGCGAACAGTTGTCCCGGCGGCACCACGCACTTTCAACCGCGCAATGCCGGAGATGTTTTGTCCGAGGTCGAAGATGAATACCCCGGGCGCTTGCGCTGCGACGCTTACGGGATGGACTTCTTCGATCGGACTGATGGGCGGAGCCATGTAGGTTTGCATCCGTACCGGCGTGGTGAAACCTAATTCGACTTCGCGGGCTCCGGCACGGTCATAGAATGTCGCGCGGGTTGACCCGTTCTTTTCGGCTTCGATTGCAGGTTCCCATTTGTCCGCGTTGAAACCGGCGTGCGCCCAGCCTCGCGGCTCGATGCGAGCGTCGTAGGTTTCGCCCATCAGGATGTCGGCTTCTTTGACGGCTCCCGATGTCACGTGCCAGGATTCATCCGTACCGATTACAGCCCGGCGCCCATCCTCGAATTCGATCTCAAGCTGCGCCAGAAGTGCCGGCGTTTTGCCATAGAAGTAGCGCCCTACTTTGTTCGGACCGTATCCTACGAGCAATCCGTAACCGACGTAGCCGCTGTACCAACCATCCGCCACAACGGCGCCGACGGCATTGGGCCCTGCCTTCACGAGTGCTGTTACGTCGTACGCGCTGTAATAGACACGCCGGCGGTAATCACTCCAGCCGGGAGCGAACATACGTTCGCTGATCCGGGCACCGTTGACGTAAGCGTCGTAAATACCCAGCGCCGAGGCGTAGAGCATCGCCCGCCGCACTTTGCCGGACGACTGGAACTCTTTACGGTAATAGCGCGCAGGTGGCAGGTACAGTGCCTTCCGATCCGTGTGCAGCGCCGAAGTGTCCTTATAGGAGATCCAACGCGCGGTCCAGTCCTCGCTCGCGAGAAGCCCCATGCTCCAATGCGCCGTGGCGCTCCACGGTGACGGCTTGCCCGAGCCCGCATACACGCGCACCTTCCAGAAGCACTGCCGGCGCGACTGAAGGGGCTTTCCTCGGTAGACAATCTGTGTGGTCTGGCTGCCGGAGACCTTGCCCGAGTTCCAGAGATCGGCGCGGTCCTGTGAGAGGAGTTGTTCGCTGGACGCCACGAGAATTCTATACGCCGACTGCCTGGCTCCGCGTTCCTGCGAAGAGAGTCTCCAGCTCAGCCGGGGGGCGGTTTCGTCGATGCCGGACGGGTCCTTTAGATACTCCGTGCGCAGGTCCACGACCTGCAGCCCTTGGTTCGCCGCCATCGCAGCTACTGCTGTTATGAAGAACAATCCGGCTCGGATCACTCAGTCGCCTCCTTACCAGAGATTATCGAATATGAGAGGCGGCAGGTCTCCGCATTCCGGGCTGGGTCTGCTGCTAATGCAATACGAGTACCTTCGCGGACCGGGCGGGTACATCTACCTGGAGGACCCCACTCTTGCGGCCGAGGTTCTCGCCACTCCAGAGTTCCGTGACGATTCCGGCGCGGGGCAGTTGCACCGCCGTGCTTTCGGGCGCGTCCGTGTAATTGAAAACGCACACGAGGTCACGGTCCGGCAGCTTCACCACACCCACGCGCAGAGTCTCGTCCGTGAATTCGGCTGCGGTCTGCGTTGGAGGAAGCAGTTTGCGCAGCATCGCCAGGCGATCGGGCGGGATTTGAGAGAGGTCGTCGCCGGAGAGGATCATGCCTCCCGAGGCAAGGATCATCGTGGCGTGGAAACGGAATTCTTTTTCCGGTTGCTTGCCCGTAAGCACGACTGCGTCCGGATCATTCCACCAGAGTTTCCCGTTCTGCCAGTTGCGGCTGAGGTTCTGCCGGGCGAGTTTCGCGAACGTACGCCAGTCGCGGCTGATGTCGGCCGAACTGCGCGAGCCGTGAATCAGTCCGAACGACGCCCAGATCGGATGATTGCAGCCAAGTACGAAACAGTCACCGGCGCCGCGCAGGATGGCCTCCATGCCCCGGCGATAGGCCTCGATGCGGGTCGCCTTGGGGTCGTGGAGCTTGGCGCCGTGCATCGCGCCCCAGAAATTGGCATCGAGCTTGAAGTAGGAGGCCCCCCATTGCCGGCGCATCGTGCGAAACAGATTCTCCAGATATCGTTGCGCCTCCGGATGCGTGCCATCGAGCGCGTACCAAGGCCCGTTCTCCCAACCTTGAAACGTCACTTCGCCGGAGGGCAACGGCTTGCCGCTCGAATCCTTCATGAACCAGTCCGGGTGCTGCTGGAAGAGATGCGAGCCAGGCTCAGCGACAAAAGGCGCGACCCAGATCGCGGGCTCGAAACCGCGGTTGCGAATAGTTTTGAGCACACTGCGAACATCGCCGCCAAATGCCGTGCCCGTTTCGAGCCAATCGCCTATCGCCGGTTCGTAACCGTGGTCGATCTGCACGTACCTTAGCTCGGGGAGACTCTTCGCGATCGCGTCCAGGTTGTCGAGGACGTTCTGCGCGGTCACTTTCCGCCCGAAGTGATACCACGAGCACCAGCCCGTGGGCGGTCTTGGAACGCGAAGCGGCGGATGGTTCCGGTTGATCTCATTGGCCAGCCGGTTGAGGAGAGCCGGGCGCACGGGCCCGTGCGCGAACAGAAACTCTTCCAGTTCCCAGCTTTCGCCGGGAGCAAGCTCAAGATTCTCGGTATCGAGTACGACTTCGATACTCCCTGGCCGCAAGTAGAAGCGCCCGTTGAATCGCCGGCAGGACGTGAAACCGAGCAGTATCGTCTCGCCGCCGGGAGGAGTGAGCGTCAGCATTCCGGTAACCGCCGTCGCGTCGTCCGGCTGAGGGATGCGGTAGTGCCTTCGCTCGTCGTAGCCGATATTCACGGGGTGGCCGAGCGTGCCGGCGGTCTGTGAAAGCATCTGGAAGCTTTCGGCATAGAGCGCCGTTGCGGGCGGCAGGCTGTGCTTCACGCGGAACAATACGACTTCTTTGATTCGTACCGGCGCCTTCCCGCGATTGATGAGCCGGGAGCGGCACAGATCGCCCTTCCATTGGCGAATGAGCTTAATCTGATGCGCGCCTGCGACTTCGCCCGGGGTACGTCGCAGGTCAAGAGGGGGATCGGCGGCCAGTGCGGACGATGGTTCGGCAGGGAACAAGGAAAATAGCAGCAGCGAGAGAGCGAACTTGCGCATGGTTTTCCCAGATTACAGGAGGCGAGACGGATGGACCAGTGGGCGACGATTTTGCTAAGCGGCATTGCGTTTCCGCACAGTCCGGCCGATCTCTTCGCCGGAGGTCTTGCGCACAACCCGAAGATCATACTCAGCCTGCAGGTTGAGCCAGGTTTCGGGCGACATCCCGAAATAGGTTCCCAAGCGGAGCGCGGTATCGGCAGTGATGGATCGGGTGCCGTGTACGATGCTGTGAATCCGGTTCGGCGGGACATTTAGATCCCGCGAGAGATGGTTGATGCTGATTCCGAGCGGCTTCATGAACTCCTCACTCAGAATCTCGCCGGGATGGATTGGATCCAATGGTTTCGTTGTACTGGGCATGGGGTCCTCAGTGAATAATAGCTAACGTCTATGACGTCTTGCGTATTCCGTCAAGCGTAATACTGAACGAGCCGAACCAACTCTTGTCACCTTGCGACGAGCAGTGCATCTCTAAGTAAGGAATGCCTTTGTACGAATATCGCTGCGAGAATTGCGGGAAGACCTTCGAGAAGATCCGCCGCGCTTCCGATGCCGATGAGGAAGTCCTTTGTCCTTATTGTGAATCGGAGAAAACCAAACGCCTGTTGTCGGCTTTTTCTACATCGGGTTGCGGTGGCGGAAGCAACCGTTTTTCTTGACGCTAGACCCTATCACGACCGGTCGGCCGTGCAAAGCGAAGACTTCAGACTCGGTTCAAGTAGTGTGTCCAAATTGCGCCCGGTGACGTCATCCAACCTTGACGTGTGGCGCACAGAGCCATTCTGTGCCTGCCTGCGTGGGCCTTGCCGCTGCCTGTTTCCTTTCTTGTTGCCAGTATCCCCAAACGAATGAGATCATCGCGTGTGGTGAATATGGGGAGGCGTGAATGAATCGAAGGACGTTCCTACAGATCCCGGTGGCTGCCGGTGCGCTGCAAGGTGGGCTCGCAGCCGGTGCGGAAGATCCCGGTGCACAGAGGCTGTCCCTGAAGGCGCTGCGCGCATGGGAAGCGCTCGGGTACGGGATGTTTATCCATTTTGGCATGAGCACGTATGACGGCGACGAGTTGTCCGCGGGTGACAAGCCGTCAACCCTCTACGACCCGACCAAACTGGATGTCGATCAATGGGTGAGCGTGGCGCGCGATGCGGGCATGAAGTACGCCGTGCTGACCACAAAGCACGTTTCGGGACACTGCCTCTGGCCGACGCGTCTCAACGACTATCACGTGGGAACGAGCAACAACAAGACCGACGTCGTGGCCGCTTTCGTTAAAAGTTGCGAACGGCGCGGTGTCATGCCGGGTTTCTATTATTGCTCCTGGGATAATCACAACCGCTTCGGTTCGTTCACGCCTACCGATGTCAGGAATCTGAAGAAGGCGAAAGGCCAACCAGTCGGCGCGACGATGCCTTCGTCATACGTCACACGTGCCTATGAGGACTTCCAGTTGGCCCAGTTGAAAGAACTGCTCACCGGATACGGAAAGATCGGTGAGGTGTGGATCGACATCCCGGCCGTGCTCACGCGTGATTACCGCAACCGGCTTTACGCTCAGATCGCGGCATGGCAGCCGGAGACCATCATCATGATGAACCACGGAATCGGCGACGGCTCCGAGTTCAATACGACCAAAGCATGGCCCTCGGATATCCTCGCGATCGAACGGTTCCTTCCCAACAGCGCCACGGGCCATCAGCCCTGGAGGACGATAGAGGGCAAACGTTATTACATTCCGGGTGAAGTCTGCGACCCGATCGGCAAGGACTGGTTCTACGTCGAGGCCGATCGCCCGCGGTCGGACGCCGAACTCCTCGGTATGTACCTGGTCAGCCGAAGCCGCCGGACCAATCTGCTGCTCGATGTGCCTCCGGATCGAAGCGGAGTGATTCCGCAGATGCATGTGGATGCACTGATGAGGCTTCGCGGCAACCTGGACAAACTGGGCATGCGGTCCTGAAGGACGTGGCCGGCTGCAACAGGAGCAGTCAAAGTGAGCTACAGCGCAGGCACCTGCTACCGTGCGCCCGCCGGATAGCGTAATCGCACCACCCAGCCTGTCGCCGATCCCGTGTCCGCGGGTAGTCCCCGCAGCCGCAGACAGCGCGGAGGCTTACGATTGAACAGCCTCGGTAACGCCGCCACGTCGCAGGCCAGACGTTGCCCCGTATTCATCAGCACCGCCTCGACAGGCATTCGATCGAGGGGATGGAGGAAGACCGAACTCGTCGCGAGCGGGGAGAGCAAGTGGACGTAGATGATGTTCGTGCGTTGCGTCGTAATCACGTTCGGCGCATCGCTCAACCGTGGCCCCGGCCCGACGTCAACCAGTGACTCTTTCACCGTGCGATACCAGCGTCCGACCCGTGCGAGCAGGTCCAGGGACTCGCGAGGGAAGTCCCCGTCCGCCGTAGGGCCGGCATTAAGCAGGTAGTTTCCCCCTCTGGCCATCACTTTGTGCATGCTTCGAATGAGGTACTCGGGAAGGTAGTAGTCCTCGTCCTTCCGGTAACCCCAACTCTGGTATCCGACTGACTCGCAGGCTTCGACCGGTTTGTCGAACACGATCTTCGAATCGGCGGACTTGTCGTAGTCGCGCTCGGGTGTGTCGTAATCTCCCTCATCGAAGCCCCGGTTGTTGATAACAGCTTTGGGTTGCAGAGAGTGAATCATCTCCCGGAAAGACGGATCGCGGTACTTCAGGACGTTGCCGTCGAACCAGACGCCGTGGATTTCACCATAGTCCGTGCACAGTTCGCGGATCTGGCGCTTCATGTATTCCACGTACCGCGGCAGATCCGGCTGATCCCCTGGCTGTGTCGATTTGAACTCGTAAGGACGGCCGGTGTTCGGGTAATTCGGGTGCCATTCGTCGACCACCGAATAGTAGAATTCAAACGGCATGGCGCGGCGATGGCAAGCCTCTGCGATTTGCCGTATCACGTCCTTCCGGTACGGAGTGTGCATGACGTTAAAGCTGGTTTCCCGCGTATCCCACATGCAGAAGCCATCGATGTGCTTGGAGGTGACACAGAGGTATTCCATGCCCGCTGATTCCGCCATCTCGACCCACCTCGCGGGGTCGAAACGGCGAGGGTTGAACTGCTGCAACAGAGGGCGATACTGATCGCGCGTCCATCCCAGGCGGTACATGTGCTGCTCGTGCCAGCCGGGAATTGCGTACAGCCCCCAATGCACGAAGAGGCCAAATCGTTTCTGGAAGAACCAGTCGCGTCCATCCCCGAAGCGCGCCGGCCCGCGAAGGCCCGCAGATGCCGGGGCCTGTCCAAGCACCTCCCGTGCGCTGGCAATGGCGCGAGGTGGACCTGCCACCGCGGCGGCCGCCATAGTTCTCAACCAATCTCTGCGCTGCATGATCGGACCTTCTAGTCGAATTTTCCCAGCCACAGGAGGTACCTCCTGAAGATGTACATCGAATCACCGCATACACAATAAATCGCCGGTAGGCTATGCGCGCGCGCTGCTTCAAGAACCGCCCTCGCCCCGGTCCCACCCGGTGGCCGGCTTTCGCCGCCAAGGTATACTTCCAAGAGTAAAAGTCCAATCAGCGCAGTCGCGCAGGCCCGTGTGAAAACCACCGGCGGGTGTTCGTGGCTACGTGAAGCACACGGGCGCCATGATCACACCAAATCTCACACTTGGCATCGGTTTCCACGCCGTGGGCGCGATGCTGTCGGCCAACTGCTACTCTCCGCAGAAGTATGTCCGCCGTTGGGCCTGGGAGACATTCTGGATTGCGCAAGCGGCTTGGTGCTGGTTGCTTTGGCCGATTATCGGCGCGTTAGCCACGATTCCCAACCTCCCTGCCGTCCTGGCGGAAGCGCCGAAAGATTGCATGCTGGCGTCCTTTCTCATGGGCGTGGCGTACGGAGTGGGCGGTACCGCTTTCAATGTCTCGATCCGGTACATAGGCTTCTCGCTCACGTATGCGATCGCCGTTGGCCTGTCGAGTGTTCTGGGGACTCTGATACCGCCCTTGGCCCACGGTCAACTTGGCAGCGTTCTTTCGAATGCCGGTTCGGAATGGCTCATTGCCGGGATCGCGACCGGGGCTCTTGGAATCGCACTGTGCGGAGTCGCCGGGCGATGGAAGGAAATTGACCTCGCCCGAGGCGGCACAACCGGAGAATTCTCGTTACGAAAGGGGTTTACGCTCTCTTTGGTGGCAGGGCTCCTTTCGGCGGTGTATGGCTTTGCGTTGGATGTCGCCGCTCCAATTGCCGACATTGCCGAGAAACACGGAGCGGGCATCTGGAAAGGCAACGTTTCGTATCTGTTCGCGAACACCGGGGCATTTCTGACCGCCCTTTTGTACTGTCTCTACCTGGGGCGGCGGAACCGCACCTCGGGCGAACTCGGCCACCTGGCTGGCGGGGACCAACCGGCGCGTCTGTGGATCAATCACCTCCTGGCGATACTGACGGGCACGCTCTGGTACGGCCAGTTTTTCTTTTACAATCTCGGCCATGTGCGACTCGCCGGCAAGTACGCCTTCTCCAGTTGGGCGATCCATATGATCATGCTGGTGCTGTTCAGCAACCTGGTGGCGATGATGTTTCTCGAATGGAAAGGCTGCCGGCGGCGTACGCAGGGCGGAATCGCAGTGGCGCTTGGCGTTCTCTGTACCGCGGTGGTGCTGCTCACATACGGCAACTATCTGGGAGCACGCTAGGGCGGATTTGGGGTCTCGATGCTACCAGATGCCCCCCGTATCCGTCAGTAACCTTGGAGCAGATTGGTACGCCTACACATAAGCGAACCTAGTGTACGCTAGGAATAGAAGAGATGTCTGCCGTCGGCACCCCCTCGCCTACCCCGGCCGGAGAACCTTTACCGGTAGCTCCGCAGTCTGCCTCGCCGCCTAAGAAGCCGATACCTTGGGCTGCCTGGGCTGTAGTCGCGGGCGTTGTGCTTGTTGCTGCTTATGTTTTCTCGTTTGTCAGAGAAGCCAACAAGCCCCAGGCGAAGGCGGCAGCCGTGATCCGCACCGCGACAATCTCCACCGGTGTTGTCAAGCGGGAAGTCCGCTTGACTGGACAGACTACTGCCCGAAACTTCGCCTCGATCACCGTTCCTATCATGCGTGGGCCGGATTCCGGCCGCGAGCTGATTCTTGTCGAACTGGCGCCGGCAGGCAGCCAGGTGAAGAAGGGGCAACTGATCGCCCAACTTGATACGCAGGCGGCGAAGGATCACGTCGACGACGTGCAGTCGACCGTGTCCCAGGCGGCGACGGACGTGAAAAAGCGTCTGGCCGAGCAGGCGATCGACTGGGAGACCCTTCAGCAGTCGCTCCGGACCGCGAAAGCCGAGTGGGAACAGGCCAAGCTTGACTACTCAGCCGCGGAAGTCCGCACGGTGATCGACCGTGAACTACTGCGTCTGGATGTCGCGGAGGCAGAAGCGCGTTACAAGGAATTGCAGTCGGAACTCGAGAATACGCGCCGGGAGCAAAGGGCCGAAATACGGGTTCTGGAGATTACGAAAGAGCGCCACGAAGCGCACCGCGATCGTCACGCAGGCGACATGAAACGGCTCACGTTCATCGCGCCGATGGGTGGGCTAGTCGTGATGCAGACTTTCTACCGGGGCGGCGAAATGTCACAGATCCAAAAGGGTGATCAAGTCGGCCCCGGCCAAACCTTCATGAAGATCGTCGATACTTCCACCATGCAAGTGGAGACCGAGGTCAATCAGTCTGAAGCCAATCTGTTGCGCGTCGGACAGAAGACCACAATCACGCTCGATGCATTCCCTGGAGTCGAGTTCCCCGGTCACGTATACAGCATCGGCGCCATGGGCGTGCAGGGCTGGCGGGAAAATTACTACATTCGCAATGTTCCGGTGCGGGTTGCTCTCGACAGGTTCGACGCTCGTGTGATTCCTGACCTGTCTGCGGCTGCGACGATTGCGGTCGAGCGGCAGGATAATGCGCTACTCAGCCCGCTTGAAGCCGTGCACGTGGAAGAAGGCAAGCACATCGTGTACGTCCGGAAAGGCGACCGCTTCGAAAAGCGAGAAGTCCGGCTCGGCCTTCGCAGCAATACGCATATCGCCGTGTTAGGCGGGCTCAACGCCGGTGAAGTAGTGGCTCTTGACGTTCCCGCGCCGGTCGTTTCGGCCGCCAATTAATAGCATCAGCGTTCCATCCCCACCGTTACCACGTGCTGTCCGCGTGGCAACCGGACGGCAAATCCACCTTCAGCTTCGGTGACGGCTGCATCGCACGGACTCCCGTCAACTTCGATCTTTACGGGACGCGTGTCGAATAATGCCAGTGCCGGCCCTTCGCTGCGGTAGGCGAACTCCATACCTGCGGGAAGACAAGACGCGGAAGTGATGTTCCCCGTGAGACTCAGCAGATGGGCGCATTCTTGGTCCTCAGACGGTGTGATGCTGTGCCGCCCGGGAGGCAGCCAGACGGTCTCACCGTCGAGCGCGGGCCACGGCTTCCCGTTCACTTCCGCCGCGCCCTTCCACGGAACACCCACGCCCTGACGCGATTCGACGACCAGCTTTGTCCCAATACGTTCGCATTTCTCAACAGCCGCTGCCGCGGAGGCGAGCCATGGGACATCGGGCGCCAAAATCGACTTTTCGAAGTACAGTGCGACACGAGGAAACGCGCGCGAAGCGGAGTTTACAAGCTGAAACAGCTCGATGCCCGTCTGCTGCTTGGTGGGATACACGTCCTGATACCGCTCCACGATGTTGATGTCGATGGCGAGACGGCCCCGGTGAGCCGTAATCGTGGAGTAGTTGCGGGCGATCTCGGCGTAACGTTCGGGCCCGCGATTCCAGACTGTCGCGGGGTCCTCAACGAGGAAGGTGAAGCGGTGGCGGTCGAGCAATGGCAGTGCGGCGGATGCATCCGCGCCAACAGTGTCACGGGTCTCGGGGGCAGAGCGGTCGTCAATATGGGTCAGCACGAGGTCAAGGTCGGGCCTTGCCAGCCGCAGATTCTCAAGTTCCGTGATCCACTCGGTTTGGATGTGGATCGCGAGTTCCGCGCGATAGTCGAGGAAGGATCGGAGGCCGGAAGGATTTGCCGCGGCGTGGTGCGGTGAGGCGGCGTCGAACAACTCGACAGGATCGAAGCCCGCGCGGCCGCGGAACTCTCGCCGGACATCGTCATTCATCGGAGTGAATCGCGAAGGCGTAGCGTGTCCCTGTAACGACTCGAAATAGAGTTCGGCAAGATTGACGCCATCCCATTCGAACCGCTCGATCAAGCCGCGCACCCCGGCCGCCGCGGCCCGGAAGCAGTCGCGATTTGTGAGGTTCATGAGGTAGCGCCAGTCGAGATGCGCGTCCTGGAGCAGGGCAGTCCTCTCGCGCCACTCGGGATGCTTCTCCCAGAACTGTTCGCTGACGTGGGGTAATTCAAACCATGCGTAGACCAGGATTCCGCGGCGATGGCAGGTGTCGATGAGGGCGCGAAGCGTGTTGTCGCGCTGAGTGCCGGGCTCAAAATAGTGCCACGCGGCGACGTGCAGCGCGGAGATGCCGGCCTCGCGCCAGCGATCGGCCAGGTAATCGAGATCGGCGCGTGCGCGGTAGGCGGAATCGAAAAATGCCCACAGGCCGCGTGACCGGAAGGGAGGTTGTAAGCCCAGATCCGAGAGCGCATGCAACAGAAACGGGAAGCGTTCGAATCCGCGTTCTCCGGGTGAGGTGGCGAGCCAAAGCACGGCCCCCGCTCCCCGCCGGAAGCCCGCAAGCAACGGGGCACTTTGCCAGCGCTCCCGGCAGAAGATCCGCGCGCCGTGCGGGACGTCGAACACGGGGAGTTCCAGTTTCCGTTCCCAGACGATCGAGAGTTCCGGTCGCCGAAGGTCCTGCACCCCGGAGACCGTAACACGGGTGTCGCGGGGGGCAAAGCCGAACGATCGCGTAAGGGGAGAGTCACCTTCGAGGATGAGATAGGCTCCACCCTCAACGCGCGCCATCCAGGAGGATGCGTCCTCACTCTTTCCATCACGCAGTACGAAAATGCTCGCCGAGTCCTCGCTGCCCGCCTGGAAACCAACCGACCCGAAGATTTGCGTCCAGGGCCCTGGGTCGCCGCCGATTACGCGGTATGAGGCCGTGGCCGTCAGCACGAGAGGGCAAAGGAAGAGAAGCAGGAGCGTTCGGGGGCGCATCATACGTCACCTCGTGAGCGAATACCAGACTCCGATCCGCAAATCGAAGTAGTTCGGACGCTGCGAATTCCCTTCGTTTCTCGTGTACGCGCCGCGAACGAAATCCGCCGAAAACAGCCAACCAGGCGGCATCGCCTTCCATCGAAGGCGGAGGCCCGGCCCCGTCTCCACAGTGTTGGCCCAGGACTGGCTGCGCGCGTCAGCACTCGCGTTGGCGTTCCAATACAGTTGCGTCTGCAACCCGCCCAGCGGCTCGACCGCCGGCAGCGTGAGCCCAAACCGGTTTTGATCGTAAAGTACGAAATCGTTCTGGAAGCGGCTGATAAAGACGCCGTCGGCGTTCGTCTCATAGAACGCACCGGATGTGGCGGAACCGAGCAGCCGGCCGAAACCCCGATGGAAAGCGACACCGCCTCGATAGTCGGGCGCCGCTCGCGGCAGGTCACGCCGGTTACTGAGATAGTTGACCGCGCTGCCGGCCTCGCCCCAGAGCGTGAATCCGCGCCAGTAATCCGTCGCGATGCCGGCGCCGAAGATGAATGAGCTTTCCGATAGATACTGCGGCAGGTTGGAACTGGCGGCGGTCCGTGTGTCGCCGATGAACCGTGTCGAAAGGTACGTGCGTAGGGGAAGGGAGCCGAGGCGCATCTCAACCTTTGCCTGCCCATACGTGAACATGTCCCGCCAGCGGGAAGAATAGCTTGGGAAGAACCACGCGGAGGTGCGAAAACGAGCCGCGGAAGGACGAATCTGTTTCTCTGCTCGCGAGGCTTCTCGTGAAATCCCCGGATCAGGACTCTTTTTTGCAAGGGCGAACCAGCGCGCCGCCTCACGGTCCCTCCGAAGGAGGTTGTTCGTCCAGCCGAGCTTGAGGAGAACCTCGAAATCCAGCGGATCGGCCTCGTTCGCCATGCTGTAATACTTGAGCGCGTCGGGCAGGTAGCCCTTTTCGTAACTTCGCTGGCCCATCTCTTTTGGGTCAACAGACGGCGCGGAGGCGGGAGATGGCTTCGGAAGCATGGCGGCCTCCGCCGCGGCTTCCTCCGTCTTTCCTGCTGCGGCCAGCAGGTGCGCGAGTTCCCGGCGAAGTTCGGCGTTCTTTGGGTCCAACCCGATCGCGTTACGAAGTTCGCGGTCGCCGGGAGACCGTACCGGCAGCAGCGCCCGAGCCTCCTGGGCCGCGCGCGGCTCCGTTCCCCGGGAAGCCGCCAGAAACGCCGCCATGGCACGTTCGCCTTCGCCGATTTCGGTCCAGGCACGGCCCAGTTCTACGAGCACGGAAGGGAGATCGGAACGCAGACGCCAGGCCTGTTCGAAGTGCTCGGCCGCGAGCCTCGCGTCGCCACGATCAAGGGCCGACCTTGCGAGTTCGTGATGCGCGCTGAAGTCGTTCGGTTGAAGTTTGAGTGCTGCCGTCCAGCGCTCTATCCCCTCGGCGAGAAGGCGGTCAATGTTCGCAAAGGCTTGCT
>JBDKSR010000432.1:0-5777 GCA_039680545.1 Bryobacteraceae bacterium | reverse complement strand
GGGGGAACGGGCGAGATGGCCGCCGGTAGCTTTGACGTATCCGATCTTTACGAGGAACCGGCCAGCGACCAGGCCGAAGAAACGAGGGAATCATGAGTTGGCCCGAAGCAATCTTAAGAATCTTCGCCATCCTAGCTATCACATGGGCCGGGGTCAAACTTGGACAAGCCTTTGGTGAAGCAATTAAGGATAAAAGACCATGAGCACGCGCAACGATCATGTCGAAGTGAGGTGGGCGGTGGAAGTTCCCGATGGCAATCCGCGTTATCGCTTCCGTTCCGATCACTTCGATTGGGATACGACGACGCGCGACGATGCTATCAAGATAGCCCGCGAATTTGATCACGCCCGCGCCGTGCGCGTCGATGTCCGCAAGCACGAGCCGAAGGCGAGAAAGAAGGCCGCGAAATGACAACCGGAATCAGTTGGTGCGATGAGACATGGAATCCCGTAGTTGGCTGTTCGAAAGTCAGCGCTGGATGCGCACATTGCTATGCAAAATCCCTGCACGACAAGCGGCATAAGGCGTATTTGGCCGGAAAAAAGATGCCGGATTGCTACGCGCAACCGTTCGAGACGGTTCGTTGCTATCCCGACCGACTCGAAATCCCGCTGCGCTTGCGCGCGCCGCGAGTGATCTTCGTCAACTCGGTGAGCGACCTTTATCATCCGAACGTTCCCGATGAATTTATTGATCAGGTTAAGGCTGTAGAGGCGCTATGCCCACAGCACACGTTTGTAGAACTGACGAAGAGGCCGGAGCGGATGGCGGAATACTCAACAAAAAAGGCTCTGCGCTGGGCGGAAATCAAACGCGAACGCGAAGAAATGTGCTATGAGGATGAATGCCCGCGATGCTGTGGTGACGGGGCTGTTGAATATATCGACTCTCCCGATCAATGGGGAGAGGATTGTCCAACAGAGAAAAACCATTGGATTCCGTGCCCTGAATGCCGACGCCGCAAAACCGAAGATGCTTATCTGAAAGCTCCGCTCCCCAACGTCTTCCTCGGCGTGAGCGTCGAGGACCAGCCGACGGCTGATGAGAGGCTGCCGTATCTGATGAAACTCGCGCGCCGAGAGGCTGCATGGAACACAGTCTTGTCAATTGAGCCGTTGTTGGGACCGATTACATTCAGGCCAAAGGCATCCGGAACAGATGAAATCATCCAAATGACACTCGCTGATAAACTTGAGCGATACACGAAGCCGGAAATGCTTTACGGACTCAAGGGCGTGATCGTCGGCGGCGAGTCTGGCCCACACGCGAGACCGTGCAACGTCGAGTGGATCAGGTCGATTCGCGATCAGTGCGCGGCGGCGGCGGTGCCGTGTTACGTCAAGCAGATGGGCTCTGTGTGGGCCAAGGCGCAAGGGTGGAAATACTTTACCACGGATGGCGAGCCGTTAGATTCGGCGGGGGCCAACATGGTCAATTGGCCGCTTGACCTTCGCGTGAGGGAACTGCCGTGGACTGTGAAACAAAAGAAAGGCGGTGTCGCATAATGGGTTATTTACAACTGCGGCGTCAATCGTCGGCGGCATACGGCTATCTGGAGCGGTTGCTCAAAAGCTTTCATCCGGATATCGATCCGCTTCCGGACCTGCTGGGGCTCTGCACCCAGATCGACAACGCCATGACGGAGATCAAGGAATCGAGGCGGCGACTCGAAACGGCCGGGCGATGGTTCAAGCAGATCAGGGACTATGAGAAACTCCCGGAAACATCGGTCACAAATCAACTGGCGAACGATGCACAGGAGCCGCTCAAGATGTTTGCGCGGATGGCGCTCCGGGAGTTGCAAGACGGGGATGTTTCAACGACGGAAAGCGCGGAGCACACGGAATGAGCGATTACCTATACATTGCCGAAAAAGTTGATCGGGATAAATTCAGCCCAACGGCTCGGCTGATCGTGAGCCGTGCGGATTTAGGCGAAAGAATGGGGCCGCTTGGTCGCGAGGATCTGGTGTCGATTGTGGAGAGGGCGGTTGGTGAATGAGGCTAAGGTGCAATCGAAAACCACTGCCGCGTTATTGCCTGCGAATGCGCATCGCGAAGGGGATCGTTCTTGAGTCCGATCTTGGGATCGACCAGGGCCGGCTCAGAGCAAAACTCCTTGTCTTCGACAGCATGAAGCACATGCGCGAATTCTGGCGAAGGGTTTTATTCAAAACCGATTTGGGGCCGGGCTGTCTTGGCGCGGTCAACTCACTCATGATGGAGGTCGTTTCATTCAAAAACGGGACGGAAAGCAAACCATGGATTGAAACGGATCCTCGCTACTTCTGTTTGATCGGACTGCTGAGGCGGCATCTAACGATGGAGATCATCACGCATGAAGCCGCGCACGCGGGCATTTATTACGCCAAACTCAAGAGACGAACTCCGTGGGATGAGTGTATTCGGCGCAACAACGATGAGGCGGTGTGCTATCCGACCGGAAAAATCGCGGCGGCGATCGTGAGTGTCTGCCGCGCAAACAAACTTATTGAGTAAAGGACAAGTAATGATGCGGCATGGCAGAGCGGTGAAAAAGAGGGCGGAGGATCCGTTTACGGCGATGGTGTTAGCTGCGCGGGTCATTGAGGCGCGGCGCGCGGCGCGGACAATCCTGGGCGAGAAATACGCCGACACGGTCGGTCAGGTCAAAACGATGCTCGAGACGCTGGCCGATGCCTGGAAAACGAGCTACATCGACGCGGCGCGGCGGCTGATGAAGAGCATGCATGCAAAGGGCGAGCTCAACGCGACGGACACCATGCTGCTGCTGGCCGCGGTGGCGGAGCTGGCGGAGAAGAAAAAAAAGGAATAATGAATTATAGAGGCGAGTGAAAAGGACCTAAAGGACGAAAGAGATGAAAATGGATAGCCTGAAGAATAAAGAAGGGGTGACGATTCGCGAGATGAAGGACTGGCTGGCGCAATTACCCGACCAGGACGAGAACGGGGAGCCTGGGCTGATGTGGGTCGTGACGGGTCCGGACTCGGTATCGATCGTTCAGGAAGTGAAAACCGTGTGTCGTTTGGGAAACCCGTGCGACATCGAACTGATATCATCGACGACGGAGAATTCGGACCAGGCCGAGAGGATTCGGGAGCTGGAGGACATGCTGGTTGACGCCAAAAGCCTTCGGCAGTTGGGACGCGACGAAAACGAGTATCGCGGCGAAAAGGGTTACGAATGCGAACGGAGAGAGGCCCGAAATGCCGCCGACGAAATTGAAAAGCGGATCGACGATTGCCTTACGCGGCGAAGGCGTAGCCGTGGGTGATGGAGTGGGAGACGGGCCGGCCGAACTGGGCGGCAAGCAGGCCGGGGATTTCAGCGGGATCGGCGTGGGCGATGGCGATGGCGGCGGCGGCGCGGTTGAGGGCTGAGCGATCGGCGCAGGACTCACACAGGTAAAGCGTGATGTATTTGCGGCGCGCCGGCGAGAAGGCGCGCCGGAGTTCGGCGCGTGCGCCGGCAGGGATGGGCGCGCGGCAGCAGGCACAGGGATGCGGCTTGCGGATCGTGCTGAGCTGAGACATTTAATGGGATCCTTTCGTGGGCCGTCCGGGAGTGCGAACGGAGAGGTTGACCAGGTCGGCGGCGGAGAAGACAAGCCGGCCGGCGAGTTTGCGGCCACGGCCGCGATCGGCGGCGAGGGCGCGGACGCGACGCGGCGAGAGGTCAAGCGCGGCGGCGACTTCGGCGGTGGTGTATTCTTTCTTCATCAAGAATATATACCGCATGGGGAATAGTTTTAGCAAGTGAAAAACAAGGAAGAGGCAAGGAGACAATGGAAATCCTGTGGAAAATCTTCGGACTGATATTCGCCAAGCGAATCGCCAGACTGAACCGACTTGCGTATGATCTCGGGTTTTATGCGGGGAAGCTCGACATGGCGCGCCAGCTTCAAACCGCTGGCGTCGCGGTCTCCACGATTGTCAATGACAGCGAAACCATGCTGGCCTCTGACAAGTATGAGGTCCTGGCGAAACAGGTTGCGCGGCAGATGGACGAGACCCAGATTGCATTATTTAAAGCAGAATTTCCTGAGCACGCGGGGAAAAACGCTTGACACCGGGTGTCGGCTGGAGGACGGGGTTGGGGCATGAGGAGCGCTCGCGAAGGCCAGAACGAGCCTCTGCGCAACTCGCGGCATGAGGCGTTTTGTCAGGCGTGCCTGGGGATGAGCCAGGCGGACGCCTATCGTTCTGCGTTTGCCGAATCGGCGAAGAATTACAAGGCCAAAACCATACATGAGAAGGCGTGCCGGCTGGCGCGTCGGCCGGAAGTGGCGGCGCGGATCGCGTGGCTAAAGGCGCGTGCGGCAGACCGGGCGATCCTGACGCACGAGGAATGCTGCGCGGCGCTGAGCAGCGTGATCAGGGCGGTAATGGCGGAGGGCGAGCGGTTGAACATCCGAGGGGCCGAGTATCAGGAGCCGAAGGGAGACGAAGCGCAGGCCGGGTATGGTTTGGCGTATGACGTGGAGTTTATCGATGGGGGCGAGGACGGGCCGATATGCAAGCGCAAGATGCGCGACCTGACGACGTATGTTAACCGGCTCAGCCAGATGATGGGCTATGACAAACCCAAGAAGCTGGACGTGCGGGATCGCCGGGTGTCGCGGCCGCTGCGGACCGTGCCCGACGAGGTGCTGGTGAGGGCGGTGGAGAAGTATGCGAGTGGCAAGAGATGAGTGACGAGTGATGAGTGATGAGAGATGAGTGATGAGAGAAAAACACTGAAATGAGGGGACCATGTTCATTTACACAATCGGCGATATTCTCGGGCTTATTGTTTTGGGCCTGGTATTCCTGTTTGCGATCTGCTTGATCGCTGCGGTTTATCTCGAGAAATTGAAGCTGTGGCATAAGCAACGGTCCTGCCGGCACGATTTCAAAATCGATTATCACAGCTACTACGACGGGAAAGCGTGGTCGCACCGCCGATGCACCAAGTGCGATAAACAAATTGAAAACAATTAAGGGTTAACCCGCATGGCGCTGGCGGTGGATGAGGGGCTGGTGGTAGAGGAAGTGCGGCGGGAGCTGGCGCGGCGGCACCTGTTTTATTTCATGGATTACTGCTGGTGGATGCCGACGCCGCTGATCCGTGGGATCCACACGTGGGCGATCACGGACCGAATCACGCGGGCGGTGAACGACCTGGACCGGGGGATATCGACGTTCCTGCTGGTGCAGGTCGTGTTTCGGCACGGCAAGAGCGACATCGTGAGCAGGGCGCTGCCGGCGTGGTTTCTGGGGCGGCGCGCGGCGATGCAGCCCAACGTAATCATGACGGGATACGGCGCGGACCTGGTGGAGTCGTTTTCAGCAAAAACCAAGCTGATCATCGGAAGCGAGAGATATCAGGAGGTCTTTCCGGAGGTCACGCTGTCCAGGAGGCTGAACGCCGTCGGCAAATGGGCGGTTGAGGGATCGGTCGGCGAGGTCAACGCGGTAGGCCTGGGCGGATCGATTACCGGCAAGGGCGGCGATCTGATCGAAGTCGATGACTACTGCAAAAACCGGGAGGAGGCGGAGAGCCAGGCGTATCGGGACGCGACGTGGTTTTCGTTTACGAACGACGTGCTGACGAGAAGGTCGAACTGCGCGCTGGTGATCGTGTGCGCGACGCCGTGGAACGTGGACGACGTGGCGGGGCGGATCAAAAAGGCGATGGTGAACGATCCGGATTTCCCGCAGTTCGAGGTGTTGAAATTCGCGGCCGAGGGCGAGCAATACAAATCTGGTTATCTGTTCCCGGAGATGTATGGGCCGGA
>JBDKSR010000431.1:0-13438 GCA_039680545.1 Bryobacteraceae bacterium | reverse complement strand
GCTGAACCGGTCGGTCTGGTTGCGAATGGCCAATTCCAAGGGCGTGTTGATGTTGCCCTTCTCCTTGTAGCCCCGCACGTGGATGTTGTGCTGGCCGGGCCTGCGGTAAGTGAGACGGTGGATCAGCCACGGATAGGAATGGAAGTTGAAGACCACGGGCGTGTCCGGAGCGAAAATCTCCTGAAACTCGCGGTCCGTCAGGCCATGGGGATGCTCCGTGTTCGGCGTCAGCTTGAACAGGTCCACAACGTTGACGAAACGGATCTTCACGTCGGGTAGGTGTTCACGCAGCAGCGCGGTGGCGGCCAGCGATTCCATCGTCGGCACGTCTCCGCAACTGGCCATGACGACGTCGGGCTTGCCGCCCTGGTCGTTGCTGGCCCAGCCCCAGATACCCAGGCCCTTCGTGCAGTGCGCGATCGCCGCGTCCATGTCGAGATACTGCAAGTGGACCTGCTTGTCGGCCACGATCACGTTCACGTAGTTGACGCTGTTCAGGCAGTGGTCCGCAACGGACAACAGCGTGTTGGCGTCGGGCGGCAGGTAGATCCGCGTAACCGTTGGGCTCTTGTTGGCGACCACGTCGAGGAATCCGGGGTCTTGGTGCGTGAAGCCGTTGTGATCTTGCCGCCACACCAGAGCCGTGATCAGCAGGTTGAGCGACGAAATCGGGGCTCGCCAAGCCAACTCGTTGCACTTCTCAAGCCATTTGGCGTGCTGATTGTACATCGAATCGACGACGTGAATGAACGGCTCGTAGCTGTTGATCAAGCCGTGCCGGCCGCTGAGGATGTAGCCTTCGAGCCACCCTTCGACGGTGTGCTCGCTGAGCATCTCCATGACGCGGCCGTTGGGCGACAGGTTGCCGCCGTCGGCGTCTTCCGGGAAGTACTCGCCGAGCCATACCTTCTGGCAGACCTCGTAGAGGGCCTGCAATTGGTTCGACTGCGTCTCGTCGGGGCCGAACACGCGGAATTTGTGCATGTTCTGCCGCATGACTTCGCGGAGATAGTTGCCCAGCGTCGGAACGTTGCCGGCCCGGGTCACGCCGGGCTTGTCCACCTTGATGGCGCTGTCACGGTAGTCGGGCATGTCGAGGGGTTTGCGAACGAGTCCACCGTTGGCGATCGGGTTGGCGCTCATCCGTCGGGAGCCCTTCGGCGCCAATGCCTTCAGCTCGGGAATGAGCCGCCCTTCGGCGTCGAAAAGCTCTTCCGGCTTGTAGCTGCGCATCCATTTCTCCAGGACGGCCAGATGCTTGGGATTGGCGACCACGTCGGTGATCGGAATCTGGTGAGCGCGCCAGAACCCCTCGAGGTAGTGTCCGTCCACTTCGCGCGGCGCCGTCCAGCCCTTCGGCGTGCGAAGAACAATCATGGGCCAGCGCGGCCGGAACGCCTTGCCGCTAGTCCTTGCTTTCTCCTGGATCTTGCGAATCTCCAACACGCAATGCTCCATCGTGGCGGCCATCGCCTGGTGCATGCTTTCGTAGTCGCTGCCTTCGACGAACAGCGGCGTGTAGCCGTAGCCGATGAACAGCGATTCCAACTCCTCGTGGCTGATGCGTGCCAGAAGGGTCGGGTTGTTGATCTTGTATCCGTTCAGGTGCAGGACCGGAATGACCGCCCCGTCGGTGATCGGATTCAGGTACTTGTTGCTGTGCCAACTGGTGGCCAGCGGGCCGGTCTCCGACTCGCCGTCGCCCACCATGCAAAGCGTGATGAGGTCCGGGTGGTCGTAAACGGTCCCGAAAGCGTGCGAGATGCTGTAGCCCAGCTCGCCTCCCTCGTGGATGCTGCCAGGGGTCTCCGGCGTGGCGTGGCTGCCGATCCCGCCGGGGAACGAGAACTGCTTCATAAAGCGTTGCATTCCCGCCAGGTCTTCGCTCATCGTCGGGTAAATCTCGGAATACGTCCCTTCGAGATAGGCGTTCGACAGCACGGCCGGCGCTCCGTGGCCGGGCCCCGCGATGTAGATGGCGTTCAGGTCGTACTTGTTGATGAGCCGATTGAAATGGATGTAGGTGAACGACTGGCCGGCGTCGGAACCCCAATGCCCAAGCAATCGTTCCTTGATGTGCTCTTTCGTCAAAGGCTCGCGCAGGAGCGGGTTTTCCTTGAGGTAGAGCATGCCCATGCTCAGATAGAGGCTGGCCCGCCAGTAGGCGTCGATCTTCTTCAGTTCGTCGGGCTTGAGCGGGCTTGCGGCGACGGTGGAACGCGCCGGGCCATAGGCCGAAATGGACTCGTTCGCGGCGCCGGCGGAAGACGTCGGACCTAACGCGAAAACGGATTCCTGACTGGTCGAGTCGGATACTGTAGTGGCCATTAGTCTCATGCTCCTGATAGGTTGAATCATGAAAAAACCTGGACGCATTCGCTTTGCAGCGACTGGTCCAACGTCGAAGACAGCAAACGATGCGTTTCGCGCACGATCGTCAGGTCTTCGTGAGTGCCGATTACGAGAATTCGCGCCGGCGATGTCGGCGAGGCGATGTCGGCGTCCGGCCGACAGCTTTCGTTCGCTTCCTGGTCAAGTTCCAGACCGAGGAACTCCATGTTTTCACAGACCCGGCGGCGGATCGCCGGCGAGTTTTCGCCCACGCCGGCCGTGAACACCATCGCGTCGATGCCGCCGAGCGATGCCGCCATCGAGCCGATCGTCTGGCGAATGCGGTGGACGTAGACATCGATGGCAAGCTGGGCGTCCGGGTTTTCGGCCGACGCGGCCAACACCTCGCGCATGTCGGACGAAATGCCGGAGACGCCAAGCAATCCGGCGTGATCGTCGAGCGCGTCGTCCATTTGTCTTCCATTGAGACCCTTGTATTCCGCCACATAGATCAGAATGCCCGGGTCCAGGCTGCCACAGCGGGTTCCCATCATGATGCCGTCCATGGGCGTGAATCCCATCGAGGTGTCCACGCTCGCTCCATTGAGCACCGCGGTCAGCGAAGCACCGTTGCCTAAGTGGGCGATCACGAGCCGCAAGTCCGGCCGGCCCAGCACTTTCGCTGCCTGACGGCTGCAATAGCTGTGGCTCAGTCCATGGAAACCGTAGCGGCGGATGCCCCACTCGTTCGTCCAGTGATACGGCAACGGATAGGTCCGGGCAGCCTGAGACAACGTGGAGTGGAACGCCGTATCGAACACGGCGACCTGCGGCGTGTTGGGGAGCATTTGCTCCATGGCCGTAATGCCTTCGAGCGCCGCCGGATTGTGCAGCGGCGCCAGTTCCGACAATTCGCCGATGACCCGCTTGACCTCCGGCGTGATGACAACAGCCTTCGTGTATCGGTCGCCGCCGTGAACCACGCGGTGGCCGACGGCGCCGATTTCATCAAGCCCCCGCAAGGGCGCCGACGGATGGTTTTGGAGGTCGTCGAGGATGTGGGCGGCCGCTTCGGCGTGCTGGGTAGGCCGCAGATTCTCGCGGATGACCTTCTGACCGCGGCAATGCCACACCAACTGCGTGGGCGTCGTCGTCCAGTCGATTTCGCCCTCGGCGAGCGATTGCTCGCTGACCGAGTCGAAAAGACTGAACTTCAGGCTGCTGGAACCGGAGTTACATACGAATATCTTCATGTCTGGCACAGTTCATGTTGGTGGTCGACTTGGTCTAATTGCGCGCCCATGTGCGGATCGCAGGCGACTTCGACATGGCGGGTGTCGTCCCAGAGCCGGATCGCCGGCTGCGACAGCTTGTGTTCATAACTGACGGCGCTCAGGCTGGCGGTGCTCAACATGAAACACCGCCCGATGGCGATTTCCAGGCCGAGCCAACGCGCCGCGAAGGCGCGAAGAAAGTGTCCGCTGGAGAAGACCAACACGTTGTCGCCGACGCCTCGCACGCGACGGATAATGCGATCGGCCCGCTGGGCGACGTCGGTCGGTGATTCGCCGCCCGGGCATCCGTCGCGGAACAACTGCCAATCCGGCCGTTCCTTGTGAATGTCCGGCGTGCGGCGGCCTTCATACGCGCCGTAGTCCCATTCCACCAGGTCCGGGTCGATTTCGGCCCAATCGCCGAACCCGGCCAGTTTGCACGTCCGGGCGACTCGCTGCAACGGGCTGGTGAAGACTTCGGCGAAACGCAATCCACGCAATCGCTCTCCGAGGGCGCGAGCGTTCCGCTCGCCTCGCTGGGTCAACGGCAGATCGGTCAATCCGGTGTGCTGCCCCGTGATGGCCCAGGCCGTTTCGCCATGCCGGGCAAGGTAGACGACCGGAAGTATGTCGCTCATGGCTTTGCTCCAATCAAACAAGGGACGTCCGTCTCATCGGCCGGGCTGCGTTTGCTCGTCTTCGGATCGGCCTCTTCCTCCTCCGCCTCGTGATACTCGCGGCGAATTTCGGCCATATCGATGGTCGGCTTCGGCGTCGACATCCCCAACTCATCGAGCGTGCGGACGATGATTTGCGAGATCGCCAGATTGCGGAACCACTTGTGGTTCGACGGGATGACGTACCATGGGGCGTGCTTCGTGCTGGTCTTGCGCAGCATGTCCTCGAACGCCTCGATGTAATCGTCCCAGTATTCCCGCTCCTTGTAGTCCGAGTTGCTGATCTTCCATTGCCGCGCCGGATCGTCCAGACGCTGCTTGAACCGCTTCAACTGCTCTTTCTTGGAAATGTAGAGGAAGAACTTCAGGATGGTCGTTCCGTTTTGCTTGACGAGCAGTTTCTCGAAATCGTTGATCAGGTCGTAGCGCCCCGACCAGACGTTTTTAGGCACGAGATCGTGAACCCGCGCGACGAGGACGTCCTCGTAGTGCGAGCGATTGAAAATACCGACGTCACCCTTCGCGGGCACATGCGGATGAACGCGCCACAGGAAGTCGTGTTCGAGCTCCTCGACGGTCGGCTGCTTGAATCCGACAACTCGGCAGCCAGCCGGGTTCATCCCGGTGATGACATGGCGAACCACTCCGTCCTTACCGCCCGCGTCGAGTCCCTGCAACACGATCAGCAGCGAATGCTTCTTCTCGGCATACATGACATACTGCAACTCGTCCATCTTCCGGAGAGCTGCCTCGATTTCCGGGAGAGCGTCCTTGTGCGATTCGTGCTTGCCGTGGTAGGCGGGATCGAAGTCGCGCAGCTTGGCGTTGCTGTCGGGTTCAAAACCGAGCTTTTTTCGATAATCCGTCATGGTTGGGCACCTGTTTGAGGCGTGTTCATGATTCCGCCGCGACCGCCACGGGAGACTGCCGGTGTTGGTGGAGTCCGCAATGGGTTCCCAATGGATAGCACCAAATCTTATGCAGCGGTTCGCTGCCCGAGACTCGCCCCTCAACGAGGCGTTCGATTCCGAGCTTAACAATGTCTTGAACCACCATCCAGCCCAGGTTGTAGGCCCACACAAGTCCGATGACCGTCCATGACAGCGTGGGCACCAGCAGGCCGAAACCGCACATCAACACCGCGACGATTTGCGTCATTACGATAGCCCAGAACAGCCGGGCATTGGGATACGGCGGCATCCAGAACGAGTTTCGCGTCCGCGTGACGAACAGCAGCAAATGGCCACCGGCCACCAGTTGGAGAAACATCATCGTTTGCAGGTGCGCGTGATCAAGTTTGTAGACCGTGTCGCCCAAGTAGAGCAATCCAAAACTCTGCACCACGGCGAACAGCCCGAGCACCGAAGAGATGGTCAACGTCCGCCCCATCTGCCACTTGACCGGTGCGGCTGGCGCCTTCGCATTGTCGAAGGCGATCGTCATGATCGGCACATCGTCCAACAATGCCAATGCGATCAGCATCAGCGCGGTCAACGGGAAGAACCCGTAGTAGATCGACGCCAAGACAACGAAGCCCATGATCGCGATGGTCATTGCGATGCGGTACAGGACGTAGCTCATCATGCGCTCGAAGATGCGGCGTGACTCGGCCAGCCCGTCGATGATCACCGAGAGTCCGGGCGCGGTCAGAATGAGCGCCGCAGCCGCGCGGGCCGCGTCGGTCGCCCCCGAAACTGCAATCCCCACGTCGGCCTGTTTCAAGGCCGGTGCGTCGTTTACCCCGTCGCCAGTCATGCCCACGATATGGCCGTCGCCTTGGAGCACCTTCACGATTGCATACTTGTGCTCGGGAAACACTTGGGCGAAGCCGTCGGCGTGGTCGATGCGATCAGCGGCATTCAGGGGAATTTGGCCTTTCATGACGTCGCCCGGGAAGAGCGACGTGGCGGGCTGGATGTTGGTTCCCATACCGAGTTGATCCGAGATCTGTTTGGCGATGGCCACGTTGTCGCCGGTGACCATCTTGACACGCACTCCGTACTCCTTCGCCTGTGCGATTGTGTCCTTGGAATCGGGACGCGGCGGGTCGAACAATGGCAGGATCCCTAGGAACGTCCAATTGCCGTCACCGTTGCCCTTGGCCACGGCGATGGCACGAAAGCCCTTGGCCGCAAAATCGTTCACGATCTTATCGACCCTGGCCAAATCATCGCCTTCGAGCTTGGCGAGTTCGATAATCACCTGGGGCGCCCCCTTGGTGACGTAAAACGTCGCGTGGTCCGCCGTCTTGATCGTCGCCTCCGTTCGCTTGCCGACCGGATCGAAGGGTTTGTATTGTTCCTGCCGGTAGGTCTTCAGAACCGCGGCGTCTTTGAGCCCCGCTAGGATGGCGTTGTCGATCGGATCATGGTCCGAGGCTCGCGAGGCCAGCGATCCCATCAGGATGAGTTGCTGCGCGTCGCAGCCGGGACTCGGCTGGGCCTCGCCGAGCGTCAGCGAATTTTGCGTGAGGGTTCCAGTCTTGTCCGAGCAGAGCGTATCGATGCCGGCCAGTTCCTCGATCGACTCCAGCCGCGAAACAATTGCCTTTTTACGAGCCAGCATTTGCGCGCCCAATGCCATCGTCACCGACAGCACTGCTGGCATCGCCACCGGCACCGAGGCCACCAACAGAATGAGCACCAGTTCGGCAAGCCGGAGCAGTGCAACGTGATCGAAATGACCTCGCATGGCGAAAATGCGATCGATTACGAGCACAATTGCCATCAAGACCGCCACCACAATCAGGAAATTGCCGATCTTCATGACTGCTTTCTGGAAGTGGGACACGTTTCCGGCTCCAGCCACAAGTTTCGCGGTGCGGCCGAAGAACGTATTGGCGCCAGTGGCCGTGGTCACAGCGAACATCTCGCCCTGTTTGACAATCGAGCCGGAATAGGCGTCGTCGCCCACCTTCTTGCTGACCGGCAACGATTCACCCGTCAAGGCCGACTGGTCAATGCTGAGGTATTCGCCTCCGATCAGCTTGCAGTCGGCCGGCACCACATCGCCCAAATAGAGGCGGATAATGTCACCCGGAACAATCGCCTTGCTGGCCACCTCGCCCCATTTGCCGTCTCGCAGTGCGCGAGCCTTCAGCGCAAGTGAATTCTTCAGTGCGTCGAGTGCATTGGACGCCTCGTGCTCTTCCCAGAATCCGAGCAGGGCGTTGAACAACAGCAACGCCGAAATGATGATGAAATCGCCCCAGTCTTGAACCACCAAGGCCATCAAGGCGGCGGCTTCGATCATCCAGGGAATCGGTCCCCAGAAGTAGAGCAGAAAAGTCTTCCATGCACTTCTCTTATGTTCTTCCAGGGCGTTCGGGCCATATTGGACCAGCCGCGATTGTGCCTCGCTTGAGGTCAGTCCCACCTCTGGATCGACGTTCCATTTTTTCAATGCCTCGGCGACGGACGTCGCGGAAGGCGTTGGCTTGTCTGCATCCTTCTGAGGCTCTATGTCATTTGCCGAGCCGCCAGACTGCGGGCCGACACACACATTCGTCGGCGCATCGACGCCGAAGGACGTTGGCGTTGTATGGGTATCCATGTAAACACTGCCTCGCTTAAGAAAATGTTTCTACGTGGATGCACGACCTGAAGTCACAGCCGACGTGACTTGCCTGAAAGACCGTTGCAAAGCCGTGAAACTTTAGCTTCTTCTGCTCTACGGGGCCGAGGACCGCCAAGAAGAAATAAATACTACCCCACACATCACGGTACTTTAGGGCTGGAAAACCTCGGTTCACGAGTGAAAATGAGCCATCGCGACTCCCACCTGCGGAAAATTCGCATCTTCACCGAGCACTCTTTAGGCGGACGTGTGGGAGGCGAATCGGTGCATCACGAGCGGTGGCTTGTCGAGAGTGAAGCCTACCTAGGCGGCAAAGAAATCCGACGAGGATAGCTCTGCGGAGAAAGGCGGTGACTTGGAGGCCGACGATGACAACCAGAAGAAGGACGTTGATGACGAGCAGGATTGTAGTCATGAAATGCGTTTGTTATTGGTTCACATGGTCAGGACATTCAGGACGGCAGCCTGATGTTTCAAAATGATCCGAGGTTCTACTACGGCTTTGAACCGGCGTGAGAGAAATCGAAAGCGGGCTGGTCCACTTCGACAATGGTGGACCGACCCTTTCATCGTTGAGATGACGCCCCACTCAACAAGTTCCTCGAATCACAAATGCTCTTGTCAACTTTTTTGTTATTGAACAATTCCAGCGGAAATCCTGGTGGGTGGGGTGGTCGCATGGCCGCCTGGTGACTACCGTACCCCTGGCTTTCTTATTGGCCTCTTGTTGCATTTTTCGAAACTGAGAAACTTCCTCTGATGTATGAGAGGCTGAATATCTCTCAAAAAGCGGCCTCGAAAAAAATCGCCGCCGAAAAATATTGTGGGGGCGATAGGGTCGCCATCAATAATCCGCATTTGTCGGCGTCACCTGATGTGGACGGTAGAAGGAGCGGAGCATCGTCTTTACAAAATCTTTATGCCTGCGACTTCCTTTTTTACACACTCTTGACGTGGCCTTTGTGATAATTCATTGGATACACCTTCAAGCGGAGAAAGAGACATGGACCTCGTTTGGCTAACGGCAGCGGCAGTATTCTTTGGCGGCTGTTGGGCACTCATCAAGTTGTTTGAGACCTTGCGGAAGGAGGAATAGACATGGATTGGACTACCCTCATGGCCGTTGCTATTGCGGCAGTGCTCGTGGTGTATCTGACGCTCGCCTTGCTGAAGCCGGAGATATTCTCATGACAACGAACAGCATTATACAAATCGCACTCTATCTTGCGGCACTCCTGGTGTGCGTCAAGCCACTTGGCCTTTACATGGCGAAGGCATACTCAGGGCATGTGCCCTATTTCAGCCGGGTGGTCGAACCACTGGAGCGGCTGCTCTACCGGTTTGGCGGAATCGACCGAGAAGCCGAGATGTCGTGGCGGCAGTATGCAACCGCTCTGTTGACGTTCAGCTTTGTGGGATTCCTGGCTGTTTACGGCCTTCAACGGCTTCAAGGGATGTTGCCGCTCAACCCTGAAGGGATGCCTGCCGTCTCGCCGGACTCGTCGTTCAACACTGCCGTGAGCTTCACAACCAATACGAATTGGCAAGGATACAGTGGCGAGAGCACGATGAGTTATCTCACGCAGATGCTCGGTCTTGCGGTGCAGAATTTCGTATCAGCGGCGGCAGGAATGGCGGTGCTTGTGGCGTTGATCCGAGGTTTCGCCCGTCGCCAGTCGGCCACAATTGGCAACTTTTGGGTCGATCTCGTGCGTGGCATCCTCTATGTTTTGTTGCCTTTGTCGCTGATACTCGCTGTCGTTCTCGTCTCCCAGGGCGTCGTCCAGACGTTCTCTCGCTATCAACAGGTGTCGCTGTTGGAACCGACCGTCGATGCAACGGGAAAGACGGTAACGACACAGCAGATCGCTGTCGGCCCTGCCGCCTCGCAAGTTGCCATCAAACAACTTGGCACCAACGGCGGCGGATTTTTCAATGTCAATTCGGCTCATCCATTTGAAAATCCGACTCCCTTGTCGAACTTTCTCGAAATGCTGGCCATTCTGCTCATTCCCGCCGCTCTCTGCTATACGTTTGGGGAAATGGTTGGTGATCGTCGGCAAGGCCGGGCCGTGCTGGCCGCAATGTTCATCGTGTTCGTTGCTATGCTGGGCGTATCGTGCATCAGCGAACAGCAGCATAATCCCTCACTTGCTTCTCTGGGAGTGGATCAGACGCCCTCCCCGTTGCAGTCGGGCGGAAACATGGAAGGGAAGGAGGTCCGCTTTGGAATTGTGAACTCTTCAATCTGGTCTGTTGCGACCACCGCCGCATCCAACGGTTCGGTCAATTCCATGCACGATTCCTTCATGCCGTTGGGAGGGCTGGTCGCAATGTGGCTAATGCAATTGGGCGAAGTGATCTTCGGTGGGGTTGGTTCCGGTCTCTATGGAATGATCGTATTCGCCATCGTGGCTGTGTTCATCGCTGGTTTGATGGTCGGACGGACACCCGAATATCTCGGCAAGAAGATCGGGGCGTATGAGATGAAGATGGCTGCACTTGTGATTCTTTTGCCCTGTGCGATGGTTCTTCTGGGAACGGCATGTGCCGTCTCCGTGCAAGCGGGACGAGAAGCGATTCTCAATCCAGGCCCGCACGGTTTTAGCGAGGTGCTTTACGCCTTTTCTTCTACGTCGAACAACAATGGCAGTGCTTTCGCTGGTTTAGGAGTCAACACGCCATTCTACAACGGCCTACTCGGGCTGGCGATGCTTGTCGGTCGTTTCTGTGTGATGATTCCGGTGTTGGCTATTGCCGGATCACTTGCAAGCAAAAAGAACGTTCCCGTTGGGCCTGGAACACTGCCGACGCACAGTCCGCTGTTCGTCGTGCTTCTGATAGCCGTGATTATCGTTGTCGGGGCGTTAAGCTTCTTCCCAGCCCTGGCTTTGGGGCCAATCGTTGAACACCTCACCCTCCTGTCGATGTGAAGGAGGATTACAAATCATGTCGAAAGCAATACCGAAAGTTAGCTCCGTTAATTCCAAGATTCTAGTCGAAGCTGTAACCGCCTCGTTCCGAAAACTCGATCCCCGTGTGCAGCTTCGCAATCCGGTCATGTTCGCCGTCTACCTGGGGAGCATCTTCACGACGGTGTTGTTGGTGAATTCATGGTGGACAGAAACCGGAGAATCGTCTGGGTTCATTCTTGGAGTCACCGTCTGGCTGTGGTTCACGGTGCTCTTTGCCAACTTCGCCGAGGCGATTGCCGAGGGGCGTGGCAAGGCCCAGGCCGACGAATTGCGTCGATCACGTAGCGTGGCTCCGGCCAAAAAGCTGTGCCTACCGCTCAACATGATTGTCGCTAATAGAAAATCACAGGAAATGCTGATGAAGGGTGAACTGGTCGTTGTACCGTCATCGGACCTTCGATCCAGCGATGTCGTCTTCGTGGAAGCGGGCGACTGTATTCCCGGCGACGGTGAGGTCGTTGAAGGAATTGCCTCGGTGGATGAAAGTGCCATTACCGGCGAGAGTGCTCCGGTTGTGCGTGAAAGCGGCGGCGACCGCAGTGCGGTGACAGGCGGCACGAAGGTGATTTCTGACTGGCTCATTGTTCGTATTACCACGCAACCTGGCGAGAGTTTCTTGGATCACATGATTGCAATGGTCGAAGGAGCTAAACGTCAAAAAACACCCAATGAGATTGCATTGGCGATTCTCTTGGCGGCATTGACGCTGTTGTTCCTGCTGGTCGTCGTCACACTGCGACCGTTCTCTCAGTTTAGCGTGGAAGTCTCCGGTCAAGGGCATATCATCGGCCTGACTGTTTTGGTGGCACTATTTGTCTGTCTGGCTCCAACAACGATTGGAGCATTGCTTTCGGCTATTGGGATTGCCGGGATGAATCGTCTTTCGCAAACCAATGTGGTTGCTATGTCAGGAAGGGCGGTCGAGGCGGCGGGCGACGTGGACGTGTTGCTGCTCGATAAAACAGGGACGATCACGTTAGGAAATCGGCAGGCGACTCGCTTCATTCCAGCCGAAGGCACCAACGAACAGGAGTTGGCCGAAGCCGCCCATTTGGCCTCGATGGCCGACGAAACCCCCGAAGGTCGAAGCATTGCCGTGTTGGCCAAGAAGCGTTTTGGTATGCGAGGGCGAGACCTGGAACAAATCAAACCGCACTTCGTTCCATTTACGGCCCGAACCCGAATGAGTGGCGTCAGTCTCGATGGCCATGCGATCTATAAAGGGGCTGCGGAGGCTGTGGAATCACACGTCCGAAACCTCGGTGGATTTTTTCCTGAATCGGTTCGAGTTGCCGTGCGACAAGTCGCAGAATCAGGTGGGACGCCGCTGGTTGTCAGCCGAAACGAGAAGGTGCTCGGAGTCATTGAACTCAAAGACATCGTGAAAGGTGGCATCAAAGAGCGGTTTGCTGAATTGAGGCAGATGGGGATCAAAACCGTGATGATTACCGGCGACAATCCGTTGACGGCTGCGGCCATTGCCGCCGAAGCCGGTGTTGACGATTTCCTTGCCGAGGCGACCCCGGAGGCCAAACTCTCCTTGATTCGTGACTATCAAAAAGGAGGCCGTCTGGTGGCCATGACCGGCGACGGCACGAACGATGCCCCTGCATTGGCCCAGGCCGACGTGGCCGTAGCGATGAACAGTGGCACACAGGCAGCGAAGGAAGCCGGAAACATGGTCGATCTCGACTCGAATCCGACGAAACTGATTGAGATTGTCAGCGTCGGCAAACAACTGCTGATGACTCGTGGTGCTTTGACCACATTCAGCATTTCCAACGACGTGGCCAAGTATTTTGCGATCCTTCCGGCGGCATTTGCCTCGACATATCCCGCCTTGAAGGCCCTGGACTTGATGCGGCTAACATCGCCATCGAGTGCCATCCTGTCGGCAGTGATTTTCAACGCCCTCATAATAATCGCTTTGGTGCCGTTAGCCCTGCGAGGTGTGAAGTATCGTCCGGTCGGAGCGGCCCAGCTTCTCCGCAGCAATCTCTTGATTTATGGGCTTGGCGGACTGATTGTACCGTTCATTGGGATTAAGGCCATCGACCTGCTGCTTTCGGCAGTCGGTTTGGCCTAGAATTGTATATAGGGAGTGTCGTCATGCTGAAACAACTTCGTCCGTCGTTGGTACTGCTTGCGGCTCTGACGCTGTTGACGGGAATCGTCTATCCGGTTGTCGTTACGGTCATCGCCCAAGTGGTATTTCCTCACCAAGCCAACGGCAGCATCCTGCACGTCGGCGACAAGACTGTCGGCTCGGTATTGATCGGTCAGCCGTTCTCAGCCCCCGACTACTTTTGGGGAAGACTTTCGGCGACTACCCCGGTTCCTTACAACGCCACAGCATCGAGCGGTTCCAACTACGGACCACTGAATCCAGCCCTGAAGAAAGCCGCGGAGTCTCGAATTGCCATGCTGCGGAAATATCCTACACCAAGTTCGTCTGTGCCGGTCGATCTCGTTACGTCGTCGGCAAGCGGACTCGATCCACATATCAGTCTTGCGGCGGCGGAATATCAGGTGCCACGAGTCGCTGCGGCAAGGAAGCTGAGCGAGGAGGCCGTCCGAGAGCTTGTCGGACAATATACAGAAGGGC